>JAIRQO010000033.1 GCA_031256435.1 Cellulomonadaceae bacterium
CGAACCCTCCATTGGGCTGCACCAGCGCGATAATCGCCGCCTGGTAGAGACGCTCACCCGCTTGAGGGACCTGGGGAACACGCTGATTGTCGTCGAACATGATGAAGACACCGTGCGCACCGCGGACTGGATTGTGGACATCGGCCCGGGGGCGGGGGAGCACGGCGGGCACATTGTTCACTCCGGTTCCTTGGAAGGGTTGTTGGCAAACCCGGATTCGCTCACGGGGGCATACTTGTCCGGACGGCGCGAGATTGCCACGCCGGAGATCCGCCGCCCGGTGGATGACTCACGCATGGTGCGTGTGGTGGGGGCGCGGGAAAACAACTTGCTGGATCTCACGGTGGACTTCCCGCTGGGAGTGTTCACCGCCGTGACGGGCGTGTCCGGTTCCGGAAAGTCCACGCTGGTCAACTCTATTTTGTACACGGTGATGGCTAACGAACTCAACGGCGCTCGCCGGGTGGCCGGGCGCCATACGCGCGTGACCGGGCTGGACGCTTTGGACAAAGTGGTTCACGTGGACCAGGGGCCCATTGGACGCACGCCGCGCTCCAACCCCGCCACGTACACGGGCCTGTGGGACAACGTGCGGAAACTCTTTGCGGAAACCCAAGAGGCCAAGGTGCGCGGGTACGGGCCGGGGCGGTTCAGCTTCAACGTCAAGGGTGGGCGCTGTGACGCTTGTTCCGGGGACGGCACCATCAAGATTGAGATGAACTTCCTTCCGGACGTGTACGTTCCGTGCGAGGTGTGCCACGGAGCGCGGTATAACCGCGAAACCCTGGAAGTGCGGTTCAAGGGTAAGACCGTGGCCGAAGTGCTGGACATGCCCATTGAGGAGGCGGCCACCTTCTTTGAGGCCGTCCCTGCCATTGCCCGGCACCTGACCACCCTGGTGGATGTGGGGTTGGGGTACGTGCGCCTGGGGCAACCCGCGCCCACCCTCTCCGGAGGCGAGGCACAGCGCGTGAAACTCGCCTCGGAACTCAAGAGGCGTTCCACCGGCAGGACGGTCTACGTGCTCGACGAACCCACCACGGGCCTACACTTTGAGGATATTCGGAAGTTGCTTGGTGTCCTGCAGTCCCTAGTGGACAAAGGGAACACCGTCATTGTGATTGAACACAACCTTGACGTGATCAAGAGTGCGGACTGGGTCATTGACCTGGGGCCGGAAGGTGGTTCCGGGGGCGGACTGGTGGTGGCCGAAGGCACCCCCGAGGCCGTAGCCGCTGTACCTGAAAGCTACACCGGTCAGTTCTTGGCGGATGTTCTGTAGGGAATGACGTGGTGGTGGGCGCTGAAGTGCTGCAGCAGCTGACCTGCTCCGGGCACTTGTGTTCTGTAGGTGACCACGCGGTACCACGTCAGCCCTAGAGTTTGCCGGCGGCTTTCAGGGCTATGTACGTGTCTGCGAGGGCGGGAGGCAAGGCGTCCGGCAGGGCGGTGATGACCGTGGCGCCAAGGCGTTGCAGGTCTGCGGCACAGGCGGCGCGCTGGAGGTGAAGGCGTTCTGCTGCAGCATGGTCATAGGGGGAGGCAGCCTCATACCCAGAGGCAGCATCATGCTGAGCGCCGCCCACGCCACCCACGCGCAGCCCATCCACCTCCGGATCATCCACGGACGCTACTACCACGTGGTGGCGGGAGGTCAGGTGGGCAATAACGGGCATGAGTCCGCTGGTCACGGGCGCAGGATCCAGGGATGTCAGCAGGACCACCAACGCACGTTGGCTGACCTGCCGCAGCACCTGATCCACGGCACCGGGCCAATCCATTTCGGTGAGGCGCGGCTCCAGCGTGGAGAGTGCCTCGGCCACTGCAGGCAGGAGGCGCGGCCCCGTGGCCCCCAGCATGCGGGCACGCACCTGCCGGTCAAAGGCCAGCACCTGAACGCGATCCCCAGCGCGATCCGCCAATGCAGCGAGAAGTAGGGCGGACTCGATGCCGGTATCCAGCCGGGGAGCATCCCCCGTGCGCGCCGCCGAGGTTCGGCTGGTATCCAGCAATATCAACACACGGCGATCCCGCTCCGGCCTCCACGTGCGCACCACCACATCGCCCCGCCGCGCCGTGGCTCGCCAGTCGATAGAGCGCACGTCATCACCCATCACGTATTCCCGCAGGGAATCGAATTCCGTACCGTGTCCTCGGATCTGAACGGATGCTCGTCCATCCAGTTCTCGCAACTGTGCCAGCCGGGAGGGGAGGTGTTTTCTCGACGAGAACTCTGGCAACACCCGCAGGCGAGCGGCCACCGGGTAGGACCGTTGCCTGGCCGCAATGCGCAGCGGCCCCCACGAGCGAACCGTGACGGGTCCGGCGTGGCGGTCTCCTCGGCGCCGAGGCAGCAACACCGTGGTGAACCGCGCCCCGTCACCTGGCCGCACCGTGGCGCTGTGCCGAGCGGAATGTGCCGTGACGGCCGCCGCTGATGCCACGGTCCGTTCCGATGCTTCTGTGGCCTCGGGAACCACTGACGGTGGCCAGGCGTCCCGAATAGTGAATCGCGCGGTCCGGGTGCTGAGGTTCCGGACGGTCAGGACGCTCTGGGTTTCCTGCCCAAAGCGCACCGACGGCGGCACGGTTCGTTGGAGTTCACAGTTCACGGGCGCTGCGGCGAGGGCAAGGTCAACGAGTACCACCACCAGGATCACTGCCGCCCACGCCAGGACCGTTCCCGGCGCAGGCCACAGCAGCACCGGGATGATCCCGATGCCCGCCAGAGCGAGAGCGCGCCACGTGAGTGCCATCAGCGCGGTACCGGAACCGTGGCAAGGATGGACGTCAGCACAGATTCCGCGGTGACCCCTTCCAGTTCTGCCTCCGGGCGCAGGGCGAGGCGGTGGCGCAACGTGGGGTGAGCCAGGGCTTTGACATCATCCGGGGTGACAAAGGTTCGGCCACTGAGCCACGCCCAGGCGCGAGACGTGGCCAAGAGCGCCGTGGCACCACGCGGAGACACTCCAAGTAGCACCGAGGGCGAATGCCGGGTAGCGCGGCACAGGTCCACCATGTAGGCAAGAACCTCCGGGGCAACCTCCACGCGCTGAACCTCAGCACGCGCAGCGGCAAGATCCGTGGCACTCGCCTGGGCGGACACACCAGCACCCGCCAGATCACGCGGATTGAATCCCTGGGCGTGACGCGCCACCACCTCAATTTCCTGTTGACGCTCGGGCACCGGCAGCAGCACCTTCATCAAGAACCGGTCCAGTTGAGCCTCGGGCAACGGATACGTCCCCTCGTATTCCACGGGGTTCTGCGTAGCAATGACAATAAACGGATCCGGCAACACGCGCGGCGTGCCGTCCACAGACACCTGCCGTTCCTCCATGGCTTCCAGGAGTGAGGCCTGGGTCTTTGCCGGCGTGCGGTTGATCTCATCGGCGAGCATCAGGTTGGTGAATACAGGCCCCTCGCGGAAAGAAAACTCTGCTGTGCGAGCGTCATACACCAGCGACCCCGTCACGTCACCGGGCATCAAATCCGGAGTGAACTGCACGCGCTTGGTATCCAGGCTCAACGCGGCAGCAAGCGCGCGCACCAGAAGGGTCTTAGCCACACCGGGCACCCCTTCCAGAAGCACATGACCGGAGCAGAGCAGGGCGATGAGCAGCGAGGTGACAGCGGCTTCCTGGCCCACCACGGCTTTGCGCACCTCGGCCTGTACGGCGGCCAAGGCTGCCCGGGGATCTCCTGTGGTGTTTCCCGTGGCAGCCGGGCCGGAGTCAGGCAGTGGTGCCGTGGGTGGATGTGTCAGGGGTGGAATTGTCATGGGTGGGTTCGTCATGGGTGGAGCACCTTTTGTTGAAGGGAATCGAGTTCAGTAACGAGGTGAGCAAGTTCGGCATCCGTGGTGGGATCCGGCCCAAACAGGACCGCATTTACCTGGACTTCGGTCAGATGGGGCGCCACCACCTGGAGGATCGCAGCCACCACGGCATCAGGTGTGGCAGACATGGGTACGCCCAGGTGAGCGGCCAGGCGCGCCGCTGTTCCTGCTCTCAGGGCCGCGGCGGTGTGGTGGAAGTCTCGGGAGCGACGATACAGCCGCGCAAGCCCGTGGGCCGTCTCTGCGGAAGGGATCACCACACGCATGGGTTCACTCACCAGCGAGCCGAACCTCCGGCCTTGCCACAGCGCCGCAACCACCACGCACAGCACTGCCCACAGCGCTACCAACGGCGCCCACGGCGGCACAACAGAAGCACCCGGAGAACCCGGATCCACTCCCTTTGTCAAATCGGCAGACTCCTGCACAAGCCACACCAGGGTGGGATTCCGGCCCAATTCCCGTAAGGCCACCTGGGCATTGTTGCCTTCCGTGATGTACTGGTTGGTCAGGAATGAGCCACTGCGGAACGCCACCACGGAGCGATCCCCGCTCAGCCGAGCCACCTCACCCTGATCAGTAGGGAAGAACGCTTCGGAGGAGAACACCCTGGGGGATGGCGCGGTGGGTGATGGCACTGCTGGTGATGGCGCTGGGGACGAGAACGGTGGTGGGGACAACACGGCATCATCAGGCCAAAACTCAGCAACCAGGGCGGGAACGGGGTCCAGAAGCACCAGGTCCGCTTCCGTGTCTGCCATCACCTGCGCTTGCTCGTCGCTCAGCCACCATGACGGTGTCACCAACAACGTAGTCCCAGGTGCCGCACGCCCAGCGGCGTCTGCCACCGTGGTCACGTGATGCACCTCCACGCCGTGACGGCCCAACACGCGAGCCACTGCACGCGCACCTTGGGGAGCAACCGAATCCGGCGCCCAAGAGGTAGTGGTGGTGTTCGGACGCGTCACCGCGAGGATTGCCACCGTGAGCGTCAAGGCCCCCACAATCATCAACGCCCACCGCAGTTTTCTCCAGCCTGGCCTATTCCAGCGCAATGTGTTCACGCGCAGTTTCTTCAAACGCACAGACTTCCCCTGCCTGTCCGTTCCCGGTGTTGCCTGCCCAAACGTCATGGGACCACCGCCACAGCGTTGTCCTGAGAGACGTCAGCGTCCGGTACCCCAGTACCCGCAAACCCAGCAACCCCAGCAACCCCACCATCAGCAACCCCGGCACGAGGCACCGAAGCCCGCGCGGTACCAACACGGAGATCGAGCGCACGCATTTCTTGATCGTCGTCCCGGGTGGCGGAGTGGTGTCCGTAAAGCACCCGGTCAAATATCACAGCGCCGTGATGGAGTCCTAAAGCCTGCGCTGGCAATCGATCCGAGGCGGCGTGAGCGGCTTCCTGAGCAGTGCTCCCTGTGGCAGGCTCAATGATGAGGCGTTCCTCCAGCGAGCGAATCACGGCGCGGAACCGTTCCACCACAGCAACGTTCCACGCCTCCTGCGCGGCGGCAGCCTCCGCCGCAGCGCGCAATTGAGCCGCGCTGCGTTCGTCGTCAGATTCACGCATACCCACCCGCGCCGCACGTCCACGGCCACGCCTCACGGGACCAGCCACCACCAGCCCCACCACCACGAGTGCCGCCACGGCCAGGACCGCCAGCAACACGTACAGCCCCGGCGGGCCCGCTCCGTCGATCCGATCAAAGAGGTCAATAATCCAGGTAATCAGACGTTCCAAGAGGGACGGTGAGGTGTCATATTCTGGACGCGCCAACTCCTCAATCAGCCAGCGGCGAGCCTCCTCGGCGCCGGGATCGAGTGGGGGCTGGAGAGCAATCACAGGGACCGGTGTACCTCCGCAGCCGCAGCCGCCATGGCCACTTCTAGCCCTTCACGGCGCATGCGGGTATCAATGTAGAGCAGGGACACCACGCCTCCCAAGAAGATGGTTTGCACCATCATGGTGACCACGGACGTCAGCACGGACACCACGGCAATCACCAGTCCGGACTGGCTGGCCATCCCAAAACTCATGACCAGGGACACGGGCGTGCCCATCACCGAGGCGGCTACGCTGATGATGATTGACGCCAGGAGGTAGATGCCCAGGGTTCGCCAAAACACCCCGCGCGTGAGCTTCCAGCCGCGTGCCACGGTAGCCCACAACCGGCCTGTCTCCAAGGCCAGGGCTGGGGGGACCATCAGGGTTCGCACGGTGATCCACAAGGTCAGGGCAATGACGAGCACAATGTACGTCACAATGACCAAGGCAATGGCACCGCTTGCGTTGTCTCCTATGAGGATCAGCAACCCCACCATGGCTGCCGTGGGAATGGCAATCACCAGGATGATGCCGAGCAGGTAGAGGAAACTCCAGCCAATGAGGCGCCCCAGGCGTGGCCTCACCCGGTGCCACACCTCGGTGGCGGTAGCCCGGTCACCCAGTGTGGAGCGGGAAACGGACACTGTGAGGATCCCGTTCAGGATGGGACTGGCCACCAGGAAGGTCAGGCCGGCGCCCAGCGATATGGAGGTGAGTTGCGCCCACACGCCAGGCGAGCCCAGGGTTCCCATGTCCGTGGCGTCAAAATCACCACCAATCACCAGGGAACCGAATAGCCTTCCAAACGCCGGAACAATGAGTTGTCCCAGTAGGACCCCCACCACTGTGGCAGCCAGAATCACGAGCGCCACAAATCCCAGCATGACCTTGGGATTGTGCCGAATCGCGCTGAAAGCGCCGTCGAAAATCTCTCCCATGCTCAAGGGACGCAGCGGGATGATGCCGGGTTTATCGGCCTGCGGCGGATAGATGGCACCACCGGGCGGACCGTAGGCAGGCTGCCTGTACCCCGGCCCAGCAGCACCCGGCCCAGCTCCGTACCCCGGCCCAGCAGCACCTGGCCCAGCCCCGAACCCAGGCACTCCGGCACCAAAGCGTGGCGCGTCTCCCCATCCTGATGGACCATTGCCCGTACTCATCAGATCTCCTTCATCGTCGTATCGTCAATTCTGTCCCTTTAGGCCGCCGTGGGAACCACAGCCCCGGCCCTCTCGGCATCCAGGTCACCTGTTTCACCGTCCGCCACAGCTCGCTTGCCCAGCACCAGCACGTACAGCCAGAACGCCACCAAGGCCACCGTGCCGATGAGAATCTTCAGCCACCACGGCAGCGCGGAACCCGTGACAAATCCCTCTACCAGCCCGGACACCAACAGTGCCCCGGCCAACCCCACTGCCACAGTGATGAGCGCGCGTCCTTCTTGGGCCACGGCCACCAGGCGCCGCCGAGGCCCTGGATTCACCACGGTCCAGAAGGATTTCAACCCGGCCCCGCCCGCCACAAAAATGGCCGTGAGTTCCAGTTGCCCGTGCGGGGCAATGAGCGCAAAGAACTTCCCCGCTTCCCCGTATGCGGCCATCAACCCTCCCGCAGCGCCCACGTTCACGGCGTTGATCACCTGCACTATCACCGGCCAGATCCCGGTGATGCCAAAGGCCACGGATTGCGCGGCTATCCACGCATTGTTGGTCCACACCATCGCGGCAAAATCGGCCCCGGGTTCGTAATACGCCGCAAAAGCCTCGTGCACGTAGTCCAACCGCTGGGTGGGGGTGCCCATGGCGGCCAGCGCCTCGGGAACCGTGGCTACCCGCCAGCCCACCAGCACGGCAATCACCACAAAGGCCACGGCCACACCCAAGGTCCACCAACGCACGCGATACAGCGCGGCAGGGATGGTCACCACGGCGTAGCGCGCCACGGCAGTCCAGGACGGCTCGTGCGTACCAGAAATCCTGGTCCGGGCACGGCTGAGCAGATCAGACAGACGAGTAATCACGGCGGGATCCGGCGCCGTGGATCGGATCACGGACAGGTCCGTGGCCACATCCTGATACAAACGCACCAACTCGTCAGATTCAGGGCCCGTGCAACGCCGTTTCTTGGCGAGCGTGTCCAACCGTTTCCAGGACTGGGTGCGCACGCCGGTGTACGCCTCCAGATCCATAGCGCCGATGGTGCCACAGATGCGGACCCGGAATGTGCCCCGTGTCCTCGTGAGGCACCGTCCATGTGGCACCATCATCCCCATGACGGACCGGGGGATCGATGGCATGGGCATCGATGGCGTGCTGATCGATGGCGTGGTGATTGGCGAGGGTGTCATGCTTGATGCCCGTCCCGCGTCCTTCATCACGCGCGCCTTGGGAGCCCTGCTGGATGCGCTGGTGGTCCTGGCGTCCTTCCTGGTGATCGCCTCCGCAGGATTCACCGTGGTGGATGGGGGAGGGCAGCACTGGTACGGAGCCATGGGAATCTCGGCCATGGTCATCGCGCTCGTTATTGTTCCTTCTGCGATAGAGAGTTTGTCCCGTGGGCGATCCTTAGGGAAACTCGCCACAGGTATCCGCATTGTGCGCGACGATGCCGGGCCGGTACGTTTCCGTCACGCGTTGATTCGTGCTCTGCTAGGCGTGTTGGAGATCTATCTGACGATGGGCGGCGTTGCCGCCTTGGTGTCCATGGCCAATGCGCGGGGTAAACGCCTCGGTGACATTGCCGCGGGGACGTACGCTATTCGGATTCGTGGCGCACGAGATAGGAAAGTGGACCTCGTCATGCCCCCGGAGTTGGCTGTTTGGGCAGGAACAGCCGATATGGCTCGGTTGCCTGACGGTTTGGCCGTGGCGGCGCGGAGGTTTCTGGACCGCGCACCTCGCTTGGCGCCCACCAGCAGGGCGCAATTGTCTGACGAGTTGGCGGCCCGCGTGGAACGGTACGTGGCGCCTGCCCCACCGCTGGGAACTCACCCCGAGGCTTTCCTCCACGCGGTGCTCATCACCCGCCGAGACCGAGAAATGGCTGTAGCAATACGCCGTCAAGCCTTCGCCCACCAACGCGCGCTGTCCCAGCAGTCCCTCCCCTTCACCCTAGGCAAGGCACGCCCAAGCTAGCGTGGTTTGTTCTCTGGACGCTCATGCACTGTGGATGCACTAGACCGCAACCAGCACGGGAACAGAGTCGAGAATTGCTGAACGGTCCAACTCTAGGCGAGCCATGGTGGTGTCATAGTTCATTTGAAGGTCAATCCAGTAGTAGGCGTTAACTCCAAGTGCGCGGGAGATTCGTAGTCCAGCATCCGGGGTAATGCGCCGTTTTCCTCGGACAATCTGGCCGATGTGCGTGGGGGTCAATCCCGTGGCTTGAGCGAGCCGGTACTGGCTGATTCCTAGCGGCTTGAGGAACTCCTCACTGAGAATCTCTCCGGGCGTGATAGGTGCGTGTGCTATTTCAGTCATGGTGGCGTTCTCCTAGTGGTAATCAACAAACTCAACGTTGGTGGGGCCAAGATCGGTCCACGTGAAGCAAATGCGGTACTGGTCGTTGACTCGGATAGACCACTGTCCTTCTCTGTCACCGCGTAGTTTCTCAAGGCGATTGTTGGGGGGAATCCGGAGATCTGCGAGTGATCGAGAAACGTCCAGCATCTCCAGTTTCCGGTTTGCAGCCCGTTGCACATCCGGATGAATTCCTTTGACGCGAACAAGGTTCTTGATCGCTTCTGTTCTCTTGTTCCCGAATGACCGAATCACCTCACGATAGTATCACAACACGATAATAGCACGATGCAGGACGACTCGTCTAGGTGCGGTGGCGGTATCCATGAGTGTAGTCATCCCACTGCTGTCCTGCACGCATCGCGTGCCAAGGTGATGGAGGCGCGTCATGCCTTCGCTCTATGATCTGCGGCATGACTGATGCGCTCGACGCCACCCATGCCACTATTGACCTTCTCAAGAGCCACGCCTCCGTGCGGAAGTTTGTGCCCGAGCCCGTGGATCCCACGGATCTCCAAGCGATTCTTGATGCGGGCCGCCAAGCCGCCACGTGGAAGGCGTTCCAGAGTTACTCCATCATCGTCGTCGAAGACCCTGACGTACTTGCCGGTATTTACCAGTGCGCTCCGCAGCCCTCAGTGAAGTCCTGCCGCACCTTCCTGCTGTTTGTGGGGGACCTCAGCCGTGCCGCCACGGCGGTGGGCATGCACAACGAGCCGTTCCACCCCACGGGCGTGGAGTCACTCCTGATTTCCGCCGTGGATGCCGCGTTGGCATTGCAGAACACGGTTATTGCTGCGGAATCCTTGGGCTATGCCGGTGTGCAGATTGGCACCATTCGGCACAAGTCAGCCGAAGTGTCCGCGCTGCTTGGTCTGCCCGATTACGTGTACCCCATTGTGGGCCTGTGCCTGGGCAAGCCGGACCCGAGCGTTGAACCTCGGCCCACGCCCCGCCTCCCGCATGACGTAGTGGTTCACCGGGACCGGTATCAACCCGCCACGGCCGAGGCCCTCCGCGCGTACGATGCCACCCTGTCAGCACACTTTGCCAACCCGGATCACTGCTGGTCAGAGCGCATGGTGGCCCAGTGGGGCGTTCCCGAGGTCACCGCCAGCACCGAGAACCTCCGGGACAAGCAACTGCTGTAAACAGCCGGAAACCTTCATGCTCAGATGACTGGCTGGCTTCTGTACCGTTAGACCGTTTTCTCTATCCCATCACGGTTGCTGGATCTCTGCAGAGATGATGATGTTGTGGGTGGCAGTCTCGCCGGTAGGGGTGGGGAGGCAGGTGATGAGGATGAGGCGGTCTGGGGTGTTGGGGTTCCAGAGTTGAGCGTCCTGGCTGGTGGTCGCTTTTGACTGGGTTGTCACGGTGATGACGGTGTAGGCCGTTCCGTCGGCAAGGATGGTATCTCCAGGGGTGACCAGGATGGTACGGCTGGTGGGGTCGATCAGGGTGTTACCGGGGCCGTGTTGCCCGTCAGGGAGCGCGTGCATGGCAATGTAGACGGTTCCTTGGGCGTGGTGTGAGGGCGATACGCCGATGTTGGCGATGACATAGGCGGCGTCAATGATAGGCGGATCAATGAGGTGGCGTGAGGCCGTCATCGCGGACAGCGGGACGTCAAGGCCAACGGATTCGATGATGAGCCTGGACCCTTCCTTGCTCGGACTGGGAGCGGCTTCAGTGACGGTGGTGAGACTCGGGGTGCGAGTACCGGACTGCCCTGGTGACAGGTGCCGCGCGGTAATGAGCAAGGCGCCGCACACAACCAGCAGGAGAGCCGCAGCGACGGCAAGGCGGCGTGATGTCACACGTCTAGTGTGTCAGGGTGTCCCCAAAATGGCCCACCGAACGCGATGGGGAGTGCTATCTCCGGAGGTATCGTGATGACCCCTTCGCCAACGACTCTCCCTGCATACCACAGGTTAAACAATGTGCCCCGTGTAGAACAATCGGTGATGAGGTGCGACCAAACCGTAATTTCGCTTTGTCCAACAAATCCAGGAGCAATCTCACTTAGGCCGAGGTCAATAATGCATCCAAATTGGATGTATTCGTGGAGTTGGGGCGATTGAGAATTTGAAGTTGGAAACGAGAGCAAGAGTGATCGTGTCGGACCAACTATTGTGCTACGTAGGCCACCCGCTGTTGCTTCGTATAGGGTTATTTCGGCCTTCAAACGCAGTAGTGTCACAGTATTTCCCATCTTTCACATACGACTCCGCATACCGTTGAGAGATCCGGTTGCCGAACAACTACTGCAGAGCCTTCGCCAAGTTTGTAGATTGCGATGGTTTTGTCAAGGGCTGCGGTGCCGAGTTCTAGGCCGCAGTTGGCGTTGAGGTTGGCGGTGCAATCGATGCCGGCTTGGCCTAGTCCTGTCACAAGGGATATGCCGTTGAGCGCCAAACCCAAGGGGGCGCCTACACCGGTGACGTCAAGTATTCCTCCGGCGATTCCGGTGGCAGAGACGCCGCACCCATCGGGTTCACCGTCACCATCGTCGTCAATGTGGTGCGGTGTGGTGTGGCTGCTCGACGACGATTGCGTGGCTGCCCGGGTCTGGTGCCAAGCCCCATGGTTGGCAAACGCGATGCCGCCGCCTACCAGCACTTCTGCGGACACCAGTAGCATGGCAAGTAGCACGCGCCACCGCATTACTGCCGTACCTCGCCTCATCTAACGATTCTGACAGAACCCACCGTCACCTGCCCTGTCACTCCCGAGGTGGCAGCCTTCATCATCAGATTATTGTCTCGCCTCTGTGCCTAGCCAGTCCCTGAGAGTTGAACTGAGGCAGAGCGGTAGGGAAACTTTCTAGTAATATGCTGGTCTGCTTTTGATGAGTTTTCTGGTCAGGTAGGTGGCTTGTTTGTACATTTGGGGGTGGTCACGGAGGGAGATGACGAGTTGCTTTCCTTCGGCGCCGCCGTAGCGGAATATTGGTCGAAGAAAAAGCAATCTGTTCGGCCCAAGTTTCTCGTCTTCGACAAATGACACCAAATCGTGATAATTTCTCTTTCTGGCAATTGTTGCAAGAGTTCCAGCGAGGGTTTCCTCAACTACGGCGTTGGTTGATGTTAAATACAGGTTCTTGATCTCGTCCCAATACTTACCACCGTTTTTTGTGGCTAATCTCGATGCAAGTGCCTGGAGAACATCATTCGGCAAAGTATTGCCTCGAATATGTGCTATAAATAACGGTGCGGCGGTGTCGATGTTGTCATCCATGTTCAGAATCTCACTCCACAAATCCGGAACGTTAATACCTAACTCTTTGAGATCCTGCAATACAGGTTGTGAAGCTAAATCAAAAGCATTGATCCTTTTGCGGCGTTTCTCCTCAACTTCGTCAACTTGACGTCTGTACTCTGGGTCTGAAGCGTATCGCCTTGCTTGTTCTCGCGCTATTGGGCTCTTCGCTAGAAGTTCAGCATGAGTTTCCACATCTATCTCCAATTCTTCTAGTTGTTGTGGTGTGGTATGGTCTCGATGATTCTAATTAGACTATTGGGATCGTCTGCAAGTGCTCGGAGGGGGCCAGATATTTTGGTGTTTCCGTTGTTCCTGACGTAAATATCTAGACGCAAACCCTTTTTCTTCGCCATTTCAGCATAGTCTCTTATTTGTTTTGTGTACGACAATTTAGAGACGTTTTTGACTTCGGAGATTGCTTCTTTGTTTTCCCCATCCGGAATTCTGTCCCGCCCATTAATTCTCATGATCGCTGGCTTTTTTCCGATGTTATGGTGGGCACGGACGTAGGCTTCGCCTTCTTGTCCTGTCTTGACTGGCCCTGCTCCGCCGGCTTTCTTGACTGGCGCTAGGGCAGAGGTGTCCTTGGCTGCTTTCTCGGCGCCTCCGATGCCTTTGCTGGTTTTGGCGAGGTCTTCGGCGTCGTTGAGGGCTTTTTCTGTGGTGATGGCTTTGCTGGAGGCTTTGCCGAGTGTGCCGAGTCCTACGGCTCCGAGGGCGGCGGTGCCGAGTTCTAGGCCGCAGTTGGCGTTGAGGTTGGCGGTGCAATCGATGCCGGCTTGGCCGAGTCCTGTGACGAGGGATATGCCGTTGAGCGCCAAACCTAGGGGGGCGCCTACCCCGGTGACGTCGAGTATTCCTCCTGCGACTCCGGTGGCGGTGACGGCGCACCCATCGGGTTCACCGTCACCATCGTCGTCACTATGTTGCGGTGACGTGTGGATACCCGACGACGATTGAATGGCTGCCAGGGTCTGGTGCCAAGCACCATGGTTGGCAAACGCGATGCCACCGCCTACCAGCACTTCCGCGGACACCAACAGCATGGCGAGCAGCACACGCCAACGTGTCGCCGCCGAACCTCGCCTCACCCCACGATTCTGACAGAACACACGGTGACCTGCCCTGTCACTCCCCAGGTGGCAGCCCTCATCATCAGAGAGTCGCCTCCCCTCCATACTTAGGCAGAGAATCGGCGCCTGTAGAATCGGAAGTAGTCCGATTAATAATGTGGCGAATCACAACTAGACCTTGGATAAAGCGGATTCGATAAGCTCCAGAAATTCGTTATCTTGCTTCCGTTCATTAATGGTAATTGCCCACACCCCATAGATTGCAATCGTTTGATCAATGTCCATTTCGTAGTTCGGATAGTTCCCGTTGGAAAAGCCAGTGATCACGCGGCGTTGATAGCTAAAACCCTTCTTGCCTCCTATGTTTAGACTCCATCGAAGTTTATGATCACTACGAATGATCAGTTGATTTCCAATGTACATCGCTATATCGGTGACAATTGCGTACCCATAATTTTCCAAACGATCTGGATACAACTCAGAACTTTGCATGTTTGAAACAAACCAATCGTTTAGTTCTTGAATTGACCTGTCGGAGTCATCGAGATTGATTCCATTCTCGCGCAACAGTTGGCGAAGTTGACCTATGCGTAAATCGATTTGCTTAAGTTCGTGGTTGAAACATATGCGCGCGTCCCTGCGGCTCATTTCTTCTGGAAGTCCCTTTATAGGAGGGACATACGGAATATAGTCGCTCGAATAATACATTGTTAATCATGCCTCACTATCGCGATCCCAGCTTCTAAAAGGCGTTTTTGAAGTGGACCGGATGGGCCACCTAGTCCGGTCTTGGGGCTCCGAACAAAATACCACTTGACGGATCGAACAGGCGAGTTTTTATCGTCTAGGAGTTCCTTGTCTTTTTGAATTTGCAATTCAACACGCTTTGTCAGGGACGTTTTTCCGACTTTAGATTCGATGGCGTCACCCTTCGGGGTTAAGACGTCAATCCTGCGTGCCCCAATGCTCGTTTGGAGCGTGACTTCTCTCCGTGATCCTTTGTATCGGTCGGCAATCTTGTCTGCAGCCGCGTTCCCCGCCTTCCGATTCTCTGCAAGTTGAGTGGCCTTCGCTGATTTCGCGAAACTGCGGGCATCGCTGGCGTCTTCGCTTGCTTTGCCGATGCCTTTGCTGGTTTTGGCGAGGTCTTCGGCGTCGTTGAGGGCTTTCTCTGTTTTTGCGGCCTTGCCGAGTGATCCGAGTGCGCCGAGTCCTACGGCTTCGAGGGCGGCGGTGCCGAGTTCTAGGCCGCAGTTGGCGTTGAGGTTGGCGGTGCAATCGATGCCGGCTTGGCCTAGTCCTGTGACAAGGGATATGCCGTTGAGCGCTAGTCCTAGGGGAGCGCCTACCCCGGTGACGTCAAGTATTCCTCCGGCGATTCCGGTGGCGGTGACGGCGCACCCATCGGGTTCACCGCCACCGTCGTCGGCAATGTGGTGCGGTGAGGTGTGAATGCTCGACGACGATGGAGTGGCTGTCAGGGTCTGGTGCCAAGCACCATGGTTGGCAAACGCGATGCCGCCGCCTACCAGCACTTCCGCGCACGCCAACAGCATGGCAAGTAGCACACGCCAACGTGTCGCCGCCGAACCTCGCCTCACCCCACGATTCTGACAGAACACACGGTGACCTGCCCTGTCACTCCCCAGGTGGCAGCCTTCATCATCAGATTGTTGTCTCGCCTCTGTGCCTCACCAACAGTTGCGGAGAGACGGACCCGAAAGGAATTTTCTTAGTAATATGCTGGACGGCTCTTGATGAGTTTTCTGGTCAGGTAGGTGGCTTCCTTGTACATTTGGGGGTGGTCGCGGAGGGAGATGACGAGTTGCTTCCCTTCGTCTCCGCCGTAGCGGAATATTGGCCGAAGGAAGAGGAGTCTTGCCTCACCAAGTGATTCTGTATTTACGAAATCCACTAGGTCCTGGTAATTCCTTTTTCGCGCAATCACAGACAACGTTCCAGCGAGAGCTTCCTTAACCGTTTCGTTTGTTTCAGTCAAGTATAGATCTTTGATTTCACTCCAATATTTCCCGGCTTCCTTTGTGGCTAACCTTGAGACTAATGCCCACGTGACATCGTCAGGCAATAAGCCACTGCGGATATATTGAAGGAATAGTGGTGCAACCGTGTCGATGTGTTCATCCACGTCTAGGAATTGAGTATATATGTTTGGTATATCAATTCCTAATTCAAGGAGGTCTTGCAAAACAGGTCGGGAAGCCAATTGAAAAGCCGCAATCCTTTTCCGGCGTTGCTCCTCAACTTCGTCTACTTGGCGCCGATATTCTGGGTCAGAGGCATACAGCCGTGCCTTTTCTTGTGCCAGCGGGCTCCTCGCAAGAATTTCAGCCTGAGTTTCCACAATTATCTCCAATCTCTCTAGTTGTTATGGTGTGGTATGGCCTCAATGATGTTAACTGGACTCTTTGAAGCTTTGTCGAGTGCGCGCAGCGGACCAGATATTTTGGTGTTTCCGCGGTTTCTGACGTAAATGTCGAGACGTAGGCCCTTTTTCTTTGCCATCTCCGCGTAATCTCTTAATTGTTTTGTGTTCGACAATTTGGAGACATTTTTGACCTCCGAGATTGCTTCATGGTTTATCCCATCTGGGATTCTTCCGTTGCCATTGATCGTTATGATTGTTGGCTTTTTGCCGATGTCGTAGTGGGCGCGGACGTAGGCTTCGCCTTCTTGTCCTGTCTTGACTGGCCCTGCTCCGCCGGTTTTCTTGACTGGCGCTAGGGCGGAGGCGTCCTTGGCTGCTTTGTCGGCGCCTTCGATGCTTTTGCTGGTTTTGGCGAGGTCTTCGGCGTCGTTGAGGGCTTTTTCTGTGGTGATGGCTTTGCTGGAGGCTTTGCCGAGTGCGCCGAGTCCTACGGCTCCGAGGGCTGCGGTGCCGAGTTCTAGGCCGCAGTTGGCGTTGAGGTTGGCGGTGCAATCGATGCCGGCTTGGCCGAGTCCTGTGACAAGGGATATGCCGTTGAGCGCCAAACCTAGGGGGGCGCCTACCCCGGTGACGTCGAGTATTCCTCCGATGATTCCGGTGGCGGTGACGGCGTCCCCTTCGGCGTCCCCGCAGGCACCCGGGTCATCTTCGTGTTGCGGTGAGGTGTGAATGTTCGACGACGATTGAGTGGCTGCCAGGGTCTGGTGCCAAGCACCATGGTTGGCAAACGCGATGCCGCCACCTACCAGCACTTCCGCGCACACCAGCAGCATGGCAAGCAGGATGCGCCACCGCGCCATCGCAGAACGTTGCCTCACCCAACGATTCTGACAGAAGCCTTCCAATCCTGCTTTGCGATGCCGAGCCGACCTTGTATTGACCTATTGCGTCAGGGTCCCAGTTCGATGGCTCTTGATCCGCCATAGTTGCGTCTTGGGAATTTCCCGCAGGCATTCTCCCACCGTCGATATGTGTGTTCGATTTCACGTTGAGACCCTGTAAGAACTACATGAAATGGAAGAGCGGGCCGATCCCATGGTTCACCTACCGTTACTGGGTCCGCCCAGGTTGCAATAGCGTCCGTCAATGCGCTGACGAACCACCGAACTTCTTCTTCGCCTTCGTCTACCAAGCATTGATCTGGCGATGACAGCAACAACACATAACCGGCGCTAGTTGGCAACCAGTCGAGGTCGATGATACATTCGTTCAAAGCATCTTTGTTCCTGCCAAAGTAAGACGGAAACGACATTTGCTTTTCGAATTCCAGCATGAGAGCAGTCAATGTTTTTGAATGATTCCCTCTAATGCTGAATACTGTCAGACTTAGTCTTTGCAAGTCTTGAACAATCGTCTCAATTACATCTTGTGATCCAACGAGAAAAAGTGGACTGAATGGAGATTCAACTTCCAGCAGGGCTCTATGGCTGATCATTTTGTTGGTCCCCTTAATAGAGAGAATGTTCCGTAATGGTCGCTTGTGTAATAGACGGAACCATCACTTCCAGTTACTAGCCGTTCACCACCACGGCTGATCCCGGCTGTCTTGGGGTTCACATCCCACTCTCGATAAGTGATTCCAGGCTTTATTGGTAAGACTTTCTTGTCGTTACGAAACACTGCGCCACCTTTGTATCCCGGCGGGGCACTGCCAACAGCATCTATCCGATCAAGAACAGTCGATACCTTCTCGGTGGCGGGGCCGACAGCGTAAGAATCTGCACCAGTCTTCGCAACTGGATCACAGTTGTGGACTAGGATTTCGTGTTTGGTGATGTGGTAGGTGTGGGGGCCGGTGGTGGTGAGGTTGTAGGCGGTGTCAACGTGCGCTTTGCCGGTGTTGAGGGGTTTGGTGATGGGTGGTTCGGTGCCGTCAAAGGCGAGTGTGGAGTGGTTGGTGGTGAGTTTGTTGGTGTTGGTCCAGGTGTGGGTGGTGGTGTTCCACAGGGGGTGGTTGTTGGTGGTTATGAGTGGTTCGTTGTCAATTTCGAGGGTGTAGAGGTGTGCGGGGTGTGCCCAGAGTCGGGTGACGGTTTGGGTGGTGTGTTCGCCGGTTTCTGGGTCGGTGGCAGCGATTTGGTCACCGAGTTTGATGTTTTTGATGGCCTGGTGGGTACCGTCGGCCATCAGTACAGGGGTGTCGCCGCTGAAACTGTTGGTCGCGCACGATGTTGGTGTGCGCCTTGATGGCTCGAGTTTCGCTTTCCCGCTGGCGGAGGTTGCTCTGCGGGCGTCCCTGGTGTCTTCTCCTACTTTGCCGATGCCTTTGCTGGTTTTGGCGAGGTCTTCGGCGTCGTTGAGGGCTTTTTCTGTGGTGATGGCTTTGCTGCTGGCTTTGCCGAGTGCGCCGAGTCCTACGGCTCCGAGGGCGGCTGTGCCGAGTTCTAGGCCGCAGTTGGCGTTGAGGTTGGCGGTGCAATCAATTCCGGCTTGGCCTAGTCCTGTGACAAGGGATATGCCGTTGAGCGCCAAACCCAGGGGGGCGCCAATGCCGGTAACGTCGAGTATTCCTCCGATGATTCCGGTACCGGTGGAGATCCAGCCGAGTATTTTGGCGGTGGTGTGTCCTGCGGTGGATTGTGCCCAGTGTTTGGCGCCGGTGGTGGCGGTGTTCCAGGTGTTGGTGAGGGTTTTTTTGGTGGTGCAGACAAAGTGGGTGGCGCGTTCTTTGAAGGCGAGGGCTTTTTGTGCTGCTTTGGTGGTGGTGAAGTGGACGGCGTTTGCGAAGGCGTGTTGGGCTCGGGTGACGGTAGCTCGTGCTATGTGGTAGGCGGTGGTGAGGGTGCGGGTGACGGTGTGGTAGGCGTGGGTGGCGCCGGTGTAGAGGGTGCGCGCGCCCTGGACAAAGGTTTGGGTGGTGTGCCGAACAAACCCGGTAACGCGGGTAGCGGCGGGTTGGATGGCGTGGTGGTAGACGGCGGTGGCGCCGCGTTTCATGGTGTGTATTACGGCGGTGGCGCCGTGGACAAATCCGCGTCCTACCGAGGTGGTGGTTGACGCGATGCCGTGCCCGATGCTGGAGACTCCTCTGACAATGCCGTGGCCGATGGTGGAGAAGCCGTGGCCGATGGTGGAGACTCCACTGGCGATGCCGTGGCCCATGGCGGAGAATCCGTGGGCTGCGCCGTGGAATACGGAATTGCCGAAGTGTTGTGCGTGGCTGCCGAGGCTTTTTAGTGCTCCGAAGAGGGAGAAGTGTCCGGAGGGGTCGGTGCGGTTGATGGGGTCGTTGAGGGCGTAGGTGTATTGGTTGAGGGTGCTGGGGGTGGTGAGGTTTCCGCGGAGGGTGTCGGGTTGGGTGAAGCGTCCGGTGGTGGGTTGGTAGTAGCGTGCGCGTTGGTATTGCAGGCCGGTGGTGGGGTTGTGGTTTTCGCCGGTGAATCCGTAGGTGGGGTTCGCGGTGGCGCCGAGGGTGACGGTGGGGGCGCCGAACGGGTCATAGGTGGCGGCGTAGGCGAGTGCCGTGGTGGTGGTGACTTGGCCGATGGAGCCGCGTCCGTCAGGGATGAACCAGCCGGTCAGCGGACTGGATGGTAGGCCGTTGCTGGGTGTTCCACTGGCCGGGGGTCCGTTGGCGGGGGCGCCTGCGGTGATGCCGGTTCCTGTGGGTGTCAGCCATGTGTGGGTGGTGGTGGCGGGTGGTGCGGTGACGTTCAGGAGGTCGGTTCCGGTGTAGGTGTAGGGGGTGGCGGGGGTGGAGGCGGGTCCGTATTCGGCGAGGACTTTGATGGCGTCGGGTTGGCCGGTGGGGGAGAGGTTGTTGACGTCGTTGACGTAGTGGGTGAGGTGGTAGGTGAATCCTTCGAGGGTGACGGTTTCGGTGGGGACGGGTTGGGTAGTAGCGGGGTCTGGCGTGGTGGTGGTGCCGGGGGTGATGCCGAGGGCGGTGATGAGATCGTCTACGTCCGCGGGGGTGAGTCCTGCCGCGGTGAGGGTGTTGGCGTCCTGCTGGTTGAGGCTGGTGGGTGGGGTGAGGGTGGTGGTGATGCTGTTCCATCCGGTGTGGAGAGCGTGGATGGCGGTGGGGAGATTGGTGGTGGCGGCTCCGGCTGCGTGGGCGGCTATGGCGGCGGCAAAGGTGTACCAGAATGCGGAGCCGGCTGTGGCGAGCGCGGTGTGGTTGTTCCACGTGAAGGTGGTGTCGCGTCCGGTTTCTACGCGGTAGGTGTCTGGTGTGGCTGCGGGTTGTGGGAAGCTGGTGGTGGAGGTGGTGGTGGCGGGTTCGCGGGTGAGTTGGAAGGTGCGCTGGCCATCACCGTTGTACGTGGCGGCGAACAGGAGTTGATCGTCGCGGATGGTTTGGAGGCGTTGGGCGGCGTCATACGTGTAATGGGTGGCGGTGGGGTTGCCGTCACTGTCCGTGGTGGTAGTGGTGGCCAGGTGTCCGTCCGGGTTGTACGTGTAGGTGGTGGTACCGGTGCTGCTGGAGGTTTCCGTGGTTAGCTGGTTGTCATCGTTGTATGTGGAGGTGATGTGTTCGACGATGCTGCCCGTGTGGTCGGTGCGGGTGAGGGTGGTGCGGTTTCCTGCGGGATCATAGGTGTAGGTGACGGTGCTGGCACCAGACGTGTCCCCAGGTACGGGTGCGGATTTCCCAAACGCTTTGCTGATGGGTGCCTCAAAAGTGATACCGGCAGGGGTGACCGGGGTGGGGAACGTTTCGGTGTATCCGGTGAGCCGTCCATCGTTGTCATAGGTGAAGGTGCGGGTGACGGATTGCAGGCCACCGTCAGCGGTGGGGGTGACGGCGGTTTCCTGCGTGACGGCCTCGGTGGTGTCATACGTGTAGGTGTAGGAGGAGATCAAGGAGTCGGGAGTGCGTGTGGCTATGTGGGTGATGTTGCTGCCTGCGTCACGGCTGTAGGCGGTGGTGGTGTGCTCTGGCCGGGTGATGGATGCCAGGAGGTTGGTGTCATCCACGGTGACGGTGGTGGTGCCGGTGGTGTCGGTGATGGAGGTTTGGTTCCCGGCGTTGTCATATCCCAAGGACACGATGGAGCCATCGGGGTAGGTCAGGGACGCGATGTGCGAGTCGGGTGTGTACGTGTAGGACACGGTGCGGCCGTTGCCGTCAGTGACGGTGGTGAGGCGCCCTGCCTGGTCCCAGGTGGAGGTACTGGTTCCCGTGGCATCGGTCATGCTGGTGCGTGACCCGGTGGCATCAAAGGTGGCGGACACGTTCTCACTGGTGTTGCCGGGGTGGGATTCGCTGATGAGGCGATTCATTGCGTCATAGTCATATTGTGTTGTTCCTCCACCGGGGGTGATGGTTTCCATGACCCGGGAGGCGGGGTCATAGAGCCACCGTTCCACGGCGCCGGTGGGGGAGGTGACCGTGGTCAGGTTTGATTCCTGATCCCACCCATACGTGGTGGTGTTGCCGTTGGGGTCGGTAACAGCGGTGGGATTGCCGAGGATGTCATAGTCGGCGGTGGTGATACCGCCGTTCGGGTCCGTCACGGAGGTGGTTTGCCCGGCGGTGTCATACACAAAACTTGTGACGGCACCACGCGGGTTCGTCACGGTGGTGACTGCTCCGGTGGGGTCATAGGTTGCCGTGGTGACCGCGCCGCGCGGGTCTGTGATCGAGACGAGGTTGTCGGCGTCATCCCACGTGAAGCGACTGGTTCCGGCAGGGTTGGTGGTGGCGGCCAGGCGTCCGTTGGGGTCATACGTGGATACTGTGGCACGTCCGAGGGGGTCGGTGATGGCCGTGAGTTGCCCTGCGGGGTCCCACGTGTACGTGGTGGTATGACCTTCGGGGGTGGTCGTGGCGGTGGTGTTCCCCGCCAGATCATATGTCCACGTGGCGGACGCACCGAGCGGGTCCGTGGTGGAGGTTTGCTGTCCGGCAGCGTCATACCCGGATTCCCACGTGTTCCCGCGTGGATCGGTGATGGCGGTGGGTTGCTGCAACGCATCGTAGGTGTAGGTGGTGATAGCACCCGTAGCGTCCGTGGCTTCCGCAAGGTCTCCAAGGGGACTGTAGGTGTAGATCGCGGTGGTCCCCGTACCATCAGAAAAAAAAGCCACGTTCCCACGCGGGCCGTAGGTCAACGTGCGGGTGTATCCCCGTGGGGTGGTGACAGACGTCAGGCGGTCGGCGGCGTCATACGTGTAGGTGTACGGGTTTCCTGCCGGATCGGTGATGGCCGTGAGGCGAGATGACAGGTCATAGGTGTAACGGGTGGTGCGTGCCAGCGGATCGGTTTCCGTGGTCAGGTTCCCTCCCGCATCCCACCCGTAGGTGGTGACGGCTCCGCGGGCGTCCGTCATGGTGGACAGACGGGCCAGGGCATCATAAGCGTATCCGGTGACGTGACCGAGCGGGTCCGTGACCGCTACCAGATTCGATACTGTGTCATAGGCGTAGCTGGTGATGTCCCCTGATGGACGCGTGACCGCAGCCAGCCTGCCTAAGGCGTCACGGGTCATGGTGACGGTATCCCCGTTGCCATCGGTCACGGTGACCGGCACATCATTGGCGTCATACGTGACCGTGGTGACGGCCCCCACCGGGTCTGTGAGGGTGAGCAGGTTGCCGCCCAGGTCATAGGCAAACGATGTGACTGCACCAAGCGGATCCACCTCCGTCAGCGTCTGCCCCACCCCGTCATACGTGTACTGCCACGCATTCCCCCCCGGATCAGTCAGGGTCAGCACATTGCCCACCGCATCCCGCGTGAACGCCGTGACCGACGAACCAGGCGAAGCAGGCGAACCAGATAAAGCAGCCGAACCAGCCGAACCAGACGCACTAGCCGAAGCGGACGTAGCGGATCCCGGTGACGGTGTTGGCGGGTTGGCTGGCCCCGCCGAGGCCGCTGCTATCACGTTCCCGGTGGCGTCATAGGTGTAGGAGGTGGTGACGTGGCTGGTGTCTGTTTCTGATATCACGTCACCGAAGGTGTTGTAGGTCCAGGTGGAGGTTTGACCTACTGCGTTGTTCGCGGCGGTGACCCGGGAGGCGAGATCATATACATAGGTGGTGGACCCGGTATCGGTGATCGCTGCGGTCACGTTCCCTGCGCCGTCCAGCGTGTATGTAGTGGTCCCACCGCGTGCGTCTACTACTTGTGTTAATCGGCCGGCGGCATCGAAGGTGTGCGTGGTGGTGTGACCCAGGGGATCGGTGATTGCGGTGGGGTTCCCTAGCGCGTCATAGACCGTGGATTGGGTGTTGCCTTGCGCGTCCGTGACGGCAACCTGACGCCGGAGCGCATCATAGGTAAGGGTGGTGGTGTTTCCCAGCGGGTCGGTGACGTCCGTGACGTTCTCGGTGGCGTCATACGTGTAGGTCCATACGTTCCCTAATGGGTCTTGCAGTCCGGTCAGTTGACCGAGCCGGTCATAGGTCAGGGTGCTGCTGTTCCCCAGGGCATTGGTGGTTCCCACCATGTTCCCGGCGCGGTCAAACGTATACGTGGTGGTGGCACCCACGGGGTCCGTGAATGCCACGGTTCGCCCTACCGCATCGAGTTGCCAGGTGCTGGTGTTGCCTGCTTCGTCGGTTTGCCCTATTTGGCGGCCTGCCGCGTCATACAGGTAACTCGCGGTCCCGCCTGCTGCGTCCGTGGATTCGACGAGATGGTTGGCGGCATCAAACGTTGATGTGGTGATGCGTCCGCCTTGGTCCAGGGTGATGGTGTTCCCTGCGGCATCATAGGTGAAGGTGGTGACCAATCCTGACGGTTCCGTGATGGTGGCCGGGAGACCGTTGGGCGTGTACGTGAGGGAGGTGACCGCCCCCAACGGGTCACTCACGGTCTCTAGCAGGCTGGTAGGTGTGTAAGTGAAGGCGTGGGAGTTGCCCAACGGGTCACTGACGGAGGTGCGGCGGTCCATTGCATCATAGGTGGACACGGTGACGTCACCGTGGGGGTCCGTTAACGCTATCTGGTTGCCATCATCATCAACCGTGGCAGCCCACACGTTCCCGGCCGCGTCCGTCACCCCTGTCAGGAAACCACGCGGACTGTATGTCAAGGAGGTGGTGTGACCCAGAGGATCCGTGATCCGGGTCTGGTTCCCTACCGGGTCATACGAGTAGCGGGTGGTGTTCCCGTTCGCGTCCGTGATGGCTGTCAGGCGGCGCATCGGATCCAACACCGCTGACGTAGCATGACCGTTGGGGTCCGTTTCCTTCACCGGCATCCCCACCTTGTTGAGCGTCACCGTGGTGGTACCGCCATCCGCGGCCTGCACTTTTATCAGGTTCCCCACCGCGTCATACACCCACCGCGTGGTGTTCCCCAACGGGTCCGTGACAGCAGTACGCCTCCCCATGGCGTCATACGCCACCGTGCTGGCCTTCCCCACAGGGTTGGTGACCTTCGTTGGTAAGGAACCACTACCGTAGCCAAACTTTTCCGTGTTCCCCAACGGGTCCGTGTGGGACGTGATGGACCTGCCCGAATACGTGAACGTATCCACCCCGCCGGTAGGACTGGTGCGGGCAATAATGTTCCCTAACGCGTCAAACACCCACCGCGTGGTGTGCCCGTCGGCGTCCGTCATGGACGTCAGTTGCCGATGCCCGTCATACGTGAACGCGGTAACAGCGCCCCCACGGTCCGTGGAGGAGGTCATGTTCCCGTCACCGTCATAGGTGTACGTGCCCCACTCATCGACAACGAGATTGTTGGCACTGTCATACGTGCGGGCAATCTGGTAGCCGCCGGGATAAACGATGCCCGTAGTGCGACCACTGGCATCAATCAGGTAGGTGGTGGCGTGCCCGGCAGCGTCCGTTGCCACCGTTTTCCCCGTGCTATACGTCAGCGTGGAGACACCACCGGCAGCATCGGTTTGCTTGGTGACCCTCCCGAGTGCATCAAACGTGTTGGTGACCTGCGTGACGCCCTCCTGGTCCGTCCACGAGACCATCCGATGATCCGCATCATACGCATACGTCACGGTATGCCCGTTACCGTCCTTGACCGATGTGAGATCCCCGGCGGCACTGTAGGAATACGTGGTAGTGACCCCGCCGGGCACTGTCAACGATGCCACACGGCCGTGGGCATCAAACGTGAACGTGAATACCGTCCCGTGAGGGGACGTCACCTGATTGAGATTGAAATCCGCGTCATACGTCAACGTGGTGGTACCCGCATTGTGGGTGGAGATGGACGTCAACAAGCCCCACGCGTTGAACTGACGCGTTTCATCCGGGGTGGCAATCTGATAACGCGTGAACGTAGCCGAACCTTGGCTGTACTCAATCTCCGTCAAAGTTTGGTCATAACCCGCAGGCCCTCCGTAGGTGCCATCACTGGTCTTGGTGAAGGTTTGCGTTTTCCCATCAGCGGTGATGTACCCATACGTGCCGTCACCTTGATCAATCACGTATTCGCTATAGTCAAACTGCCAGCCATAACCCAACACGCCATTGACCACGTCACCCATCGAGTTATAGGACCGTGTCACAGCAAACGGGCCGGTAGCCTCCAAAGCTTCAGCATCAGTAACAGAAGCCCAGAAGTTCCCCGTGTTCAGATTCACCGGCTCAAACCCGTACTCGCAGTGCATCCCACGGCCCATCAAATTGGAGTCAATGAGCTTCTTTTGCGCATCAGTGAGATTCGAACCAGCGTTATACGGGACCGTAGTATTGGGGTTGCGGATAAACACCGTATTATTCGCCGCAATCAACGTGTCCTGCACAGCATTATCCGTCATCACCTGATCCAGGGAGACACCGTAATGCTTGGCCACCAAAGGCAACGTATCGGTTGCTTGCACCCGGTAAATCAGGAACGTATCAGATTTTGCCTTCTTCGACGAATCCCCATCAAGCGCCGCAGTAGCCTCAAACTGATACGTGGTATTGAACGCCAGGCCCGCATACGGCATGGTCTGCCAATTTGATTTCTTCCCCCGATACGTCGTGCCGTTGGGGAAACTCGCCTCAAACCCTGAACTATCCGGGAACTGATACGAACGCGACGCCCAATACGTGTCACCCACCACGGAAGGATTCAACACATAAGACACCGTGGAATCCGGGGTGGCCACACCGTCAGCAAACACGGCATCAACAAGCAGTTTCCCCGCTACAGACTTCTCCGTCACTGGCCGCAGATTGATGGTGACATCATCCAAAGGATAGTCAGGGTCCACCGGGTCCGGAATTGACCAGTTCACCACCAGTTTGGGCGGGGACGTGGACGCCATATTCGAGAACACTTCAGCCTGCATATTGCGTTCATCAATCGCCGCAACCTGGAAACCATTCTGGTCCGCTATCCCTTGAACCCAATTGTTGACCTGATCAGCAATATCCCAACTAATATAGCCACCATCAGGCAGTGAGGATGTTTGATCCACATAGGTACGTGACATTCCCGTCTGCCCCGTCCACGTGATGGCATCAGGATCCCAGGAATCATCATTGGTATACACACCAAACGTGGTATGACCGTTGGACCACGTGGTGTAATGATCCAACGATAACGTAGCCGAATCAATGCGCGCCTGCCGCATCATATGGGTGAAGTCATAGCCCACCGCCACGTAGGTACGCGTCATCCAATGCGCCGTCCCATACAACGCCAAATTGGAAGACACTATCCCATCGTCGTACCCCGCATACGGGAACCCATTATCCCCAATCTGCGCATCCGGACTTCCCTGCTCCACCCCCACCAAACGCACCGCCGATGACGCAATATCCACCGTAGGATCAATCCGCACCGGGAACACCCTGGCTGGATCAGACAACCACGCCTGGTCAGGCACAACCTCCACCGTTGCCTCCGCAGCGCTCGTGACATCAACAGTCATCATGACCGCGTCCGTGAACGCCCCCGCCGCATCCGTCATGGCCGGAGCCGACAACCTCCACACCACATCCCCCACCTCCACACCCTCACGTGCCACCACAGCCCGCGCCACCACACCACCATCACCACTGACCAGTTCCAACCCCTCACCCGCACGCACCACCGATAACAGCGCAGGCAACTCCACCATGTGACCAACAATCACATCCTCCTTGATCACATCCCCCACCACGGTGTACTGCACATCCACACCCGGAAGCACCTGGTTATACAACACCGCCGCACCCTCAGCAATCGGCCGAGAAAAGTCCCCAAACAACGGCGCCACCTCAATCCCGAACCCCAACCGCGTGAAAGACACCCCCTCAGCCTCAGACAACACCACCGGCAACCGCACCCCCACATCCGAGGCAGCATTGACAAACCCTTGCCCATCCCCATCCGTCACCGGCACCAACGTGTTATCAATCAACCGCATGACACCACCATCATCAAACGTGCGCCGCACCCCACCCACCACCGTCTGAAACTGCACCCGCCCCGCATCCAGTCCCGCATCCTCCACCCGATACGTAGCCCACCCCGGCCCAGCATCAACCACCGAACCCGGAACCACACCCTCGTCATACAGATCACCCGGACCACGCACCCCACCCGGACCACGCACCCCACCCGGACCCCGCAACGCCACCCCATCCACCGCAGGCTCAACCCCCGCCGGCAACACATTGACCGCCCTCTGCGCCACCGGCGCCACCACCGGCG
>JAIRQO010000044.1 GCA_031256435.1 Cellulomonadaceae bacterium
GGTGCGCTCGTGGATCTCGCGCTGGAGGCGAGCAATGCGGGTGGCCACGTCAGGATCGGCATCCTGGGCCAGATGATCAATGGCATCCAGGAGGGTGCGCACGCGGGACCGGGACACGCGCGCCCGCGCTCCGCCCGCACGCCCGGCCACTTCCAGGGCGCCCACGGCGTGTGCGGTGAGGCGGTACACCTCGGTATCGGAATCATCCACATGCGTGGTGAGCCACCCGGCGTCCACCCAACTGCGGCTGAGTTCACGCGCCGAGCGCTCCGGGAGATCGTCAAATCCTGCGGCGCCGAGTTGACTGAGCGCATCGGCAATTTCCGTGTGCGCGTCCGCTACGGGAACGTTTGGGCGGTCCGCAGAGAAGATTGACGTCAGGAGTGCGACGACGAGGGGGGCGGACTGCCGATGGAGCAACGCCAACATAGGGCTACGGAACGCGCGCCTCGCCCCTGCATACGTCCCCTCGATCCTGCTCACCGCGGTGACGGGCAAGGCAGGGGCGGCGGGCATGGCCGGATGATACCGCGCCGCCGATGCCGGATTTCTGGAGATGCACCTACGGGCGGTTGAGTCAGCGCCGCCTGAACTGCCAGGGGTTGACGAGCCGAATCCCTAGCCCGTGGAAGTCCTTGGTGTTTCGGGTGACCAACGTGAGGTCATGGACCAGTGCGGTTGCGGCGATGAGGGCGTCGGCCTTGGGCAGTGTCCGAACGAGGTGGAGCGTGGCCTCTCTTTCGGAAATCTCAGCAGTCACAGGCAAGGTACGTTCACGGTAGTCGGGCCGCACGGTGTCCGAGAGCCAATTCTGTAGCACCCGTCCAGCTGCCGGGTCACGCCGCTCCAGAAGGAGCACCCCGCACACAACCTCGCCGAGCGTGATCACGGACAAGTAACTATCCTCTACCCGCAATTCCAGGGCCCATTGATGAAACTGCGCATTGCGCTGATGCGGCTTACGCCTGAGTTCCGAGACAACATTGGTGTCCAGTAAGAAGGAGGGCATGTGCTAATCCTCATCAAATTCGAAGGGAACGGGAAGTGACCGATCCCGCACATTTTCCATGATCTCATCCCACGCGGCCTCGGCCTCTTCACTCATTTCCCAGCCGGGAAACGCCTCGGCGAGCGTGGGGCCGCGTTTTGGCTCTGGTTCACCTGCTTCCTCGCGCATGCGCCGGTACTCCGCGATGGAAATCACTACCGCCGTGGGTTCGCCGCGCTCGGTCACAAACACCGGCTCAGCAGCGGCCATGGCTTTGATCCGGCTGGGACGCTGATTGAACTCGGTGGCACTCACCATGGACATGTGGTCCTCCTGATGCAAAATAACTAGATAACTAGATACTAGTCCTATCCGCGTCTTCCGTCCAGCCCGCAGTTGTTGCTCAGTGCTCCCGGCAAGAGAGCCCTCGGCGTCGTACGATACTCGCGATGACCACCACCCACGCGCCCGGCGCTCAGGCCCCCAGCTCTCAGGCCCACCGCGCTCAGGCACCCGGCACTCAGGCCCACGGCTCCCAGGACCACGCACCGCGGTTACTGTGGCTCGACGGCCTGCGCTTTGTGGCCGCCTTTGCCGTGGTGATCTACCACTTTGCTGCCTCCCCCACGGCGGGGAGGTATTGGGGCGCCGACCCCGTAGGCGTGTTCCCGCTGGCCAACCAAGTGGGCCGCTACGGCTGGCTCTCCGTAGAACTGTTCTTCATGCTGAGCGGATTTGTGATCCTCATGTCCGCCCAGGGTCGTTCCATCCCTGAATACATTGGCTCCCGCGTTGGGCGCCTCTTTCCGGCGTTTTGGGCAGCGGTCGTTGCCACCGCAATTCTGCAGTTCTTCTGGGATGGGGGCCGGAATCCCGGCTTCCGTGCCACGTTGTTGAACTTCACCATGGTCCCGGATCTCTTTGGCGTTCAGCCCGTTCAGGTGGTCTTTTGGACCCTGCTGGCCGAGTTGAAGTTCTATGTGCTGGTGGGGATCCTGTTGGCTGTCACGTCATGGTGGAACCGGCGTCAGGCGCGGAAGGCCCAATTGAGGATGGCACGGGCGAGTTCCGGCGCTCCCGGAGACACCGTGCCACCACCGCACCTTCGTCGGGAATTCCCTGAGTGGACCGTGGTGGCCTTCGCTGTGGGATGGCCTGCGGTTGCTCTGGTGGTCCAGCAACTCGGGTGGACCACGGCCGCCGAGTGGCTCGTTGCGCCGTATGCGCCGTACTTCGGCATCGGTATGTTGCTCTATCTCTTGCGACGATACAGGCAGGCCAGGTTGCTCATTCCGCTGGCCATCACCGTGGGGATGGGCGTGTATCACCTCATTCCGCGGGCTCAGCATGCTCACGATCTCCAGGAGGTCCCCGTGTCCGTGGGGATGTCCATTGCCATCATGCTGTTGGCGGTGCTATGGGTGTGGCAGGCCTCCAGCGCGAAGGCCACCATTGACGATCCCCGCGTGGCAAAGATTCTGGTGACGGCGGGCGCCCTCACCTACCCGTTGTACCTGATTCACACCCAGTTTGGATTCCTGCTGATTGACGTGCTGTACCCGCAGGTGTCGGACTGGACCACGTTGGGCATCACCGTCCTGGCGTGCGGGGTGTTGGCCTGGGTGATTCACCTCGTTGCCGAGAAGCGGTTCAGTAAGCCGCTGAGACTGTGGGTCACCGCGCGGCTGAGCAGGAGGTGGCCGCTGGGCGGCTGAGTAGGAGGTAGCCGCTAGGCGGCTCAGCCATGGGTGATTCACGCCGCCGATGGATGACCCTGCCGCGTCCATCGAAGCCGCATTGCGCCCGTGAGGTAGCCTGCGGGAATGGCTGATTCACCTCTCAAAGACCATCTGTATGACTACCTGAAGCAAGGCCGTGCGGCTCTGCTGTGGAAACTCGACGGACTCAGCGAGTATGACGCGCGGCGCCCGCTGACCGCCTCGGGAACCTCAGTGCTCGGAGTGATTAAGCACGTGGCCACAGTGGAGTTGGGCTACCTGACCGATTGCTTTGGACGGCCCTCGGACATTGCCCTTCCGTGGATGAGTGAGGACTCCGAGCCGATGACGGACATGTATGCCGCCGCTGATGAGAGCCGCGAATTCATCATTGACCTGTACCGGCGTGGCTCCGCTCTTGCCGATGCGACGATCGAGGCGCTGCCTCTCGATGCTGCCGGACACGTTCCCTGGTGGCACCCGGACAAAGCCGATGTGACCCTCGGACAGATTCTGATTCACCTCATTGCCGAGACGCATCGCCATGCAGGCCAGGTGGACATTGTGCGGGAGATGATTGACAACTCCGCTGGATGGAAGCAGGAGATGCCCCTCATGGACGGTCCCGAGGAGGGCTGGCCTGCTTACTGCGAACGGCTGGAAGGCATTGCGGCGTCGTTTATGTAAGGCTGCACCTACACCACGATGTTCACTAGGCCGGGCGCCCGGACAATCACCTTGCGGACCGGAGCATCGCCAATGAACTTCAGCACATTCGGTTCCGCGAGCGCCTGAGCCTGAAGATCGCTGTCAGAGATTGACGGCGGCACCTCAAGCCTGCCACGCACCTTTCCCTTGACCTGCACCACGCACGTGACGGTGTCCTCCACCAGATACTGCGGATCGGCAACCGGGTACGGGGCGTAGGCAAGCGAATCACTGTGACCCAACTTCTCCCACAACTCTTCGGCAATGTGCGGAGCGAACGGTGCCGTCATGAGCACAAGCGGCTCAAAGGCGACGCGCGGAACTCCGGACAACCCGGTGAGGTGGTTATTCAGGGCAATCAGTTTGGCAATGGCCGTGTTGGGACGCATGGCGTCCATTTCCGTGGTCACCTCGCTGATGGTGCGATGAACCTGCCGCAGCGTCTCCACCGAGGGAGCGTCATCCGTCACCGTGAGCGCACCGGAATCCTCGTCCACGGCGTTGCGCCACAGGCGCTGCAGGAACCGTTGGGATCCCACCACGTCACGCGTGTTCCACGGACGGCTGAGGTCCAGCGGCCCCATGGACATCTCGTAGAGGCGGAACGTGTCCGCGCCATAGGCCTCGTACATCTCATCAGGGGTGACCACGTTCTTCAGGCTCTTGCCCATCTTGCCGTATTCGCGGGTCACCGGGTCCCCGTTGTAGGTGAACCCGGTGGTCTCGTCCCCTTCAACCTCAGCAGCCGGAACGTACTGCCCGCGGTCGTCCTTGAAGGCGTACGCCTGGATGTACCCCTGGTTGAACAGCCTGCCAAAGGGCTCAATGGCCGTGACATGGCCCAGGTCATACAGCACCTTGTGCCAGAACCGTGCGTACAGCAGGTGAAGAACAGCGTGCTCCACGCCGCCCACGTAAAGGTCCGCCCCTCCTGCATCCCCGCTGGTGGCGTTGTGGTGCGGGCCCATCCAATACGCCTCGAGTTTGGGGTTGAAGGCGTCCTGGCCGAGGTAGCGCAGGTAATACCAGCACGATCCCGCCCAGTTGGGCATGGTATTGGTGTCCCTGCGGTATTGCTGTGGTCCGTTGCCGAGATCCAGCGTGACGTGAACCCAGTCATCGTTGCGGCCCAGAGGCGCCTCCGGCATGGAATCGGCATCCTCGGGATCAAAGGTGCGCGGCGCGTAATCGGGCACGTCCGGCAGGTCCACGGGGAGCATATCCTGCGTGACGGCCACGGGACGGTCCTGACTGTCCCACACAATGGGGAACGGTTCGCCCCAGTACCGCTGACGGCTAAACAGCCAGTCCCTCAGACGATACGTAGTGGTGCTCTCGCCAATGGCGTTGGCTTCCAGGAACGCGATGGTGGTGGCCTTGGCCTCCGGCACGGTCATGCCGTTGAGAGTGAGGTTCACGGCTGCAGGCGAGTTGGCTGCTGGGCTGTTCAACCCTGGACTATTCACAACAATGCCGTCACCCGTGTACGCCTCGGCGAGATCGGCAGGGAGGCCGCCTTCCGGCGCCACGGTGTAAATGACTGGGAGGTCATAGGCCTCGGCAAACTCGTAATCGCGCTGGTCACCACCCGGAACGGCCATGATGGCCCCGGTCCCGTACCCCATCAGCACGTAATCTGCGGTGAACACGGGAATGAGCGTGCCCGTGAGCGGGTTGATGGCGTAGTGCCCCGTAAACACGCCGGTCTTCGCGCCGGCGTCCTGCTGGCGCTCCACGGCGGTTTTCCCCGCCGCGAGTTTCCGGTACTCCGCCACGGCCTGCGTGGGGGTGGCATAGCCGCCCGTCCACGAAGCGGGGATGGCGCTCACGTTTTCTTGTTCATCCTGCGACGATGCCGCGGGTGATTCTGTCACCGCTGCACCCGTGAACGAGGCAGCCGAGGTGGATGTTCCTTGGACGGATGCCTGGCGCTCGGCATAGTGCTCAGCGGTCTCGGCAAAGCCCGGTGGGATGAACGCGGGGGTAGCGGTGGGTGCCGGGGTGGCTGGCTTGGCCTTGCCGAAGGCTACGGCGAGATCCTGCGACTCCGCCTGCTCCGCAGGCTCCGCGCAGGATGACGGGGAGGAAGTAGCAGGCTCCGCGCTGGATGACGGGGAGGAGGGCAGGGCGGGCCAGGTTGCCGGGACGGTGTCCAGGAGGGCGTGCTCGGGGGCTACCACCATGAAGGTGGCTCCAAAGAGGGTGTCTGGCCGGGTAGTGAAGACCACCAACGATTCGCCACCGGGGGCACCGTGATCATCAGCAACGTCAAAGCTGACGTTCGCTCCGGTGGATTTCCCAATCCAGTGCCGCTGCATGGACTTGACCTTGTCCGGCCAATCAATCAGGTCCAGGTCCTCGGTCAAGCGGTCCGAATACGCGGTGATCCGCATCTTCCACTGCCGCAGCGCCTTGGTGAACACTGGGAAGTTCCCGCGCTCGGACTTACCGTCAGCCGTGACTTCCTCGTTGGCCAGCACCGTTCCCAGCCCCGGGCACCAGTTCACAGGGCTCTCATCCACGTAGGCAAGGCGCTGGGAATCAAGGACGTCACGCTGCTGTTCCTCCGTCAACGTGGCCCACGCTGTGCCCTCCGGGAAGCCTGGGACAGCGCGCGTTCCCGCGTTCAACTCACCGCGAAGTTCCGCAATGGGGCGGGCCTTGCGTGCATCGTCGTCGTACCACGAATCAAAGATTTGGAGGAAAATCCACTGCGTGAATCCCACGTAATCCGAGTCAATGGTGGCAAAGGTGCGGCGAGGGTCATGCGCCAATCCGAGGCGCCGCAACTGGCGCTTGTAGACCTCTATATTCGCTTCGGTGACGGTGCGGGGGTGCTCGCCCGTCTGGACGGCGTATTGCTCAGCGGGCAAGCCGAACGCGTCAAACCCCATGGCGTGCAGCACGTTGTCCCCGCGCATCCGGCGGTAGCGGCCCACCACGTCCGTGGCGATGTACCCCAGCGGGTGACCCACGTGCAGGCCCGCACCCGAGGGATACGGGAACATGTCCATAATGAAGTAGCCTGGCGCGGAGGCGCTCTGGCCGTCCGGGCCCGTCCACTCCCCTACGGGGTTGGCGGCGTAGAAAGTGCCGCGCTCATCCCAGCGATCTTGCCACCGTTGTTCCAGTTCAGCGGCAACAGCGGGCGTGTAGCGGAACGAAAGATCACGAGGGGCGTTGATGGTAGTCACGCCGGGCATCCTATCGGCCTGAATGCTTCAACACGGCGTTCTGACGGGAGGTGACCGACGATCTCACCTCTGACTCCTCCCACCGCCTCCCCCGCCCCAGGCCGGGCACACACTCGTGGGGGTGCAGACGTACCCGTACGAACCGTCGTACGGGTACCAACACACCCCCACGGCCCAGAATTGGGCCAAGCACGTATGAGGCCGGGCATGCAACAGCGCCGACCCGGTTGGCGGATCGGCGCTGAAGTGTTAGTACGGGCGCGAGGCCCGGAAAATGGTGCTGAAGACTAGTCGTTCAGCTTCTTGGCGGCTTCTGCGGCCTTCTCGACGAAGGGGTCAACCTTGTCAGGAGTGACATCGGTAACCTTGTCCGCTACCTTGTCAATGTCCTCGTCAGAAACCATGCTCTTGGCTTTGTCAATCAAGCCTTCAGCCTTTTCTTCTACACTGTCAACGATGTCCTGGAGGCCCATAGCGGCTCCTTTCGTAGGGCTCGCACACTCCGTTACGAGCACATCAGTACTGGCCCAGAGGGTGGGCCTGAAACAACGATAAGCCTCGGTGCAGTTCTCCCCACGAATTCCGCCGAGATTGCGCCAGATGGCGCCGGTGATCTCCGTCACAGTCATCTCGCATCGCAACTCGCATCGCAGATCTCGCAACGATGCCATCCTCGCGTAGCCTGGTGCGCCCAACCCGCTTCACGCAGCCGAATTTGGCTTCCCTGCCACCACCTGCTCATCCATGGGCGCCTGCGGAATGGGCAACCATCGTGACACGGAAGCGGACTTGTCCGGATTCACTTCCACCAACTTCCAGGACACAAAACGCCGCGTTTCCGTGTCAAAGCGGAACACGGCCATTTCGGCTGTGCCGCCTAGCGGCCCCACGGTGAGTTTCCCAGAGGCGGCACCCGCCGTGGACGCACTGACGTACCGAATGCCTTGTCCCACCACGTCAGGATCGTGCCGACGATGCGTATCACCGGACATCTGGAAGGGCACACACCCGGAATCAAGGGCCACGTTGCCGTCTCGGGGAGTGTGGATGAGGAGAAGGTCCACATCGCGCGACTCGCAGGCGGTCTGCGCCATGGCCTCCGCCACCTCCTCACGCGTCTCGGCGCCCACCGCCGTGGAACCCTGACCCACTCGGGTTGCCTTGGGATCGCCCGTACCCAGAATCCTCAACCCGGCAACCTCCACCGCGTCACCGTCCAGAACAATCTGGCCCTTGTCCCGGGCGGCTTTGGCCGTGTCCGCAGAATCATGGTTGCCGGTGATGGTCACCATGGGGACTCCGGGCGGTCGAATCCCGTTGAACGAGTCCACGCACACCTTCTCCACGGACGTTCCGTTCATGGTGGTGTCCCCGGCGTTGATCACCAGGTTCACCCCCGCCCGCTTGGCAATGGAGTTCATCAGCGGCGTCATGGACATGTTGCAGTGCAAATCCGAGACCACCAACACCGTGACGTACTGCTCAGGGCCATCCGAGGCTGAGTCATCGCCAGCAAACCGAGGCGTGGACGCCCGGGCAATGTTGACCATGATGTCATTGCGGGCACGCTGATCCCACGCGTGCTCCATGGATTCCTGTGCCTCGGCGTAGAACTTCTCGTTATTGTTGTACACGTCAATCAACTGAGACCCGTACACGTCAATCACGCTGGCCAAGCGCCCCGTCACGCGGGTTCCAGCCAAAGCGGTGCCGTTGAACACCGGGGATCCCACAATGGGTTCGGTGATGAACTCGGGAGAATCGGCAGCAAAAATTCCCAGCCCGACGATGGACAGAGTGGCCACGGCGGCGGTGGTCATGGTCCGGGGATTGCTAGCCGTGGCAGCAAGTTCGCGGCGCCGCACGGGCCCGAGTGCCAGGCGGACCCCCATCACTACCCCCACCACCACAAGAATTGCCAACGCGGTCCTGATGCTCGCATCAACAACGAGGGACCGGACGGCTGCCCGGATGGTGGCAGCGGGGTCAGACATGAACTGCAAATAGGCGCCAAGATCAGAACTCAGCCCGGCCATGGTGGCTGAAGGGGTGATTTCCGTGACGTCCGCTGGAATCTCGCCAATAGTGACCCGCGCGCCGAGTGGTGCCACGGGTGACTCCATCTGAACCGTGCCCAGGGGACCCACGTCAACGGTGATGGGTTGGGCTACTGCTACGGCAAAGTGGGCCTTGTGCGGCCCCACATAGCCGTCAGCATGCGCCGTGGCAATGCCGAAAGCAGCACACGCGAGCACCACAACGAGCCCGGCAAGGATCGCTTGGATCACTCGTCGGGAGGTGAAAATCGCTCGGGCACGCATTACCTCTATCGTTGCGCAGCGAGCCGGTCAGGGCCCACACAACTCCCCTGTTGATGCCGAACTGTGAGGAAAATGTCCGCCTGGGTAGGCATCAGGTGCGTGCGGCCGACGCACGCGGGGCAGGGTGGCCGGGACAGCGATGCGGTGCTACGCCGCTTCGTCCACCGCGGCAATGCTCATAAACGCTTCCAATGCTTCGGAGGGCGTCAGAGGTGCGTTGTGCCGTTGCGGGCAGGAGTCCACCACCATGGCGCTATTGACTTCCTCGTGAATGAGTTCCATGGAACGGTCCAGGTTGGCAGCAACGTCCGAGGCAGACTTGAGAGAATGCGCCAGGTGGCTGGGAACCTTTTGGCCCCAGCGGTACTGGATCTTGTGCTCCAGGCTTGCCCAGAAGTCCATGGCCACGGTGCGCAATTGGATCTCCACGGGAACCGGTTGGACCCGATCCGAGAGTTGCACGGGAACTTCCACAATCAAGTGGAGGGATTTATACCCGGACTCCTTGGGCGATCCCACGTAATCGTTCTCCTCCACGAGGGTGAGATCCGCACTGGAGACGAGGATGTCTCGAATCTTGTAAATATCCGAGACGAACGAGCAGATGATGCGGACTCCGGCAATATCTGTCAGGTCAGCCGCGAGCGTTTCCGCATTGAGTTGGATGTTGCGCCGCCGCGCTTTGGACACAATGGATTCAAAGGACTTGATGCGCGAGGTGATGTGTTCAATGGGGTTGTAATCATGAATCACACGGAACTCGTCACGCAGGATGGACACCTTGGTCATCACCACATCCATGCCGAACTTGGAGAGCAGCATCATCCGGCGAAGATCATCAACAAGAGCCGTCATCTCCGGGTCTTTGCTGTAGGCCAGCGACGCATCTGCGGCGAACGCGCCGGAGGGTGTCAGATCATCATGGGAATGCAGCGCGATGACAGGAGCCACTCCATACAAGTGCCTTTCCCTGCTGAAAACGCCTGGGACTACGCTGCCCCGCCGGGTGTGCTCCTTCACGCGAGCCAGGCTATCTGACCTGCGGGAAAGCGTTGGCATCACCGTTCGCCAGGCGCCGATTTGTGTGGCAATGTGCGCCAGGCGACCTGTGGGCCCGATGCAGTAGGGTTGAGGCATGAAAGTGCTCAAGGTGCTGGTGGGGATAGTACTAGCCGTGGCGCTCCTGGGTGGCGCTGCGCTAGTGCTGCTGGGCCTGCGTGGAATGCTGGAAACCTCGCTCACTGGTGGAGTGGGTGCCGCAGCGAGTGTGAGTGACACGGGCATCGGCGGTACGGGTGCGAGCGGTACGGGTGCCAGCACAACGGGCGACGACGAAGGTGGTACGAATGGGAGTGCCGCACCGGAGGCAACGCCTACGCCAGCGTCACCCAGTCCAACCCCTGAGGCGACGCTCCCTGCTACCCCGGCGCTATCCTCCGCTACCTGGTCCACTCGTGATGACGAAGGTGGCCGCACCCTGATGATTGTTCCGGCACCGTGGGCCCGCGACGCCTTGCGAGATCCGGCCCAGATCACCGAGGTGGTGGAGCACCTCTGGTCCGAACTTATTGCTGCGGTACCCGAGGCAGACACCACCGGCATGCACGATCAATTCCTGTGTCACGCGTGGGGTGCGCCGGACAAGGCATCATGGAACATTGAACCGTGGCGTCCGGATGTGGGGTTGACTGCCACGCTCGCCGCGCGCTGCAATCCTCGCTAGACAGATCCGCTGCATTCCTCCGGGTCCGCTGCGTTCCACCGAGCCTCCTGAGTTTCTACAGGTCTGCGAGGATGGCCTCGGTCATCTTCTTGGCATCACCAAAGAGCATGGCCGTGTTCTCCTTAAAGAACAGCGGGTTCTGAACGCCGGCATATCCCACGGCCATGGACCGCTTGAACACAATGACGTGCTTGGCTTCCCACACGGTGAGCACGGGCATTCCCGCAATCGGACTGCTGGGGTCATCCAAAGCAGCAGGGTTCACCGTGTCATTGGCCCCGATCACCAACACCACATCCGTGGAGGGGAAGTCATCATTGATCTCGTCCATTTCCAGAACGATGTCATAAGGCACCTTGGCCTCGGCAAGCAACACATTCATGTGACCAGGCAGCCTGCCCGCAACCGGGTGGACGCCGAAGCGAACGGTGATACCCATCTCACGGAGCCTGGCGGTCAGTTCTGCCACGGGATACTGCGCTTTGGCCACGGCCATGCCGTATCCCGGCGTGATGATGACGGAACTGGATTCCTTCAGGAGGTCGGCCACTTCTGAGGCAGTGATCTCGTGATGCTCACCCTCGGGTTGCGCACTGCCAGCACCGGGCGCAGCCGCACCGTCGTCGGCCCCAAAACCGCCAAGAATGACGGAGATGAAGGATCGGTTCATGGCCTTGCACATGATGTAACTGAGGATCGCACCTGAAGAACCCACCAGCGCGCCGGTGATGATGAGAAGATCGTTACCGAGCATGAAGCCCGCTGCTGCTGCGGCCCACCCGGAGTATGAGTTGAGTATGGAGACCACCACGGGCATGTCTCCCCCACCGATGGCCGCCACCATGTGAACACCGAGGAGCAACGCTATCACCGTCATCAGAATCAGTGGCGGGAAACCGTGCTTAGGAGTGGCCAGGAACCAGCCCAGCAGGGCGAAACTGACCACCAGAGCGCCAAGGTTCAGCCAGTTACGCCCCGGAATCATCACGGGGGAACTCTTGATTTTGGCCGAAAGTTTCAGGAACGCCACAATGGACCCGGTGAAGGTCACCGCACCAATGAGGATGCCGAGGAACACTTCAATGAGGTGGACCGTACCGCCAGCGGCGCGTTCGGCGCGCTCCGTGATGTAGGAGTTGTAGCCCACCGCTACCGCTGCCAAACCCACAAAACAGTGCAGAACGGCAATGAGTTCCGGCATCTGAGTCATTTCCACGGTACGCGCTCGCCAGGCACCAATGGCACCACCTACGGCGAGCACTCCGATGATCAGGGCCAGCGTGACCCCCACCGGTCGGTGGGACGTGTCCACGGCCAGCATGATGGTGGCCACGAGTGCCAGTCCCATCCCGAGAATGCCGAGGTTCACACCACGCTTGGCACTGGTTTGCCGGGAAAGCCCGGCCAGGGAGAGGATGAAAAGCAGAGCCGCAATCACATATACGGCCTGGGCGAGTGTGGTCAACGTCATGGCTCAGGCTCCCTTCTGGAACATGGCGATCATGCGGCGGGATACCAGGAACCCGCCAAAGATGTTGATGCTGGCCACCGTGGCGGCGATGACCGCAAGGATGGTCACCACCAGATTGCTGTGGCCGAGTTGGAGCATGGCCCCCACCAGGATGATTCCTGAGATGGCATTGGTTTGAGCCATGAGTGGCGTGTGGAGCGAGTGGCTGACGCCGGAGATCACGTAGTAGCCAATGACCACGGCCAGAGCAAACACGGTGAAGTGGCCCAGGAATGTGTACGTGGAGAACGTCAGGGCCAGCAGAATCAGCACTGCGGCAAGCGCTCCCCCAACGAGTTGGCGCCGTCCCCTCAGTTTCGCTTCTTCTTCTGGGGTCAGGCTCGGCTTTGCCGGGATGGCTGCGGCTTCGGCTGATTGCGCTTGATCGGCTGCGGGTGTGGGTGCGGCGGAGACCTGCACGGGTGGCGGTGGCCACATGGTGGTGCCGTCCAGGGCAACACACATCCCTCGCTGGACCACGTCCTCCATATTCAGTACGGCCTGGCCATCCTTGGCAGGCGTCAGCAGAGCCATCAGGTTCACGATGTTCTGGCCGTACAACTGCGAGGTCTGTGCAGGCATGCGGCCCGGAAGGTCCGTGTACCCCAGAACAATGACGCCGTTATCCGTCACCGCGCGTTCTCCTGGTACGCAGGCTTCGGCGTTGCCACCACCGGAGGCAGCGAGGTCCACAATGACGGACCCCGGTTTCATGGTGTCAATCATGGCGTTGGTGATGGTTCGTGGGGCAGATCCTCGGACCAACGCTGTGGTGATGATGACATCGGCCTTGGCGGATTCCTCGGCGTACATGGCCTCGGTAGCTGCTTCTTGCTCCGAGGTGAGTTCACGGGCGTAACCATCGCTGGACACTTCCTGCTGGGCCGCTTTGGCCTGAACAAAGGTGGCGCCCATGGACTCGATTTGCTCGCCCGCCTCAGGCCGGACGTCAAAGGCGCGCACGCTGGCACCCAGTGACACGGCCGTTCCGATGGCCGCTAAACCTGCGACCCCACCGCCGATGACGAACACGTGTGCAGGGGCGGTTTTCCCGGCGGCTGTCACTTGCCCGGCAAACATTCCTTGGTACTCGGAGGCGGCCTCAATCACTGCGCGGTACCCGGACACGTTGGACATGGTGGAGAGCGTGTCCAGGGCCTGTGCTCGCGAGATACGCGGCACAGCGTCCAGAGCCAGGCCGGTCACGCCAGCGTCCACCAGAGCGGTGACGGACTCCGGGTGGGCACCGGGGAAAACCTGCGAGATGAGGATGGCACCCTGGCGCATGGAGGCGATGCGTTCCAGCGAGGGGCACTCCACGGCAATGACCACATCGCTGGACCACACGGTGTCAGCGCTGGTCACCGCGGCACCAGCCTCAGTGAAGGCAGCGTCACTGAAACGCGCAGCGGTTCCGGCTCCAGCCTCCACGGCTACCTCGTAGCCGAGTTTGACGAGTTTAGTGACGGTGGCGGGTGTGGCAGCAACAAGTGTCTGCTGTGACTCGTGTGGTACGCCGATGCGCATGAAACCTCCCAGGGTGTGACACCGCGCTAGAACCTACCGCACTCAGTTGCCTGGGAATCGGCGGCACGCGCAACAGTGGTGGAGTGCCCGCACCCTTGCCGCAATTCACTAACCAGGCTGCATTAGTTATTGGTTTTCGCGTTGGGGAGTCACTTGGCGTCCAAGGAACGCCTCGAACTCGTCGGCGAGCGCCCTGGCTTGATCTTCGATGGAACGGATGCGCCGAGTAAAGTGTGCGAGGTTCCTCATGTCAACTTCACGGATGATTCGCGTGCGTTTTCCGTGTGCGATAATGATAAGCCCTTCACGTGCAAGATCGTTGAGCGCCTGCCGGACCGCCGATACCCCCACGTGGTACTCCTCCTTCAATTCATTGACCGGGGGAACGTAGGTCTCCCAGGTTCTATCCAGGATTTTTTCGCGGAAGCTGTCACGAAGACCCGTCCACACTGTCTGTTCGCGATACCAGTGTTCCCTAGAGTTCTCCATCTTTGTTCCCTTCCGAAATGGTGATAGCATGATCGTGGTGTTTGATCTCAACAAGATCATACCGAATATAACAGTTTAACACTTACCAAACACTCGCCATGAACGCTCGTGTGTCGCAAGAGCACCAGTGCACTTTATGTCTAGTATCATGGCATCACTGTTTCACATCTAGGAGTTGATATGAATTCCCAAGCACAGACCACCAAGGCCCCCACCTCCACAAAGACCGGTAGTTCCAGGGCGGCCAGCCTTAAGCGCATGCTCTCCCAATACCGAAAAGAAAGCATCGAAGATTCTGTGGCCGTTGCCCGATGGGAGACATTACCTCCTTATGAACGGTGGCGTATTGCCGTACCGGTGAGCATTTCGGGGAAGCCCTCCGTGCCCCTACCTGAGTCCCGCGTGGTGGCTGGGGCAGTGTTCAACCCAGCGCAACTCTTCGGTGTCCTCATCGATGATGTGGATGATCCACTGGGGTTAGGCCCTAACGTCCTTGGGCATCGGACATGGACCGCGATTGGACGATTGTACGGTTGCTTGTCAGTGGGCCGGCACCACGATGCCCCCAGATTTTCCCGCGATGCCACGCCGGCACTGCGCTGGCGCTGCGCTAGTGTCCCAGACTTTCAGAAATTAGTGACAATGGCCCACGTTGCAGTGACTGCCGTGACGGTGGATGGCTGGATTGACTCCCTTGAACCCACCAGGGACGAGCTAACTGCCTTCGACATGCTCATGCCCCAATTCCTTGCGAGTCTCGCAGGTGCAACCTCAGAACAAGCGCTGGTGGAGCGGGGTTTGGTGTGCCCCCCGCCTAAATCGCTCGTTGACACCCATCGGGCACCCCCAGCAGAGTCGTCGCACAAATGTCACACCGCACCATAAAGGAGAAAAATCATGACAACTCCCACCTTCCCGTACACGGGCCCGGGAATGCTATCCAGTTCAACAAACGCTGCGCCGGAAGCACGCGTCCTTGCCGTCACGATTGACGCAATCCTTCCGAGGGTCTCCGAGAACCCGCATGTGGACAGGGTTGACCAGGGCCTGATTGCCGATTTGGGGGGCTGGTGTCAATGCTCAAGCCTTCCTGTCCCCATGGGATGGGAGCAACGCCTCGTTGACTATGCGTCGCAGTTTGACGCAATGGTCCTCATCGACATGTACAACGATCAGCGACGCCGCATGATCACGGATGCTGTCATGTCTCACGTGGAGGAATGTGAGACTGCGTGGATCAACTACGAGGTCCGCGAACGTCGGCACACCCACACTGCGTGGGCCGTGGGCCTTGCGGTAGAGCGTATCAGCGAGAAGATGGCTCGATCTTTCAGTGAGATAGTACTCCTGACCGAGGGCGACGCATGGGCGCGCGACGAAACGCTCCAGGCACTCCGCCGACGCTTCCCCGGTATGGCCCTCTCCGCCCTATCAACGCATCCATTTTTCGGTTTCCTCGGTCAAGGCCCCATCATTCCAGTTGATCTGACCCTGACCGTGGATGAAATCAACACTGCCGGGAAGGTAGCGGAAAGCAATGCCATCCTCGATCAGGTTTTCACCAGACCTGGCCACGTGTGGGGTGTGGAGCGCTACCGCACCGCCTCACGAGTGAAAGAACTACCATCGTTCGACGAAAAAGGCTCGGCCACTTTCCATTTTCACCGCCGCATCATGTGCGACCACGAGGCACAGCAGGCTCGCGAGGTAATGCCGTTCTGCGACGCACTTCTGGCACCTATATTCACAGCCACTGTGATCCCGGCCCTGACGAATCTGGGTGGTACACAGGGACCCGAACTCGCGGCGGAATTTGCATCATTGAAAGAGTCGACTTTGATTGTGCGAGACGCTTTTGCCCAAGCATGGGAGGAGCTCAGTACTGGGAAGTGGCACTGGACGCGGAACATCTTGGAAATCGAACACCTAGCGTCGGTACGCAAGAAGCTCCATGCTACGCAAGTGAACCTTGAGAAGGGTCTCGCCACCATCCCGCGCGTTCACGTGGCACACTGCCAGGTAACAACCGCAAATGAGCATCTTCTCCGCCTCCTCGAGGCACTAAGCCGTTACGAACATGCTGATCGAGACTACGTCCGCGAACACCCTGAAATTCTTGCGTTACAGCCAACTACCGGAAACACAGAGTCCGAACAGTGGTTTGGTTCAGCAGCGTATGCATCGATGTGGAAGAGCCTCACGGTCTACGAGCGTTGGCACCTCCCCCTACCAACCGCCCTCAGCGCCATGGGAAAACGTCCCGAAGACCAAACAGCACTCATTTTTACCGAAGGTTGGGGTAACAGTGCATTCAACCCTGCTCAGTTTCTGGGATTCCTTGTCCCTGACGAGGACGGCGAATCCGTGTGGAACAACGGCTGCAACCAGGGTGTTCGAAGGATAGTAGAAGATGACAATCCCAGGATTCCCTTCGTCAGTGCACCAATGTGGATCGCCATAGGGCGCCTCTACGGGTGCCTCCTAGCTGATGACCATCCTGATACCCCGCAGTTTGTCATCAAGAAGAGCGATAACGAATGGAACCTCACATCACACGTCACCCTGGCACACCCCCAAGACGTCTACCGACTCTCACGTCTCGTACAGGTTGCCGCCCATGCGGTCCTTGACCTGGACTGGGAAGATCCCCAATACGACGGGCCCGAACGTTGCCTCACTGCCTATGATGCTACCCTTCGCCAGCGGTTAGCGGATCTCACCAGTGCGGATGCAGTGACTGAGTACGCAACGGGAAAGCCCCTCATCGGAGAACACCACTCCGAGTACTACTGCCTCCTTACGAGTGAAGAAGAATTCCGCATGACCGCCTGATGGCCGTGTGTCCCGCGAACAACCGAATGTCCCATGGTCAGACCTGTGCCGTTCACGATGATTTCCACTACTTCAGAGGCGGAAATCGGCGGCACGCGCAACTAAGCACGTGCTGAATCATGGTTCGTGAGTACCGCGTCTGTTCGTGCTACTCGGCATAGACGGGCACCGCCCAGTACGGTCTGGGCAGGCCATTTGATCGGCACGGTCTAGGCAGGCCAGGCTCCCTGCACGGTACGGGCAAGCCAGCCGCCTCAGGCAGGCAAGCCAGCCGCCCGGCACGGGCGCTGCAACTCGGAAAGGCCAACGGGTCCTTAGGCCGTGACCGCTCGGCGGTTCTTCACGATGAGTACTACGCCTGTGGCCGTGAACACGGCAGCGAGCAGGAGGAGGGCCACCGACGTTCCGGTTTGAGTCATGGCTGATTGGAACGAACCTGAACTGGTGGGTGTTGCGGAACTGTACACGGGGTTGGACACCGGGGTGTTCCGGAAAGCCGTGGAACTCACCGTTGCGGGAGATGCCGTAGATGATGAGCCGTTGACGTTCGGCTTACCCTTGGTTGACGTCTGCGAGGAACTCCCCGTGGCGCTGGCGTCCGTGGTGGCCTTGGGCGTTGCGGAACCGGACTTGCCTGAACTGGATTTCCCTGACGAGGTACTTGAGGGGCTGGGTGCCACAGGATCGGCCACCGGCGAGGGCTGCGGCTTCACAGCGGGTGACACGGATGGAGCCGGTGTGGCGGTGCTGCTGGTTCCCGGCGAGGCCGACGATGACGGGTTACTCGAAGGGTTGCTTGATGGCGTACCCGTGGAGGAATCACTAGGGGAACTCGACGGACTCGGACTTGCCGAGGAACTGACCGCAGGAGTGCTCAGCGTGGCATCGTCCCACGCACCTGGGATGCCGTCTCCCATCACTACGTCATTGCACACTCCTGAAACGGCAACGCCGCCGGAGCAGCCATCCGGCGTGGTGGATACCAACAATCCGTTGTTCGGCGGCTGGACGGTGTCAGGCATGGGCGAGGGTGATCCTGGCAGCGTGCAGTCAGTAATGGAGCCAATCACAGGCAGGGTGATGGTGCCTGACGGGCTCGTACCGCTGGTGTCATAGGGCCAATAAACCCTTGTCATCACTTCCAGAGGTGAGTTAGCCGAGGTGACTACAAAGTCCGGATTGGTGAGCGCTCCACTGGCATCTGCTGTGCCGTTGTCATACACCGTGGCAGTGGCGTCGGTGAGCGTTCCGCCGGTGATGCCGTCAGCGTGCACACCAGCCAACGTGTTCACCGATGACACACTCTTCCAGGTTGCCCCTCCATCGGTGCTGTACTGGAACACCATCCCGTCATCCAGGAACGGCTGATCGCTGTTCGGCCAGACGGCGGCAAGGTTCACGTTGGCGGAGGCACACACACCGGTAGAGAAGTACATGGTGGCTCCGTCCACCGCGGTTCCCGGTACGGGAACGGGGGTAGAACCGGCGTACGCCATGTGCCCCGCGTCGCTTTTCCAGCCCGCGAGGTGGGGAAGCGCCACGCCAGCGAGCGCCAGCGCCGCGATACTCAGCGACGCTACCGGGGCGATCCATCGCTTGAATCCGCGTCTGCTTCCGGTCCGCTGCGTTGCCGTGTGGTTCTCCATGATCCAACCTCTTCAGCCTGGTGTGTTTGGGGGTCATGCTCGCTGATTCATCCGACGATGCACTCCCAACCACCGTACGCCCGGCCTTGCTGGAGCACGCTCGGACAGGCGGATCGAAACAGACTCGTAACATTGGAGCCTGGCTTCACCTTGAATCGTGGCTTCACCTTGAACCGTGGCTCCACCGTGAACCCTGGCGCTCCGGTGGACACTGGTAACCCATTGGACCCTGGCACTCCCGCTGGTAGCCCAACCTGCCACTACCTAACCCGAACGGCGAACCTCCACCTCGGCGGCACTCAACGCCACGCGCGGCATGGGGGTGGCGGCCAGGAACTCCCAGTGCCACGGCTCCGGCTTGGACCCGCCACTGCGCGCCCACGTGGGATGATCCCAACCAAACTGCGGCGCATGGTCCCGCAGCCACTGGTGCTCGGCACTTCCGAACCGGGCTACAGGACCCAGGAAATCCACAGCAAGACCCCACCCGTGTTGCGATGTGCCTGGTGTGGCTGAGGCCACCCGGATCTGCCCGTCAATGCAGCGGTATGACGACGACATTCTCAGGTTCACCCCCCAGGTTTGTCGGTAGAGGTCATTGA
>JAIRQO010000035.1 GCA_031256435.1 Cellulomonadaceae bacterium
GACGGAGGTGGCCACATCAAGGCGCATCCGGGTGATGAATGTTTCGTCGGGCATGGCCCATCCATCCCAATAATCGCCACGGATGTGCTGCCTGAGGCTCTCCGGTTGCTGAGAACGGATCACCCGCGCTACGTGGATAAAATAGCCGCTTGCCGGGGCGTTACCGGTGGTCACGTCAATGCTGGCGCCGGGGCCGGTCAAGGTGCCGGTGTGACGAGCCACCTGGTGAACAGGATTGCCATCCCGGTCCGATGCCGGAACCGTGGTGCGGTCTGCCGAGGTGGTCTGCACCTGCTCCCGTGCGAACGGGCCGTACGTGCCCACTTCCACCACCACGGGAAGGTAGGCGCCGCCTGGTCCACGGACCCAGTTTTCGCCCGCAACTGCCGAGTGTCCCGTCACACGGTCCACCATGGCCTGCCCCTCGTTCAGGAAGCCGTCACGAGCCACGGTGGTGACGCCAGGCTGGAACTCGAACTCCACCGTAGTGCTGGCCGCGCTTGAGTCACTCCACGTTCCGCCGTCCTCCGTGAACACCAAGTACGACTGCTGACCGGTGGGCATGATCCGAATCCCCAGGCCGAATGGCTGGGTTCCGTCAAACTGCACATCCACCCGAGCGGTGCCATTGCCGGTCCCCACCCATGCCAGGCTGTTGATGAGGGAGGCTGCAGTGGTCCCCGTGATGACCTGCGGGTTCGACGACCCAGTGGGGTGTACCCACCGGGCAGGCCCGGAGAGCGTTGCGGTGAACGCGTGTCCACTGATCAGGGTGCCTGCGGCGTTCCGCACACCGATGCCGCCCACGGTTCCGGCCCATCGAGAGGAATCTCGGGTCATGGTGACGGTGTTGGCGTCCAGGGACACGTTGGAGGCGCCTTGATCCCAGAGCGTCCGCATTGCTGACACCACACCGGTGCCGGAGAAGGAATCGAGCATTCTGCGCAAGTGGGTCTGGATGACCTCTTCACCGGAGGCGTCCGCTGGTGAACCCAAACCCTCACCTGCCCCGTAGCCACGTTCCCACAGGAGCTTGGCGGCCAAGGATACTGCGGCGTTGTCCGTGTGCGATGAGGAGTTGGTGGACTCCACGTGATGCATCATCCAGGCCACGCGAGCCCTGGCCTCGCTTGATGGCACGTCCATCCACCCCAGACCGTTGGCGGCCAAGAACGGCCGGCGCACGGCACGAATGTTCGGTGCCTCGCCGGTACGCACCGGCGCCCCGTTTCCGCCGATGGAGGTCCAGAACGGGATGCCGGTCTGAATGCACCAGCCCCATCGGCCACCCAGGGATGGTCCGAGCGGCCCCTGGGTGGCGTAGGTGCCGTCAATGACGGAGCCAGTGGGGTGCCGATATCCGTTGGCGGCCAGGGGCGCCCACACGCTGGGAGTGACCCGCTCGGCGCGCGCACCCACCACGGCGGAGGCTGGCCCTGCTCCCACCAGAACTGCGGCTACCACCGCGCAGATGCCGAGGAGGGCAACGGCCACGCGGCATCCCCGTATCCCCCGTACTCCTCTGGCCCACAGGCCGCCTCTGCCCGGCTGATCAGATCTGGCCCGCCGGTCACCTCTGGCACTCCGATCACCTCTAGTTCGCTGGCCACATCGATTATTCACGTTGGAATCCTCCTGAGGGAGAGTTCAACCCCGGCCTGCGATTCCTGGCCGCATTCCGGAGGTACTGCCTGGTGGCGTACACCTGTACATCACTGCGGGCGTAGGTAAGTGGGCTTCCGATATCGGATAAGGCGCAGTGCGAGTGGTGGGGCGTCGCTATCCCGCTGTTGAGGTCGGGCTCGTCATCCCAGCGTCGCAGTGAGCCCAGCACCGCAGTTGTCCCCGCGCGGCAGCCATCCCAGCGCGGCAGTCATCCCAGCGTCGCAGTGAGCCCAGCGCCGCAGTGAGCCCAGCGCCGCAGTCATCCCCGCGCGGCAGACATCCCCAGTACAGCAGCGTTGGCGGCCGTGATGCGCGCTAGTCCCGGTGGGTGGTGATCGAGAAGGCCGGCATCCATGAGGTGATGGGCGGTGACCTGGTCCGAGGATGGTGCGCGATGTTTCTTCCACCACCCGCACAGGTAGCGATGCGCTTGCACCGGGTGGGCACAGGCGCCGTCCGTCACGGCGTCCACGGTGGACAGCGTTTTCCCCGCTGAGGTTCTGGCAGCGGCCCAGGAATCTGGGTCTAATACCGGAGCGACGAGAGCCCTCACGGTCCAGTGACGCTGGTGAGCAATATCGTCGACGATGGAGCGGATGACCTCCCGTGTGGGACCGGACCGCATTGCTCTGCGCCGAACGCGTTCCCACCCTTCAGGGCCCATCCCCGGGGTGGTGATGACGCGGTGGCGTATCTGTTCCAGCGCGTCCATCTGACGCGCGTGGTCCGTGACCGGTTGCTGGTATCTGCTGGAGTCAGCGTGGGTCACCTGGGTTCCCGCAGCCGCTGCCTCCCCTGCTACTGATGAGAACTTCAGGTAATCGCGGATGACCTGCTGACAGGCTTGCCGGGCCTTGTTCTTTGCCACTCCAAACATCCAGGCTCGCTTGCTTTCCGCAGTCCGCGCCATCCAGGCGCCGCGCCGTTGCCACACGGTGAGCACCACCTCGGCAATGACGTCCTCCGTCAGAGTATCCACGCAGCCCAGAGACACCCCGTGGCGTGATTCGAAGGACCGTAGCATGGACCGCACCATGGCGGCCATGGCGGGACTCGTGCTGATGTGGTGGATCCGCAGGGCAATCTCATGATCCGTTGATGTGAGGTCATGCTCCATGCCCGACGATTCAAGCGCGGCACCCATGGAGACCAGCGGCGCACTCATGGCGTGGGGACGCAGGATTCCTCGCGCAACTCCTGGCACAGGTGTGGGTTAGCGTCCAGAATTTCCTTGATGGCGTGAATGGTGGATTGCGCTCTGCCCATCGCGTGGGCCGCCTCTGCCTGCTTGAGTGATACCCCTTGCGATTCTTGGGCGTCTCGCAGGGCGAGATATCGGCGCGCCATGGACCTGCGGCGCGGGGTCAGCGTGCAGTTGCCCGCCTCACGAATCCGTTGATTCCGTGCCGCTTCTTTCAGCGGTTTCATTCCGGCGCTGATGGTGCTGGCGGGTACGTTCAGAGCGTGCGCAAGGGCGGAGGGAGGGATGACTCCGCTGCTGGCCAACGCCATAAATACTTGGGTGCGGACCGTGAGGTCACAGTGATCTCCGGCGCGCGCCAGGCGGGACATGGCAAACTCTTCGGCGCTGGGGAAACCCAAAGGAATCCATACCTCGGCTTCCCACGCTGCCGCGAGGGCTTCGGTCAGACTCGCAGTGGCGTAGATGGCCTGGATTAATGCCTCAGCACACTGGTGCGTCAGTGATTCAGCGCCCTGGCGTGTCAGCGTTTCAGCATGGGTTCGGCTCTCAACAGCGGTGGTCATGGGCACAGGGTGGCAGCAGGGTCCACGCGATTCAATGGCGCAGAAAAATCCTGTGGATAACTACTCCAAGGCTGGGTCCTGTGGATAACCTGGCCCCTGTGGCCCTCACCTGCACAATCACCTCTGGGGCCCCGTCGTCGCAGAAAAACGCCACGCCGGGGAGGAACTAAACAATCATGACCGAGCGCAGATCCGAGGCCGGGGATTGCTCGCGAACACGCCCCACACAGGGATTCCCGGTAGAGTCAAAGGACCATGTCTGATCCCTTCATCCAGTTCTCCCATGTGGTCAAAACGTACACCTCGGAGGAACTGATTGTGCGTGCGCTGGACGGCATGGGGTTTGAGATCAACCACGGCGAACTGGTAGTCATTGTGGGCCCCTCGGGTTCGGGGAAAACCACGTTGCTGAACCTGCTGGGCGGCATGGACTCACCCACGTCCGGGGCCATCTTGGTGGACGGGCAGGCGGTTCACGGGATGACGGCCAAGCAACTCACCGAGTATCGGCGCAAGGACATTGGGTTTGTGTTCCAGTTCTACAACCTGATGCCCAACCTCACCGCGCTGGAAAATGTGGAACTTGCCGTGGAGATTTGCGAGAACCCGTTGGAACCGCGTGACGTCATTGAGTCCGTGGGCCTGCGTGGGCGTGAGGGAAGTTTCCCCGCCCAGTTATCCGGCGGTGAACAGCAACGCGTATCCATTGCGCGTGCGGTGGCAAAGAATGCTCGGATTGTTTTATGCGACGAACCCACCGGTGCCTTGGATTATGACACGGGAAAGAAGATCCTGGCGTTACTGCGCGATGTCAGTAGGACCAGCGGAAACACCGTGATCATTGTGACGCATAACGGGGCGTTGCGGGCCATGGCGGACAAAGTCATTGCCGTGAAGAATGGCCGGGCGGTAGAGATTATGGAAAACCCCAACCCGGTTCCCATTGAGGATATTGAGTGGTGAGTGTGGCGTGCAGAGTCTGACACGGGACGCATGGCGTGGGGACATCTCAGTGGGAAGCATGGCTGGGTGGACCCGAGTGGTGAGTTCACAGTGATGAGTTCCTCATGGTGAGTACGCAGGCGGTTGCGGTGCGCCGCTCCCTGATTACCGCTGTCCCGCGCGTGCTGGTGGTCAGCGGGTTGACGGCCATTTCCGTGGCTCTGGTCACGGGCATTGGACAGTTACCCCCACAGATTCGCTCGGCCGTGGACAAAGCGTTGGCGCTTGCTGGAGGTGCTGTGGCTGGTGGTGCCGGAACTGGTGGAGTTGCCGCTGGTGATGCGCTCAGCAACGGGGTGGCCGCAGGCACTGAAACGGCTGAACAGGCCCTCACCGGGACTCTGCAGCAACAAATGCAATACATGGAATTCATTGCCGATGGCGTGGAACGCATCAGTTTTGCTTTCCCGTTCCTCTTTGTCATTGTCACGGCATTAGTGGTCTACATGACCATTACTCGATTGGTAGATACGGACCGTGCGACGATGGGGTGCCTGAAAACCCTGGGGTATTCCACCGCCTCCATTGTGAAGCAATACCTTCCCTTTACCCTGCTGGGTACCGTGGTGGGATCCCTGGCTGGCCTGGCGCTCGGGTACTGGTTGGTGGGGCCGATGCTCTTTAACACCGTGCAGGACTTTGGTGACATGCCGAGTCCAGACGCCGTTGTTCCCGTGTTGGGGATGGTCACGGCTGCCGGGATTGTCCTCATTATGGTGGCAGTCACCATCGTTGCGGCGTTGCGGACGGCGCGTGAAAAGCCCACCACGTTGTTGCGCGGCAAAGCTCCTCAAGGGGCAAGTAAGTCGCTCATTGAGCATGTGGCCTGGGTGTGGAATCGCCTCTCGTTTCGGTACAAGTCCACGCTAAGAAACATCTTCCGGTTCCCTGTTCGCCTGGTGATGACGGTGTTCTCCATGATGTTGTCCACCGTGTTGGTGTGTGCGGGGTTGAGTTTGTGGTTTGCCCTGGATGACACGGACCCTGCTCTGATGGACACCATTCGGCCCATCTCGGTACTCCTGGTGGTGGCGGCGATTGTGCTGAACGCACTGGTGATTTACAACATCACGAATATCAACATTGAGGAGCGGAGGCGTGAGATTGCCACCCTGAAGGTGTTGGGGTACCGAGACCTTGAGGTGGCAGGCTACGTGTTCCGAGAGATTCTCATCCTCACGGTGATGGGGATCATCCTGGGTATTCCTGCGGGGTACGGGACCATGGTGTTCCTCTTTGGATATCTACAGTTTGGTGGAGTGGAATACGTGGAGTGGTGGGTATGGCCGCTCGCTGGGGTGTTGGCGCTGGCTTCTTTGGGACTCGCCAACGTGTTGCTCTACCGGAAACTGGTGGCTACAGACATGAATAGTTCACTGAAAACTGTGGAGTAAGCGGTGAGAGCACCTGATCCCCACGCTCAACCCTATGCTCCCCAGCACAATGATCCACCAGAGCCAGTAACACACCAGAGCCCGCCAGAGACACAGCAAAAGGGACCCAACCATCAGGCTGGGTCCCTTTACTATGGACGGTGTTACTCCTTGACCGCTCCCCCGGACGCATTCATGATGCGCTTCTGGAAAACGAAGAAGAGCACAATCACCGGTACGGTCATCACCACGGCCGCACCGAGTTGTAGTGGGAACTGTGTTCCCTGGCCGAGACCACCTGCTGCCAGATCGGCAACGCCTCGGGTCAAAGTGAACAACTCCGGCCTGTTGGTGGACACAATGAAGTGGGACAGTTCGTTCCACGAGCCCTGGAAACTGAGGATGATCAGCGTCACCAGTGCTGGACGTGCCATCGGCAACACCACGGACCAGAACACGCGGAAGGTTCCTGCTCCGTCTATCCGCGCCGCTTCCTCCACGGCGGGTGGTACCGATTCAAAGAAGTTCTTCATGATGAAGATCCCTGCGGCATCCACAAGCAGTGGAACAATCAAACCGGCGTACGTGTTGTAAATCCCCAGTTGGTTAATCACCAGGAATCGCGGAATGAGCAGCACCACACCGGGAACCGCCATCACACCAACAATGAACGCAAAGATTGCTCCGCGGCCCTTGAACTTCAGGCGTGCCAAGGCGTACCCGGCCAGCGAGTTGAAGAACACCCGGCCAAGCGTCACGATCACAGCAACGATGGTGGAGTTCTTGAACCACACTGGGAAGTTCGAGGCGTTAAACAACCGCTCGTAGGCAGCGGTGCTAAACGTGGCTGGAATCAGTGACAGTGGATTGGCCGCTGCATCGGCATCCGTTTTAAAGGACGTGGCGATGGACAGCAGGAACGGGAAGATGTACACCAGGGCAATAGCAATGAGAGCCACATAGAGCACAATGGTTCCCGCCCTCAGTGGGCGTGAACGGTTCACAGGGATGACAGTGCCGTCATAGGAAGTGATGGTTTTCATTCCTTGACCTCACTATTCACGTCACCTGTGGTGGCCGCTTCACCCACCGCTGCCACGGCAACGGCTGCTGTGGGACCTCCAGCGGAACCCGTGGATCCGCCTGTGGCTGCCACCGCAACCGGAGGCACGCCATCCTTGTAGAAACGCTTGCGCTTGGGAATGGTGTCCTTTTCCCGCAGCACAATCCGTTGAATGATGGTCATCGTGACAATGATGGCAAACAGGATGAAGGCGATTGCGGCACCTTGACCCCAGTTCTGCCCAATGAACGATGTTTGGTAGGACAAGAATGCAGGGGTCATGGTGTTTCCTTGACCCTGTGAGCCGGTGTAGATCTGGTCAAACACCTGCCATGTTCCAATCAACCCCAACGTGATCACAGTGAAAATGGTGGGACGTAACATGGGAATGGTGACCAACCGCATCCGTTGCCAGGCGGTAGTCCCGTCCACCATCGCTGCTTCCTCCACTTCACCGGGGATCTGTTGGAGCGCGGCAATGAACAGGAGCATGAAGGTGCCAGATGTGGTGAAGATGGCCATGAACATGAACACGGACATGGCTACGGACGGCCCGGAGAGCCACTCCCACCACGTCACGCCCAGGAACCCGTGGTTGGCCAATGCCGTGGGAGCGGTATCAACGCCAAAGTTTCCTAGGAAAATGTGGATCAAACCCCGTGGGTCCATGAACCAGTTGGGTCCCTCAGCACCTAACGCCGAGACGAATCGGTTCACCGCCCCCGTTGCCGAGAAGAGGAACAAGAAGATCACGGTGATGGCCACGGATGACGTCACTGACGGGAAGTAGAACGCGGTGCGGAACGCTCCCTTGGCCTTGAGCATCTTGTTATTCACCAAGATGGCCAGCAGCAGGGACACGATTGTTTGAACTGGAACAACAAACAACACGTAGTAGAAGTTGTTGCGCAGAGCCTGGCCGAATTGGCGAGCCTCCAGAGTTTCACCACCCAGGAGTTCCCCGTAATTGGAGAAGCCAACAAAGCCGGCATTCCCCGGCTGAACAGGGGACCCGCGGCCACCCCAGTCAGACACGGAGACCCACAGTGCCATGATGATAGGCACCAGGAGGAAGAGGACGAGGATGATCACGGCGGGTGAAACAAACAGCCAGCCAGCCGCCGTTTCACCCCCTTGACGACCCCCGCGGGCACGGCGCTTGGCCGTGCCCGATGAGGTCACATCACTCACGGAACAATCGCCTCCAAGTCACCCTGGAGTGTTCCGAGCATCTGGTTCAGGTCAGCGTCCTTCAACCCCACGAGTTGGTTGTTGAACTCGGTGATGACCGCCTGGACACCAGCAAGTGCCGGGAAGCCCTGGGCGTTGTCAGCACCGTCAATGAACGGAGCCTGAGCCGGGAACTCGGAGGACCATTGGTCCTTCACCGTGGTCACAGCAGGCATCACGCCAAGGGCGCGGGCGTTAGCCATTTGCTGCTCGTCGGAGCTCATGAACTTCACAAAGTCAAGCGCGGCTTCCTGGTTGGGGGAATCGGCAGCAATTCCCCAGCAGTTGGTGAACTGCAGGGTTCCGGGGCCGCCAGGGCCTTCGGGGAGAGCAGCAATCTTGTAGTTGACGTCCGGGAAGTCATTGGCCAGTGCGCCAATGACCCAGTTTCCTTCAATCACCATGGCGGCTTTACCGGCACCAATGGCCTCGCCACCCCAGCCAGCACCAATGTCCGCCGGGTAGGCCGCAAAGCCAGAGGCCAGCAGTTCCTTGACGTACGTGAGAGCGGTCACGTTGGCGGGGTCATCCACAATGGCTTGACCGGCGTCATTCATCAAACCGCCGCCTGCCTGGGCCATGAAGGTACCTACGCGCTGCCACTCGGGACCGAAGGACAGACCCACAACGCCATCGGCCGTCAACTTCTCAGCGGTGGCCTTGAGGCTATCCCAATCGGTGGGGAGGTCAGCATCCGTGAGCCCGGCCTTTTCCCACAGGTCCGTGTTGATGACCAGAGCCAGCGTGGAGAAGTCCTTGGGGGCGCAGTAGAAGGTGCCGTCATAGGTGAAGGTGTCCACCAGTGACTGGTGGTAGTCAAAGTCACCGAGTTGGTCACCGTAGGCCCACAGCGAGCCGTTCTCGGCCCATCCGGCAAAGGCGTCAGTGGACACATAGAACACGTCCGGCGGGGAGCCAGCGGCAAAGCCCTGAGCGAGCTGCTGCGGCAGATCCGAGGCGAGTTGCAGCGAGCCGGTGTTGCCGCTCTCCTGCGACCATTCGTCAACGGCGGACTGGACAAAGTTTGTCTCAGCATCACCAGAGGAACCGATCAACACGGTGATGGAACCATCACCGGCTGCGGGAGAAGACGTGTCAGCGTTGTCACCTCCACCGTTGCCAGTTTCACCAAATCCGCCGCCGCCACCGCAGGCGGTGAGGCCAAACAGGAGTGCCGCTGCTGCACCAGCAGCCAGCACTCGGGACGTCCGTTTCATCATGGGGGTGTCTCCTTGTAATTATCAACACTGATGGGTACCCACAGAACACCCGGGCGAGCATTCTATGGCCATGATGCTACCGGCGCCGCCTCACCATGGATGTACCACGCGCGGGAACTTGCCAAATTCCCGTAACTCAGCCGGGGCAATCGTTGAGGGATACAGCAATGCCCGTGAGGAGACGAGGTATCGTCACCCTCACGGGCATCACCAGGCTGCTTCACCGCGCCGCACTACCAGCGCAGCACCACAAGCGCGGCCCTACCACCACTCCACTACCGGGTCACAGTCAGCACCTGACGCTCGCCGCGAATCACCACGGGGAACGTCACCTGGGTCCATCCGTGCGGGAGGTCCGCGTGGGTGACTGCTCCATCCTCATCAACCGTGAGTCCGGCAAAGCCGAGCACCACGGCCTGCCACAGGCCACCCGTGGAGGCGCCGTGGATGCCGTCTGAAGCGTTGCCGCGCACATCGTAAAGGTCTGCCAGCGCGGCACGCATGAAGTGGTCATACGCACGCTCGGGGTCACCAGCGCGGGCTGCAATGATGGCCGAGAACGATGGGCCAAGGCTGGATCCCATCTCGTGGTCGGTCCGGTCATCGTAGTACCGGTAGGTGGCAGCAAACTGCTCGGCGGTAAACAACTCGGGACGCAGGAACGCCAGCATGAGCACGTCAGGCTGCTTGATGTTCTGGGTTTCAGCAACGCCTTCAATCCCGTGGATGAACTGCATGGATACGGTGCGCTTGGGGTCCCGGATCACGTCCTGGTTGACGTCCTCCAGGTCAAAGTACCCGGTGAACTGCTCCATCACGCCGTCACGGAATACCGGAGGCACCATGCCGTCAGCAACGGTGGCCCACAGGGCTTCCACCTCCGCGTCAATGCCGGCGTCCTGGCGGACCCGGGCGGCATCCTCGGGGTAGGTAGCGTCCAGCCAGGCCAGAATCCTGGCTGCCTCGAGGAGGTTCCACACGGCCATCTGGTTGGTGTAGGCGTTGTCATCAATGCCATCGTGGTACTCATCCGGGCCCACCACGTTCAGCAGGTGGTAGAAACCGTCCGCTTCGAGAGTGGCCTTGGTGGCCCAGAAGGTGGCAATGTCCAGGAACATTTCCGCACCGCGGGTGCGCATCCACTGGTCATCACCGGTCACGTCCCAGTACTGGTGGATGGCGTAGGCCACGTCAGCATTGATGTGCAACTCCAGGTCACCGCACCAAATGCGCACCAACTCGTGGGCATCAGTGGGGTGCGGGAGCCACACGGGGCACACTTCTTCACCCGTTCCGGCGCTCTCCCAGGGGAAGCGCGCACCGCGCGAGCCCGTGGTGGACGAGTTCTGGCGGGCCGCCTCCAGGCGGTTCCAGCGGTAATCTAGCATCCGGCGTGCCACGTCCGCGTCCGTGTAACTGAACGGGGGCAGCATGAAGATTTCCGTGTCCCAGAACACGTGGTGGTTGTAGCCGTACCCCGTGAGGGTCTTGGCGCCAATGGAGGCGTCCGCCACGCGGGGTGCAGCCACCAGCAGTTGGAATAGGTTGTACCGGAGGGCCACTTGGGCTTGGGGGTCACCGTCAATCGTGACGTCGGTGGCCTCCCAGATGGTCTGCCACGCGGCGGTGTTGGCGGCTACGGCCTCATCCCATCCGGCAGCGGACCACCGGTCAGCACGGGCGGTGGCGGCGTCCACGTAGGTGGCAGCGGCAGCATCGTCGTCGGACACTGAACCGCTCGCCTCAGCACCGCTCAAAGCCGAGGTAGCAAAGCCCACGGACTTCACAGCGCTGACCGTGTCCCCTTCAGAGAGCACAATGCGAGCCTCGCTGGCGGGTTGGCCGTTGGCATCGCACACGGCACGGTCCACGCCACTGGGGGCGTCCACTGTCAGAGCGGACACGATGGCCACGTCAGTGTCCGTGGCGCGGGTGCGCACGTGCAGCGCGGCGTGGGTCTCGGAAGCCTGCTCGGACTTCACGTCCCAGTGGAGCAAACCGAGGTTGTCCACGTGGGCGTTGATCCCGGCGCGCAGGCGGACGTCGGCCGTTCCGCGCACGGCGGTCAGCGTCAGGCGTGATCCAGCGGCGAGTTGATCGGCCATGTTGCAGAACCGTTCATCGGTCCACTGGATTTCCGTCTCGGCGTCCGGCGTGTAGGTGAAGGTACGACGAAGGACGCCGTTGCGCATGTTGACCTCGGTGACAACCTGGGCGTCGCTGACACCCATCCGTTGACCGTTGATCCACACGTCCATCCCCCACCAGGAGGGCAGGTTGGCCAGTTCGGTGCGGGTCTGGGGCTTGTCATCCCAGATGGCGTGCATGAAGCTTGCCGCGTCCTCGCCCACCTGGCCCTCCAGGGCGGTGCCGCGGACGGCAATGTGCCCGTTGCCCACGGAGAACAGGGTCTCCAAGTGGTGATCGGGACGGTTCGGCGCCACGCGGCGCACCGTCCAGGCACCATCATCGAGCAGACGCAGAACAGCGTCCCACCCGAGCCCCTCAAGGTTGGGCGCCACGGCGTGGGCGTGACCCACACGGGACACCGGGCCGATGCCCAGCACCCACTCACCGGCGGCGAGACCAGCGTCAACACCGGCAGCGGCGTCCTCCATCACCAAGCAGAGGCCGGGCTCAACACCCAACTTCTGGGCGGCAAGAAGGAACACCTCGGGGTCCGGCTTGGAGCGGGAGGTCATGGTGCCGTCCACAATGGCGTCAAAGGCGTCCACCAGGCCGATGCGGTCCAGGATGGCCATGGTGTTCTTGGAGGCGGAGCCCACGGCGGTCTTGATGCCGGCCGTACGCAGATCGCCCAGCAAGGAGGTGACACCCGGAAGGATGTCCTTCTCCGAGAGTTGGCTCAGGGCCTCGCGGTAATAGTTGTTCTTGCGGGTGGCGAGTTCCGTGAACTCCTCATCCGTCACGGGGGTGGATGCGGCCTGGCGGTCCAACAGCAGGCGCAGGCAGTCATCACGCCCCACTCCGCGGAAGTTCTCGTTGTAGGCGCGATCGAACGGGATGCCCAGTTCATCGGCAAGGCGTTGCCAGGCCTGGTAGTGGATTTCGGCTGTGTCAGTCAGTACGCCGTCGAGGTCAAAAATGACGGCTTCGATGCTATTCATCGGGTGCTCCAGAATGGTGCGTGCAGAAACATTGTGCACGGAAAATTCTAGGGAGTTTTAGGGATACGTGAAACACGGCGTCGCAAACACATCACACCATTGGCACGATGCCATCGGTACTTTTTTCCCGGCATCGCATGGCACAATACGGCCTCATGAATACCACCGTGCGCGCGCTGATTTCCCAAGTCCCGGACAGGGTTTCCCTGGACGGCCTGGAGACCACCTGGGATCAACGTTGGACCGCTAACTCCACCTTTTCCTTTGACCGCACGGCCACGCGGGAGCAGGTGTACTCCATTGACACTCCCCCGCCCACGGCCTCCGGCTCGCTCCACATTGGGCACGTGTTCAGTTACACCCACACGGACGTGCTGGCCCGCTACAAGCGCATGACCGGACTTGAGGTGTTCTACCCCATGGGTTGGGATGACAACGGCCTGCCCACGGAACGCCGCGTCCAAAACTATTACGGCGTGCGCGTTGATCTCACGCTCCCCTATGATCCGGATTTCACCCCGCCCTTTGAAGGGACCACCAAGGCCATCAAGGCGGCAGATCAAGTCCCCGTGAGTCGTCGCAACTTTGTAGAGTTGTGCGAGCGCCTCACCGCCGAGGATGAGAAGCAGTTTGAGGATCTGTGGCGGTACCTGGGGCTCTCCGTGGACTGGAAGCAGACGTACCAAACCATTGACCCCAACGCGCGCGCCGCCGCCCAACGAGCGTTCCTGCGGAACCTGGCCCGTGGCGAGGCGTACCAAGCCGAAGCGCCGGGCCTGTGGGACGTGACGTTCCAAACCGCCGTGGCGCAGGCGGAACTGGAGTCTCGCGAATATCCCGGCTTCTTCCACAAGGTGGCGTTCCTGCGCCCGGACGGCGAGAAGGTGTGGATTGAAACCACGCGGCCTGAACTCCTCGGCGCGGTGTGTGCTCTCATTGCTCATCCGGACGACGAACGCTACGCCGGCCTGTTTGGCACCACGGTGACGGACCCGTTGTTTGGGATTGAGGTGCCGGTCCTGGCGCACGCCGCCGCCGAGATGGATAAGGGCGCGGGCATTGCCATGTGCTGCACCTTTGGTGATCAAACGGACATCCAGTGGTGGCGGGAGCTGAACCTCCCCACCCGCTCCATCATTCAGCGGGACGGACGCCTCACCCGGGAGACGCCAGCCTGGATTGCTGACGGTCCCGGCGCCGCACTCTACGCCGAAGGCTTGGCGGGGAAAACCACGTTCTCGGCGCGCGCTGCCGTGGTGGACGCGCTGCGGGCGTGTGACGCGATGGACGGCGAGCCGGTCAAGACCCTGCGTAACACCAACTTCTTTGAAAAGGGTGACAAGCCGCTGGAAATTGTGACCTCACGCCAGTGGTACATCAGCAACGGCGGCCGGGACGAGGCTCTGCGCGCTGCCCTGCTGAAGCGCGGGAGCGAGTTGGCGTGGCACCCAGACTTCATGCGCGTGCGCTACGAAAACTGGGTGGGCGGCCTGCACGGTGACTGGCTGATCTCCCGCCAGCGGTTCTTTGGCGTGGCCATTCCCGTGTGGTATCCCGTGCTGCCCTCCGGCGAGGTGGACCATGACCATCCCATTGTTCCGTCCGAGGCGTCTTTGCCCGTTGACCCGACGAGTGAGGCCCCGGCTGGTTTTGACGAAGCCCAGCGCGGCGTTCCCGGCGGCTTTGTGGGCGAGGCGGACGTGATGGACACGTGGGCCACGTCCTCCCTCACCCCGCTGATCGCCTCCGGTTGGGAGCGCGACGAGGATCTGTTTGCCCGCACGTACCCCATGGATCTGCGCCCCCAGGCCCAGGACATCATCCGCACCTGGCTGTTCAGCACGGTGGTGCGCTCGCACCTGGAACTGGACACGTTGCCGTGGACGCACGCCGCTATTTCTGGCTTCATCCTGGACCCGGACCGCAAGAAGATGTCCAAATCCAAGGGGAACGTGGTCACGCCCATGGGCATGCTGGAGCAGCACTCGTCCGATGCCGTGCGGTATTGGGCGGCGTCGGCTCGTTTGGGTGTGGATGCTGCGCTCGACGAAGGCGTCATGAAGATTGGCCGCAGGCTGGCCATCAAGGTGCTGAACGCGTCCAAGTTTGTGTTGGGCATTGCGGGAGGTCAAGGCGCTGCGCTGGAGTTGGATCCCGCTTTAGTGACCGAGGTGCTGGACCGCGCCATGCTAGCCGCATTGGCTGACGTGGTGGAGGCCGCCACCGCCGCCTTTGAGAAGTATGACCACACGCGCGCGCTGGAAGTTACCGAGACCTTCTTCTGGATGTTCTGTGACAACTATGTGGAGTTTGTCAAGGACCGTGCCTACCACGGAGACGAGGCCGAACGCACCTCGGCCGTGACCGCGCTGGGCATTGCGCTAGACGCTGTGCTGCGCTTGTTTGCGCCGGTGCTGCCGTTTGTCACCGAAGAGGTGTGGAGTTGGTGGCGCGAGGGTTCGGTTCACCGGGCCGCATGGCCGGAGGCTGCCGGGTTGCGGGACGCCGCTGGCGATGCCAGCGGTGACGTGCTCGCGGCATCGTCGAACGCGCTGGCAGCGCTGCGGAAAATCAAGTCCGAAGCCAAGGTGTCCATGAAAACTCCCATCCTGAGTGTGGAACTGGCCGTGCCCGCGGACCTGATGGAGGCGGTGCGCGCCACGCAGGCGGACCTGATTGCCACCGCCACCGTGACCGGCCCGCTGGTGCTGACCGAAGCGCCCGCGGACGCACCACGGGATTCCTTGGGTGGCATCACCGTGGTGGCCAGCAAACTCGGCGAACCTCCGGTCAAGCCCGCCCGGAAGTAGGGTGGTGGGCAACGGTTGAGCCGGGCCCGCTTGGCCACCGGTTGAGCCGGGCCGCAGGCCCGTGACGAAACCACGGCCCACTTCGCCGTCGGTTGAGGATATGCCGGCCCGCCTAGACCAACGGGGAGACGTCCAGGGTGTTGATGTCCAGCAACACGGCATTCCCCAGCACCCCATCCATCGCCAGGGATTCCACGCGGCAGGTGAACGGCTCGCCCTGGGGTGTTTCAAAAGGTCTGCCGGTCACTCCGCCGTGAACTTCAGCGGTGTCTCGGACGTGATAATGACCATGGAACGCTACTGTGGGTCTCCAGGCATGGAATGCCTCGCTAAGGAGACTCCTTCCGCGTTCCGCGTACTGCACAACTTCCGGGGGCCACGGGTTGGGGGTAGCGTCCACAATGCGGGAGACGGCAGGGGTCAGTGCAGGGGCGTCGTGCGAAAGCATGACATCCACCGAGTGGTTGGCGCGCACGTCTGCTCGGACCGCGGCCACGTGCTCCTCGGTGATCTGTTCCTGCATCCACCAGGATTTCCCCACTTTCCGGTGGAAGAGATCCACGGAAGGCGCACCACCCAAGGATCCGAAACTGCGGATCACCGATGATCCGGGGCCGGAGGCTGTGGATCCAAGGCGATCCTCCGTCCCTGAGGGCGGTCCCCCTATGGTGAAACGCGCGGGCCGCGGGAGCACGCGAATGTGCTCACCGATGATGATCATTCCGGCATCATCGCGCGGGGCATCATCCAGGGCGTCAAAGTTCTCATGATTACCGATGGTGACAATCATGCGCTGGCCACGCTGCCCCAAATCGTCGTCGAGCCCTCGAATAAACCCTCCGAATGGCCGCCGAGCCGAACGCGACTCCCCCGGCCACGGACCCACCCCCAGGTCCCCCACCTGCAACAACAAGGACACTCCCCGAGCAGCCGCCGCCTTGTTCACATGGCTGGCCCACCGGCCATTCCCATGCAGATCACCCACCATGGCAACTTGATGATGCTGGCCGAGGTTGATAGGCGCTTCAGTTTGCATGCCACTCCCCATGGCTCGCATACTACGCCGAAAAGCACCTCTTGGCTCCACCCTTGTTGCCGTGGGGGTGCGTTGGTACCCATCCCGTCGCCGTGGGGGTGCGTTGGTACGCGTATGGACAGTCGTACGGGTACCAACACACCCCCACAGCGCAACTGGTAGCCGGTGGACAAGGCGGTGGCAGATTTCGCCGCCAGGAGCATCATGCGAAACGGTGGTCCCAAGTCCCTGAATCCACGCGGCCCCTGGGTCCGTAGTCCTGACTACACGCCAGGTGTCTCACCATGTGAGACGCAAAATTCACCAATTCCCAATATCTGGCACCCTTGCCGCATGCGAGTTCCTCAAGCCATCCCACCAGAAGTCATTGCACGTGCCAGGGCCCAGGAGTGGCTGGTGTGCGGCGCCGATCTTCGAGAACTTGGATTCGCCCGGTCCAGCATCGCTCGGAAAGTCGAACACGGGCAAATGGTGCGGGTTGCAAGAGGAGTGTATGACTTGGAAGTCACACCGCCGAAGGACCGGACACCTTCCTGGGCGCAAACTCGCCGCTGGCCGAAACCAACAAGCGTGTACCAACATCTCCATCGTCGCAATGCCATCCTGGCCCTGAAGGAACGGGGCCCGTCCGCCATAGCAACGGGGCTCTCCGCACTGGCCCTCCATGGCATACAGGGACTACCTCATGAATTTCCCCCATCGGCCGCCACACCGCTGCGCGAGAGACGAGCCCGCGCTTGCGTATCACGCCATAGGAGATATCGGAACCTTGAAGCCACCATGCTTCCTTCTGGCCTCCCAGTGACACCCCTGCCTGACGCACTAGCTCAGGGTTTGCTCGATCTTGCGTCATGGCCTAGTGGGGACCGTCCGGCGTTGGCAATGGTCGACGATATACTCCACCGAGATTTGCTCACCGCTAGTGAGTGGAACAGGTTCGAGGCACGAATCCGTAGGCGGCGAGGCGCGCCTGTGGTGCGCCAGTGGAGAGCGCTTGGCACTGCTTCCTGTGAATCCCCTGCCGAGAGTTGGGCACGCCTTTCATGTATCCGTTCCCACTGCCCACCAGATCGCCTGCAACTAGTCATCGTGCTCTCAACGGGAGCCATTCTTGCTCGCGTTGATATGGCGTGGCTGCTCCCTGATGGGACCTGGCTGTTTGCGGAAATTGATGGCGCGGAATACCACAGTGCCCCCAGGGCGGTGTACGCGGACCGCCAGCGCCAGAACGCTCTCATGAGGCTCGGAAAGGTAATGCGGTTCACGGGAAAGGATGCGTGGAACCTGCGGATCGGTGCAGCAGTCGGTCGCGAACTGGAGGGAACAGGGTGGGTTCCGGGAGCCGGAAAGTGCCCAGAAGTCATCCGCGCGCCCGATTAGCCGTGAGCGGGTCCCGTCCGGCGGTCATTGGCCGGAAAATACGGACCCGCCACCGCCGTACATCAACCACCGCACCACATGCGCGAAGGGTCATCATCCATGGGGACCGCTGCCGTGGGGGTGTGCCGGTACGCGTATGGACCGGCGTACGCGTACATCCGCACCCCCACGGTAAGGGGTGAGGAGTGCGAGTGGGTGCATGTGGGGAGTGGGCGGGGTGCGGGGCAGGTGTGAACTTGTTGCGGGCACGTGGTTGGAAGGATTTTCGACGACGAACGGGCCCCACACAGTGTGGAGCCCGTTCGGATGGGTGACGGTCCCATGGAAACCGCCGTTCTCCGGCGTGGGGGTGCGTTGGTACGCGTATGGACCCCCGTACGGGCACCAACGCACCCCCACGGCCACAAAAGACGCCGCACGTGCCACCCCGGCCCGGAAGAAGGTGCCCAGACATGACTCTGCGGCCCCACCGACGTGATGGCGTTCGACGACGAACGGGCCCCACACAGTGTGGAGCCCGTTCGGGTGAGTGAAATTTTTCCCTGAGGCAGCCGTCCTACAGCCGTGGCACGGCAACCAGTCAGGAATACGCGCCTTAGCCGAGCACGAACTGTGCTACAAACAGCGCGGCGATGATCAGGGACACGGGGCTGACCTGGCGCCACTTGCCGGTGGCCACCTTCAGCACCATGTAGGAGATCAGACCAAAGGCAATACCGTTGGCAATGGAGAAGGTCAACGGCATGATGGCGATGGTGAGGAACGCCGGGACGGCTTCGGTGATGTCATCAAAGTCCACGTGCTTGATGTTGCTCATCATCAGGCAGCCCACAAAGATCAGAGCGGGAGCCACGGCAACGGTGGGGATCAGCGGCACAAACGGAGCCAGCACCAGGGCCACCACAAAGAGCAGACCGGTGGTGAGCGAGGTCAGACCGGTACGGCCACCTTCACGGATACCCGTGGAGGAGGACACCACGGTGGTGATGGAGGAGGTTCCTAGGAAACCGGAAGCCACGGTACCGATGGCGTCAGCGGTGAGACCGTGCTGGAGACGCTTGGTCTCGCCGTTCTCATCCACCATGTCATTGGCGCGGGAGATTCCGTCAATGGTGCCCAGGGCGTCCAGCATGTTGACCAGCGTGAACACCAGCACCATACCAATGAGCGTGCTGATCACAGCGCCGGTCACACCGCCGCTGAAGAGTCCACCAAAGTCCAAGGTGAAGAAGGAGTAGTTGAAGAAGTAACCCCAGTCCTGAGCCATGGAGAAGGACATGTCAGCCGGAACGGTGACGTGACCGGTGATGTAGGCGGCAACGGCAGTACCGATGATGCCAATGAGGATAGCACCGCGCACCTTCAGGGCGGACAGCACAGCAATCACGAGCAAGCCACCGAGGGCCAGCACAGCACCGCGAGCCCAGATCACACCAGCGTCGTCGGGGGTCCAGTTGGAGAAGTTCACCAAGGTGACAAACGTGCCGGGGGACGGACGGGTGATGCCGGCCTGGCGCAGACCAAGCAGGGTGATGAAGAGACCAATACCAGAGCCCAGGGCAATCTTGATGTTGGTGGGGATACCGTCCACAATCTTCTGGCGCAGGCCACCGATGGAGGTCAGCCAGAACAGGATACCGGCAACCAGCACGAGGACCAGACCCATTTGGTAGGCCTGGGCGCGGGTGAGGTCAGCGCCGTCCGCGGCAATGAGTGCCATGGCGGGCATGACGGTCACGGCAAAGTAGGAACCGATGCCCATGCCGGGAGCCTGCACAAACGGCAGCTTGGCGTAGAAGGCCTTGAGGAAGGTTCCGAACGCGGCGGCCAGGGTGGCACCAATGAAGATGGCAGCGGCCAGGCGCGGGTCCAGGGGACCGAACGTGTCCGGGGAGGACCCGGCAATCATGTTCGGGATGGACAGGATGGTGAATGCCGTGGCAAAGAAGGTGGTGACACCTGCCAGGATTTCCGTGCGGATGTTGGTGTTGTTCTCAGACAACTGGAAGGTGCGCTCCAGCCAGGTAGATGCGCCGTTGGGGGTCGGCTCGCCGGGGTGGTGCGAGCCGGTGTGAAGGCTTTCTTCGCTGGCCTTCTGCAGGGTTTGTGTTTCGGTGGACACGCTGGGCCTCTCATGAGATGACACGTGATGTGTTACTTCGGTTATCACTCGCTGTCCACATCTGCGCTTGGCGTGATGCGTTGAACGCGGTGGGGTTGAAGGCTGCGGGGTGACCGCCGGATTCTCTGCCCGCCGTGATGTGGCTGCGAACCTGGAATGATGCCGAAGGTTTCGCGCCCAGCGAAATCGCCGACGCATCATGCGTCAATTCTGGTCATCCGTGCTCTACGTGATTTCACGCACGGGGATTGAGGGCCTGCGGGAACGCTCAGTGGGATTTTCGTCGAAGAATTACAGCGAGATCACGGGAAGTAACGAGGCGATAACGAGGGTGTTTGCGCAGGTCAGCGGACTGTGGAGTGACCAGCGGATCAGCGCGAGCCAGGGAAGGCAAAAATCGCCGCCGCGCGAGGGTAGCGAATTTGGCCCGCAGGCGGATGTCATAGAAGGTACCTGCTATGTCTACGTCAGCAACGTTGGTTGCACCGAGTCACGAGGGAATGACCGCCGAGGCGGCACCCGTCAACAACACCATCATCACCGGTGCCGGTCCCGTACCCGTACCCCCACCGCACTCCCGCGCCGCACGCAAAATCGTCACGGCCGAGGTGCGCGCAGAAATCCTCCCCCGCCACGTCCGCATCCTGGGCTGGGTGGGCGTTGCCGCCCTGATTTACCTGCTCATTGCGGCGGTATCCATCATCAGCCGCGGCTTTTCCACGCTGTCCGGCGGCGCGGCAGAATCGCTCTTTGCCTTTGCGGCCAACCCGTGGGTGGGCCTGTTTGTGGGCGTGTTGGCCACCGTGCTCATTCAATCTTCTACGACGACGACGGCCATTGCCGTGACCGCCGTGGGAGCCGGGGTTCTCCCTCTCTCGGGCGCAATCCCCATCATGTTGGGCGCCAACGTGGGCACCACGGTGACCACCACGCTCATTGCGTTGGGCTACATCCACCAGCGCGACGAATACCGGCGAGCCCTGGCCGCGTCATCCATCCATGACTTCTACAACTGGCTGGCACTGGCCATCTTCTTCCCGCTGGAACTGATGTTCCAGCCGCTGGAGCGCCTGTCCGGCGTGCTGACAAGTGCCATGTACGGCATGACGTGGCTGCCGGATCCCGGTGATTTCAACGTGATCCGTACGGTCACGCGTCCCGTGGTCAACCTCATTGCAGACTCCACCTACTCCATTTCCAACGGAAACGGAGCGGGCGCTGCCTTCCTGGTGGTGCTGGGTGCGGTGCTGATTTTTGCCTCGGTGAAGTATCTGTCCAAGTTGCTGAAAATCCTGATGGTGGGCGGCGCGCGTGACATGCTCACGCGAACTGCTGGCGGAAACCAGTACGTGGCCATGGCCACAGGCATGGGTGCCACGGTCATTACGCAATCCTCCACCATCACCACCTCCGTGCTGATCCCCTTTGCCGGAGCCAAACTCTTGACCACCAAGCAGTTGTACCCGGTGACCGTGGGGGCCAACATTGGAACCACGTTCACGGTGGTGTTTGCAGCGTTCACCCTGGTGGGCGGCAACGCCCAGATTGGGTTGCAGGCCGCCTTTGTTCACCTGCTTTACAACATCTTCTCCATGGTGGTGATCTACATGATCCCCGTGTTGCGTGATGTTCCGTTGAAGTGCGCGGAATGGTTGGCTGAGGTGGCCACGGACCGCAAATGGGTGATTGCCACGTACTTGGTGGGTGCCTTCATTGCCTTGCCGCTGGGTGTGATCATGGTGGCGGCGCTGAACTAGGTGCTTGGGTGAGGCGGTGCTGGGTTAGCTGGGCGGCGTTGGGTTGGCCAGAAGGCTCCGGATCGCTGTCACATCGTCCCGCATTTGCGTGATCAGCGCGTTCGCGTCATCGAACTTCTCGGTGCCGCGGACGCGCTGCTCTAATTCCACGGTCACGTCCTCGCCGTAGAGATCCAGGTCTGTGCGGTCCAGCACGTAGGCCTCGATTCTGCGTTCGCGTTGCCCGTTGAAGGTGGGGTTGGTTCCCACAGAAATGGCAGCGGGGAGTCGCTGGAGGGTGGGGCTGAGGGACGTGCCGTTGGCTGGGGAGAGATCCTGCGAGCCGCCTTCGGCAGCCGCAGGATGACGGAGGGGGGAACTCGCGGGCGCAGGATGAGGGAGTGGAGTCTCAGCGGACTCAGGATGACGGAGGGGGGAACTCGCGGGCGCGGATCGGAGGAGCCAGCCGGCGTATACGCCGTCAGCGGGAATCATGCCGGTGGGATTGCCCAAGTTTGCTGTGGGGAAACCTAGGGTGCGTCCGCGGTGATCGCCGTGTACCACCTGGCCGCTGACACGGTGCGCCCGCCCAAGCATCAGCGCTGCTGTGGCGACGTCACCCTCGGCGAGGGCCTGGCGAATGGCGCTGGAGGAAATGCGATTGGCTGGGGAGAGATCCTGCGAGCCGCCTTCGGCGACCGCAGGATGACGGGATGGGGACTCGGCAGCCGTAGGATGACGGAGAGGGGAATCGGTGACCGGAGGGACAACGGAAGGCACGCCGCTGGCCAATGCACGGGGGGAATTGCCTACGTCCTCAAGGGCGTCAACGTCAAAGCCGTAGCGCTCGCCCAGCGTTATCAAGGTCCCTAGGTCACCACGATTCCCGGCACCAAAGCGGACGTCTTTGCCAAGGCACACCACGGCAGCATGAAGGCCATCCACCAGATACTGGCGCACAAACTCCTCGGGAGTCAGCGCCGAAAACTCAGGCGTGAACTCCACCACCAGCACGCCGTCCAACCCCAGGTCCGCCATAAACGCCAAGCGCTGGTCAAGGCTAGAAATCATGGCGGGCGCGGTCAAGGGACGGTGTACGCGTGCGGGGTGCGGATCAAAGGTCACCGCCACAGCCATTAGATTCCGCTCACGTGCCAAGTCCACCACCCTGGAAAGTACCTCGCGATGACCCCGGTGAACCCCATCAAAAATCCCGATGGTCAGGGCGGTGCGTTTCCACGTCGCAGCCGCCACCGCCAGCCCAGCATCCGCCGGGAAGCCAGCACCCGCCGCGAGCCCAGCGTCCCCGTCAACAGCGGGTGGTTGAGCCAGCCGACCTGTGGTCGGCGACGGTCGAAACCCCCGCTCCAAGGCGCACTGTGCTTCTGCGAGAGACCGCCACACCTGCATCGTCGTCGGGAAATCTAGAACGTGGTCAAACCGCGGGAACGGAACTGCTCACGGACGCGCTCCAAGGTTTCCTTGTCCGGGGAGCGGACGCCCTCCAGCGCGTAATCGAGCCCGAGTTCATGCCACTTGTCCGTGCCCAACTGGTGGAACGGCAAAATCTCCACGCGGTCAATCACGCCGGGCCGGATCGCCTGCAATTCAGCGGCGTACTCGGCAATGATTTCCACGTTTTCCACGGCATCGGTGTACCCCGGCACGCACACAAAGCGCAGCCACACCTTGGACGGGTTCGCCTCGTCCTCGCCGCCAGGCAGACCTTCACGAGCAATGCGCCTGCCAAAGTCCAAGGTGGGCTGCAGTTCCACGCCCGTCATCTTCTTGTACAACTCCGGGATGCCGGATTTCACGTCCAGCAGGAACAGGTCCACGTCCCGCAACATGTCATCGGTGAGCGCGCGGCCCAGGTAACCGGAGGTGTCCAGCGTGACGTGAATGCCCATCTGCTTGGCGCCGCGAATGATCTTGGCGGCAAAGGCGGGCTGCTGCAGCACCTCTCCGCCGGACAGCGTGATACCGCCTCCGGACGTCCGGAAAATTGCGCGATACCGGCTGATTTTCTTCAGCAACTCCTCAGCAGTGACGGGTTCGCCATCGCCCATTTTGAAGGTGTCAGGATTGTGGCAATACAAGCATCGCAGCGGGCACCCGTTGAGGAACACCGTCATGCGGGTTCCCGGACCGTCAACCGAGGTCACCAACTCCCAGGAGTGAACTGAACCCAGATCACCGGAGCGCATCATGGCGAGTTTCTGCTTGCGGTCCAGCATGTCCGTGAGTTGCACGCCAGATAATCCCGCACCCGTGCGCCTGCGGGGCGAGGTGGGAACTTCAAGTTCAATGGGCGCTCCGCCATGTCCATCGCCAAAGATGATGGCAACAGGCTTGTGGGGCTGAGCGGCCGGTGCCTCGTGAGTGCCGTCCGCGTCAGATGTCACTGTCATGTCCCTAGTCTCCCCTATCCAGGCCACGAGCGGCCACATAGACGCACAGATTTCCGCCAGTGCGCCAGTTCAGTGTCACAGTTCAGTGTCACAGGTCAGTGTGCCCGTTGGGTGCGCCGTTCAGTACCCCGGTTCAGTCCGCCGGGTCAGTGCGCCATCGCTGTGCGCACCGTCGCGGCAATACCCTCAGCGGTCAGGCCGCGTTCCTCGGCTATTTGCTCGCGGCTGGCATGAGCCAGAAACTCGTCCGGCAACCCCAGCATCCGCACCGGGGTGGCAATGGCGGCGTCAGCCATCGCGTGGGCCAGCGCCTCTCCTGCACCACCATCCACCAGTCCGTCCTCCACGGTGACAATGAGTTGGTAGTTTCGCGTCAGTTCGACGAGCCCTGCGGGGACGGGCAGAATCCAGGTGGGAGCAGCCACCGTGACGGCGATGCCCTCCGTGCGCAACTGCTGTGCTACCTCCCCGGCCACGGGAGCCATGGAGCCCAGCCCCACCAGGAGCACGCGCACTCCCTGCGATTCGGATGGTTGAGCTTGGTCGCTGGGCGACCGACGGTCGAAACCCTCGGAACCAAAACCCTCCGAGTCATAAATCACATCAACCCCACCTGCACTGCTCAGCGCAGGAATCGGCTCAGGCAACTCGCCCTTGGGGTAGCGCACCACCGTGGGTGCGTCCGCCACGTCCATGAGTACCTGGTCAAAGGCGCGGTTCAGGAAGGTGGCGTACAGTGCCACCACGGGGTGTAGACCCCCATAGGCCAACCCGGCTGCAGCGGCAACAGCGTGCTGTTCGGCAATGCCCACGTCAATGCACCGCTGAGGGAACTCCTCCTGGAAGGGCGCCAACCCCACGGGGTGCAACATGGCGGCGGTGATGCCCACAATGTCCTCACGCTCGCGAGCCAAGGTGACAATCTCATCAGCAAACACGGCAGTCCAGCCAAATCTGCTGGTCACCACCGGGAGTCCCGTCTCGGGATGGTAAGCCCCCACGGCGTGGAAACGATCTGCGGCGTCATTTTCTGCCGGAGCGTAGCCGCGGCCTTTCTCCGTGTGAACGTGAACAATGATCGGTGCGCGGAACTGCTTGGCACGTTCCAATGCGTGCTCCACGGCAATCACATCGTGTCCGTTGACTGGGCCAAGATACTTGATCCCCAAGTCCTCAAACAGACCCTGCGGATAGGCCACCTTCTTCAGGCCCTTGCGCAATCCGCGCAGCCACCGGAACACAAAGTTCCCTGGCCTTCCCATCCTCAGCAGCGTGCGTTCGCCCCAACTGAGGATTTTCTCATACTCGCGGTTGGTGCGGATGACGTCAAGGTGAGTAGCCAGTGCCCCAATCGTCGGGGAATAGGAACGGCCGTTGTCATTGACCACAATGACAAGAGGACGCTCCACTTGGGCAATGTTGTTGAGCGCTTCCCACGCCATGCCGCCGGTCAGCGAGCCGTCCCCCACCAGCACCACGGTGTAGCGGTCCGCTTTCCCGGTGAGCTCATTGGCCTTGGAGATGCCGTCCGCCCAACTCAGCGCCGCCGAGGCGTGGGAGTTTTCCACGGCGTCATGCACGGACTCGGCGCGGTTGGGGTAGCCGGAGAGTCCGCCCTTTTTCCGCAGCGCGCTGAAATCCTGGCGGCCCGTCAGCAGTTTGTGAACATAACTCTGGTGGCCGGTGTCAAAAACAAAAGTGTCTCGTGGGGAATCGAACACGCGGTGCATGGCAATAGTGGTCTCCACCACGCCCAGATTCGGCCCTAAATGTCCGCCCGTTTTGGACACATTTTCAATGAGAAACTCGCGGATTTCCTGCGCCAGCGCCGTACACTCGCCAGCGGATAAACGTGTGAGTTCACTCGGAATGGTGATCCTCGGAAGAATCGGCTCAGTCACATGAGCGGTGACCTGCTCCTCGGGCACGCGCACCCCTCCTTGGTTGCTGACAAGATTCGGCTCCAGGCAGCGCCGTGTGGATGCTTCCCGGATGCAATGCGGAACAGCCTACGGGTTGACCGGCGATAACCTTGGGATATGCGGTTCCTCAACGGGCAAGTGCCCTCAACTGACCTGACCTATGGCGATGTTTTCCTTGTCCCCACCCGCTCGGACGTGTCCTCCCGCTATGACGTGGACCTCAGCACGGCCGACGGCACCGGCACCACCATCCCCATCGTCGTAGCGAATATGACCGCCGTGGCAGGACGCCGCATGGCCGAGACCGTAGCGCGCCGCGGAGGCATCACCATCCTCCCGCAGGACATCCCCGTGGACATTGTGGCCAATGTGGTGGCCGGGGTGAAGAACCGCCATGTAGTGGTAGAAACGCCGGTAGTGGTGGAGGCGAGCGCTCCCATCTCGGACGTGATTGCGCTCCTGGGCAAGCGCGCGCATGGCCTGGCCGTGGTGGTGGATAACAACGGCGCGCCGCTCGGCGTGGTGCCTGCCTCGGCCTGCGTGGGAGTGGATCGCTTCTCCCAAGCAGGACGCGTCATGCACCCGGCAGCGCTGACGGTCAGCATCTCTGACCTGGCCCGTACGGGGCTCCCCGGCACCTTTGAAAAGCTCGACGATGTTCACGCCAATGTAGCCGTGGTGACACGCGCGGACGGCACCTTGGCTGGCGTGGTGACGCGCAAGGGCCTGGTGCGTTCCACCGTGTACTCCCCCGCGCTGGATGCGCGCGGCCACCTGCGCATTGGGGCAGCCGTGGGAATCAACGGGGACGTAGCCGCTAAGGCGCGCGATTTGGTGGACGCCGGGGTGGACCTGCTGGTGGTGGACACCGCGCACGGCCATCAAACCAAGATGCTGCAAGCACTGGAGGCGGTGCGCTCGGTGTCCGGGGATCTGCCCGTGGCAGCGGGGAATGTGGTCACCGCAGAGGGTGTACGTGACGTAGTGTCAGCAGGTGCGACGATAGCCAAGGTGGGCGTGGGACCCGGCGCCATGTGTACTACGCGGATGATGACAGCCGTGGGACGTCCCCAGTTTTCTGCCGTTCTGGAGTGTGCGCAGGCCGCGCGGGAACTCGGCGCTCACGTGTGGGCTGACGGCGGGGTGCGGCACCCCAGAGACGTGGCCTTGGCGCTGGCCGCCGGTGCCTCTCAGGTGATGATCGGTTCCTGGTTTGCCGGAACCAACGAGTCTCCCGGTGATCTCCATGATGACGGCACGGGACGGTTGTATAAGGAGTCCTTCGGCATGGCGTCCGCACGCGCCGTGGCTGCCCGGACGGCGGGCTCAGGGACGGGGTTTGACCGCGCCCGCAAGAGCCTGTACGAGGAGGGGATTTCCACGGGACGCATGTTCCTGGACCCCGAGCGCCCCGGTGTGGAAGACCTCCTAGACGAGATCACCTCCGGGCTGCGCTCAGCGTGTACCTACGCCGGTGCGCGCAGCCTGGCCGAGTTCACAGACAACGCCGTGGTGGGCATCCAAAGCGCCGCCGGCTACGCCGAAGGCCAACCCCTCCACACCAGTTGGTGAGATGACGGGGCCGGGCAGACCTACTGGCGTTTGCGGCTGCGGGTGACCGCGAGGGTGGCAATGCCACCGAAGATCAGGGCCCACACCAGAACGTTCAGGATCAATGCCCACAGGGAATCGTGCGGCCACTCGGCCATGGATGCCACGGTGTTGTCAATGATGGCGCCGTGCATCTGGGGCCATCGAGCCAACCCGGAAATCCCGTACATCGGCGTGAACCGAGCCACGTTGAGCATGGTGCCGGACAGCGGAACAAAGAGGTTCCCCAGGAAGGACAGCAACACCAATCCCGCCGTGGCAATGGACACGGCGCTCTCGGACTTGAACAACTGCGCAATGGCCAGGCCAAACAACGCGAACAACCCGGAGGTCAGCCACACCAGCAGGAACGAACGAATCCACACACTCGCGCTTCCTTCGGCCCCGGTGAGCGCGCCCGCAATGAACACGGCCCCAGCGGCAAAGAACGAGTACGTCAGCGCCACGGTCACCTTGGTCACCACAAAGCCCGTGGAGGTCATGGGCGTCAGGGCCAACTGGCGGCCCCACCCTTGAATGCGCTCAATGGCGGCAATACCGGCAATGGACGTGGTAGCCATCGCGGCGCCGTACACGGCCATGGACACCATCACGTAGAACTGCTCGTTGGCGCTGCCCACCACTTGGTCACCGCTACCGCCGGTAGACCCGAACACCAAGTACATGATCACGGGCAACCCAATGATGATGGCCGTGTTCCCAATATCTCTGAGTTGCCGCAGCAGATCGATTCGAAAGTATGTGAAGTTCATCAGTGGGCCTCCTGGCCTTGAGTCAGGGCAAAGAATGCGGATTCCAGGGACGGCGAGGACACTTCCAGTTCGCTCGCACCCAGGTCCGTCAAGAGCAGGCGGGCCACGGCGTCCGAGGCGGAACCCTCAACAATGACGCGGTCCCCTTCCATCCGGACCTCGCGCACGCCGTCCACAGCGGCAATCCGGCTTGTGGCTTCCGTGTACGACGAGCCAGCATCGGCACCGTCAACACCGGCACCGTCAACATCGGCACCGTCAGCACCAGCACCAGAACCGGGCAATGTGGCAGACACCACGCGGTCCCCTACCAGGGTGCGCAACTCGTCCGTGGGACGGTCAGCACGAATCTTCCCGCCATCAACCAACACCGTCCGAGGTGCGAATTCCTGCGCCTCTTCCAGGTAGTGCGTGGCAAAGATAATGGTTTTACCCTGGCTGGCTTCCTGGCGCATGGTGCCCCAGAATTCGCGACGCGCTCCAGCGTCCATCCCGGCCGTCGGTTCGTCGAGCACAAGAATCTCAGGCTGAGGCAACAGCGCCAACGCAAACTTGAGCCGCTGCTGCTCTCCGCCGGAACACAACTGCGTTTTCCGGTCCTTGATCTCAGTCAACCCGGTGCGCTCAATGACATCGTTCACGCGTTCGGGCACCTTGTGCAGGCCGGCAATGAGTTTCACGGTTTCTTCCACAGTCAGGCCGTGGAGCAGTCCGCCGGTCTGGAGAACGGCGGACACGTGTCCGTGGGAGACTGCTTTGCGTGGCGAGGTGCCCAGCACTTCCACCGTGCCCTGGGTGGGTTCGGTGAAGCCGAGCACCATGTCCAAGGTGGTGGTTTTCCCTGCTCCGTTGGGGCCAAGGAACGCCACAATCTCGCCCGCGTTGATGGTGACGTCAATCCCATCAACGGCCTTCACTACTCCGCTGCCTGAGCGGGACGCGAACTCCTTGTGGAGGTCCGTCAGTTTGATTGCCGGTGTATTCACCCCGGTATCCAACCGCGCCGCAGGGCCTCAGATCAAATCAGCGACCTCAAAACGTACTGCAGGATGCCACCGTTACGGTAGTAATCGGCCTCGCCGGGGGTGTCGATGCGAACCGTCGCGTCAAACGTGGTGACGCTGCCGTCCTCTGCGGTGGCCACCACCTGCACCGTTTCCGGCGTGATGCCGTCATTGAGTGCGGTGACGCCGGTGATGGTGAACACCTCGGTCCCGTCCAAGCCCAGCGAGCGCGCCGTACTCCCCTGCGGGAATTGCAACGGCAGCACGCCCATGCCGATGAGGTTGCTCCGGTGAATCCGTTCAAAACTTTCGACGATGACGGCGCGAACGCCCAGCAGTGCCGTGCCTTTTGCCGCCCAATCGCGCGACGATCCACTGCCGTACTCTTTCCCGCCAAGAACCACCAACGGGGTGCCGTCACCGGAAGCGTAGTTCTGGGCGGCGTCATAGATGGAAGCCACCTCGCCCGTGGTGAAGTCACGAGTGAACCCGCCTTCCACCCCGGCTCCGTTGTTTTCACTGCTCAGCAACAGGTTACGCAGGCGGATGTTGGCAAACGTTCCTCGAATCATGACCTCGTGGTTGCCGCGGCGTGACCCGTAGGAGTTAAAGTCCTTGCGCTCCACGCCGTGCTCCGCCAAGTAGCATCCTGCCGGGGAATCAGGCTTGATGGCCCCGGCTGGGGAGATGTGGTCCGTGGTCACGGAATCCCCGAGTAACGCGAGCACGCGCGCGCCGGAAATGTCCGTCACGGCCTCCGGGTCACGGGTCATTCCGTCAAAGTACGGAGGTTTGCGCACGTAGGTGGACGCGGGATCCCACGTGAACGTGGTGCCTTCAGGGACGTCCAGGGCACGCCATTGCTCGTCGCCCGCAAACACGTCCGCGTAATCGGACACAAACATGTCACGGTCAATGCTCGCGTCAATGCATTCCTGCACCTCAGCAGCACTCGGCCAGATGTCCTTGAGGAACACCGGGGCACCATCGGCGTCAAAGCCCAACGGCTCCACGTCAAAATCAAAGTCCATGGTTCCTGCCAGGGCGTAGGCAATCACTAACGGCGGAGACGCCAAGTAGTTCATGGTGACGTCCGGGTTGATGCGCCCTTCAAAGTTGCGGTTCCCGCTGAGTACGGCGGCCACGGAGAGCCCGTGCGTGTGGACGGCGGCGCTGATTTCCTCGGCCAGCGGTCCGGAGTTCCCAATGCACGTGGCGCAGCCGTAGCCCACCAGGTGGAACCCGAGGGCTTCAAGGTCCGGCCACAAGCCGGCCTTCTGGTAGTAACTGGTCACCACTTGCGAGCCTGGCGCCATGGAGGTTTTCACCCACGGCTTGGGCGTGAGACCGCGCTCGTGCGCTTTGCGTGCCAGCAGCCCTGCCGCGAGCATCACGGACGGGTTGGAGGTGTTGGTGCAGGAGGTGATGGACGCAATCACCACGTGGCCGTGGTCCAGGGTCATCCGGCTACCGTCAGCAGTGGTGATGCTGGTGACTTTCTGCGGGCGGCGGTGTTCGGTGTTCTGCGAGACGGCGGGGGAATCCGAGGCGGGGAAGGATTCGTCGCCCGCTTCGTCGATGCCCTCCAATGCCCTGCGACGGAAGGGGGCGGCCTCCTCCTCGGACACGTAATTCAGCACGTCACGTTCAAACACGTCCCGCGCACTGGCCAACTCGATCCGATCCTGCGGACGCTTAGGACCGGCAATGGACGGCACCACCGTGGAGAGGTCCAGTTCCAGGTATTCACTGAATTGCGGCTCGGAGTCCGGGTCATGCCACAAGCCCTGCGCCTTGGCGTACGCCTCCACCAGGGCTACCTGGTCATCGCTCCTGCCGGTGAGACGGAGATACTCGAGCGTGACATCGTCGATGGGGAAAATGGCAGCGGTGGAGCCGAACTCGGGGCTCATATTGCCAATGGTGGCGCGGTTGGCGAGCGGCACGGCGGCCACCCCAGCCCCGTAGAATTCCACAAACTTGCCCACCACGCCGTGGCGGCGGAGTTGTTGCGTGATGGTGAGCACCACGTCCGTGGCAGTGACGCCGGTGGGGATATCGCCCGTGAGTTTGAAGCCCACCACGCGAGGAATCAGCATGGATACGGGTTGCCCCAACATGGCCGCTTCGGCTTCAATGCCGCCCACGCCCCAGCCGAGCACGCCCAGACCGTTGACCATGGTGGTGTGCGAGTCCGTGCCCACGCAGGAATCCGGATACGCGCGCAGGGCGCCGTCCACGGTGCGCGTCATGACAATGCGGGCAAGGTATTCGATGTTGACCTGGTGGACGATGCCCGTACCGGGTGGCACCACCTTGAACTCGTCAAAAGCGGATTGGCCCCACCGTAGGAACTGGTACCGCTCGCCGTTGCGCTGATACTCAAACTCCACGTTGCGTTGCGGGGCGTCACCGCAGCCTGCCACGTCAATTTGGACCGAGTGGTCAATGACCATTTCGGCGGGCGCGAGGGGGTTGACGCGCTGGGGGTCGCCTCCCAAGTCCGTGACGGCCTCGCGCATGGTGGCCAGGTCTACCACGCACGGAACGCCCGTGAAGTCCTGCATGAGCACGCGGGCGGGGGTGAACTGGATCTCGGTATCGGGCTGGGCGGAGGGGTCCCAGGCGGCCAAGGCTCGGATGTGATCGGCTGTGATATTGGCGCCGTCCTCGGTGCGCAGGAGGTTTTCGGCCAGGACCTTCAGGGAATACGGAAGGCGCTGCGTGCCGGGCACCGCGTCCAGGCGGAAAATTTCATAGTCCTGGCCATTGACGCTCAGGGTGGATTGGGAGCCGAAAGTGTTCACGCTGGTCACTCCCCTAGCCTACGGGGTGGTGGGTGCTGGTGCGGTGGTAACACCGCGCGGACGGTCAGCAACAGGGCGGGGACGCGGGCGCAGGAATCGCCGTTGTGCTTCCAAACTGCGCTCGTACAGGCCCCATCGTCGTCGAAAGGCCGCAGAAATCGCCGTTGTGCTTCCAAACTGCGCGTGGCCATGCCCTTGAGTGGCCTCTGACCCAACGCACACAGAAACGGCCCCCACCATGTGGAGGCCGTCTCTGATGAAGTGCTGGCGAGAGCTTAGTGCTCTTCCATCTCCTCAAGTTGCTTGCCCTTGGTCTCGCGGACCATGAACAGAACAAACACGAAGGACAGTGCAGCGAAGATTGCGTACAGCAGGTTAGGAACCGAGGCGCCCCACGCCGAGAGCATCGGCGGGAAGGTCACGGTGATGAGGAAGTTGGCTACCCACTGGAAGGCTGCGGCCAAGCCGATGGCGGCGGCACGGATGCGGTTGGGGAACATTTCACCAAGGAGAACCCAAACCACGGGGCCCCAGGTGGCTCCGAAGAACACCACAAACAGGTTGGCGCAGATCAGAGCGGTGACGCCCCAGGCGCCTCCCAGGGTGATGTTATCGCCAGTGCCGGTGGAGTGGGTGAACGCCAAGGCCATCATGCCGAGGGTGACGGCCATGCCCGCAGAACCGATGAGCAGCAGCGGCTTACGGCCAATCTTGTCAACCAGAGCGATAGCAATGAAGGTGACCACAACGTTGGTGATGGAGGTCAAGGTAGACACGGTGAATGCCTGTGCTTCTCCGAATCCCACGGCCTTCCACAGGATGGTGGAGTAGTAGAAGATGACGTTGATACCAACAAACTGTTGGAACACGGACAGGGCAATACCAATCCATACAATCTTGCGCAGACCCAGGAAGCCCTTCTTGCCGGGGCGGGTTTCCTTCAGCACGTTGCCTTCAGCAGCAAGAGCCTTGTCAGATTCAATGGTGTTTTCAATGTCAGCGAGGCGCTGGTCCACGTCCTCGTCCGGGCCGAGCACGGAGGCCAACACGGACTTGGCTTCGGCGGACTTGCCGTTGGCCACCAGGAACCGGGGAGATTCCGGCATACGCAACGCGAGGATGCCGTATACGGCAGCAGGAATGATGCAGACAAGGAACATCCAACGCCAGGCAGGCCAACCGAGGATTTCACCAGCGGCAATGGGGACGCCTTCGCCTACGGCGCCAGCGTTGTGAGCAAAGAGTTGGTCAGAAAGCAGCGCGGCAAAGATACCCACGGTGATGGCGAGTTGCTGGAGCGAGCCGAGCCGACCACGCATCCTGGCGGGGGCGATTTCTGCAATGTACGCGGGAGCGATGACCGAGGCAATACCAATACCGATACCAGCAAGGAACCGGAACACACCCAGGGACACAGCGTTCCACGCGAAGGCGGACAGCAACGAGGAAACAAAGAAGATGATGGCACCAGAGACCATCACCTTGATGCGGCCCCACTTGTCAGCCCAGCGGCCACCCGCCCAGGCACCAAGCGCACAACCGAGTAGAGCAATGGCAACAACAAAGCCGGTGGTGGCGGCACTGATGTTGAATTTGTTCTCAACGGCAGCAACGGCACCGTTGATCACAGACGAGTCAAAACCGAACAAGAAGCCACCCACGGCGGCGGAGACGGCAAGACCAATGGCCTTCTTATTGGCGGCAGAAGCGGCCGCTGATGTTGTGGTATCGGACATACCTTCATTGTGCGCCCGTATGCGGATATCTACCCTTCATCGGGCGGTAAAGCGCCACGGGAATCAGGCAATGTGGGGAAGGTCACATCGGCATAAATCAGACATTGTGGGAGGTTCTCCCCTGGTTGTGTCTGAGGAGACCTTCGGCGGGATCAGAAGTTGATCATATGCCCGACGATTCCGTGGATCGCTTCCTGGATTGCCTCGGACAATGTGGGGTGCGTGTGAACATTGCGGGCAATCTCTTCCGCCGTGAGATCCCACTTGGCGGCGAGCGTGAGTTCCGGAAGCATCTCGGACACATCCGGGCCAATCATGTGAGCGCCCAGAAGTTCCTTGTACTGCGCGTCAGCCACAATCTTGACAAAGCCGGTGGTCTCCCCCAGGCCGTGGGCCTTACCGTTGGCCATGAACGGGAAGGAGGACACCGTGATCTCACGTCCTTCTTCTGCGGCCTTGGCTCGTGCTTGGGCTTCGGTGTACCCAAAGGACGCAATTTGCGGCGAGCAGAACGTGGCACGCGGCATCATCATGTAGTCACCCAGGGGCATGGTTTCGGCGCCGGCAATAGTCTCGGCGGCCACCACGGCCTGCGCTTCGGCCACGTGGGCGAGCATGAGTTTTGCGGTGACGTCACCAATGGCGTACACACCATCCACGTTGGTGCGCATGAAATCGTCGATGGCAATGGCGCCGCGCTCGGTGAGCGCTACGCCGGTGTTCTCTAGCCCGTAGCCGCTGACATTGGGGGCAAATCCCACGGCGGAGAGCACGCGGTCCACGGTGATTTCCCCGGTGGCATCGCCCTGGGCTGCCTTGTAGGTGACGCGGACATCGCTGCCCCGATCCTCCACAGTCTGCACTGCGGTGGAGGTCAGAAGGGTGACTCCGAGTTTCTTGTACGCCTTGGCAATCTCCGCAGAGACGGCCTCATCCTCATTGGGCAGGGCTCGCGGGGCATACTCAATGATCGTGACGTTCACGCCGTAAGCGTTGAGTACGTAGCCGAACTCCATACCAATGGCACCAGCACCAATGATGGCAATGGACCTGGGGAGATCACGGTTCATGATCTGCTTCTCATACGTGACCACGTTGTCTGAGAGCGTCACGCCGGGCAGGAGGCGCACCTGGGAGCCGGTGGCAATGATCACGTTATCCGCCGTGACGGTTTCCTCCCCGCCGTTATTGAGGGCCACCTTGATGGTCTTTGCGTCAATGAAGGTTCCGCGGCCATCAAACTCCGTGATCTTGTTCTTCTTCATCAAGAAATGGACGCCCTTCATGCGCCCTTCGGCCACCACACGCGAGCGATCCCAGCACTTGCCAAAATCAAAGGTGGCGTCACCGGAGATCCCAAACAGGTCCTTGTCATGGGTGAAAATGTTGGCCAACTCCGCGTTACGCAGAAGCGCCTTGGAGGGGATACAGCCCACGTTCAGGCACACGCCACCCCAGTACTTCTCCTCGATGATGGCCACGGACTTCCCGAGTTGCGCCGCTCGGATTGCAGCCACGTATCCGCCGGGTCCTGCGCCAAGTAATACCACATCAAAGTGAGCCATGTTCCCACTGTATTGAATACTGAGTGGAGTGTGTGGGGTGTTGGGGTTTTTGGTCAGGATTGCCTGGTGTGGGTCTGTGGATCAGGCTGAGGTCCTGACGATCAGGCTGGGTCACTGGCTCGCGCACAGGCTAGGGCGCTGGCTCGCGCGCAGGCTGGGCACCAGGGGCGTTGAACCGCTCCACTGACCCGACTGTCCCTCGTCGGACATGAAACGATCACGGGATACCTCGGAGATTTGGTCTGCCCAAGGCCGCAGACTAGTCTGTGGTTTTCGTTCTTTCTCTAGCGCTGGGGGTCTCCACGCTCCCCGCGTGATTTCATATCCTGACCCTGGTTTATGGTTCACCATGACAGGCTCAACCCTCTCTACCGATTGGACATCACTGTGTTGTGGACGCTCATGGTGCGCTACTTGCGCCCCTACCGCTGGCTGTTGCTGGGGGTGCTGGTTTTCCAGTTCCTAGCCGCGCTCGGCATGCTCTACCTCCCGCACCTCAACGCGCGCATCATTGACCAAGGTGTGTCCACCGGAGACACCGGGTACATCTGGCGCACGGGTGGGTTCATGCTGGGTATTTCCCTCCTCCAAATCCTGTCCGCCGTTGTGGCCACGTGGTTTGCTGCTCGGGCGTCCATGGCGATGGGTCGTGATCTGCGCAATGACGTGTACGAGCGTGTGTCCGGGTTCTCCGAGCGTGAGGTCTCCCAATTTGGGGCAGGATCACTCATCACCCGCAACACCAATGACATTCAACAGATCCAGATGATGGCCATGATGGGTTCGACGATGCTCATCAACGCTCCCATGATGGCCATTGGTGGCATCATCATGGCATTGCGTCAGGACGTGAATCTGTCCTGGATCATTGGCGTGGTAGTGCCCACGTTGATTGTGATGGCTTTGATCATCGTGTCCCGCATGCTGCCTCTCTTCCGCAGTTTCCAAACCAAATTGGACACTGTCAACTTGATCATGCGCGAACAACTGACGGGAGTACGCGTGGTGCGTGCCTTTGTTCGCGAGAACATTGAGGCGGCACGATTCCGCTCGGCCAACACGGACATCATGGTGGTGGGCAGGAAGATCGGTTCGCTGTTTGTGATTCTGTTCCCGCTGGTCACCATTGTGATGAACCTGGCCATGCTGGCCGTGTTGTGGTTTGGCGCTATCCAGGTGGATCACGGGAACGTGCAGATTGGAACGCTGATGGCGTTCATGCAGTACGTGGCCCAAATCATGTCCGGGATTGTGATGGCCTCCTTCATGATGATTTCCATCCCCCGCGCTTCGGTGTCCGCCGAGCGTGTGGGTGAGGTGCTTGATTCCGAGTCCACCCTGGCGGAGCCTGCTGAGCCCGTCACCGAGCTGGTAGAACCGGGTTCCGTGGCCATGGATGATGTGACCTTCACCTTCCCCGGTGCGGAAGCGCCCGTGCTGCGCAACATCACCTTCACGGCCAAGCCGGGCCAAACCGTGGCCATTGTGGGGTCCACCGGTGCAGGGAAAACCACCATGCTGAACCTGATTGCCCGCATGTTTGACCCCACCTCCGGGTCAGTGCGCGTGGGTGATGTGGATGCTCGCGAGTTGAACTTGGAGACGCTGTGGGCGGACTTGGGTTTGGTTCCACAACGCCCATTCCTCTTCTCTGGCACCGTGGGCTTTAACGTCCGCCTCGGTAAGGAGGATGCCTCCGACGAGGACGTATGGAAGGCCCTGGAAATTGCGCAGGCTGACGGCTTTGTGCGTGACATGAACGGGCAGTTGGAAGCACGCATCTCCCAGGGCGGCACCACCGTGTCCGGTGGGCAACGTCAACGTTTGGCCATTGCTCGTGCCGTGCTGAGGCGCCCGCCCGTACTGTTGCTGGATGACTCGTTCAGCGCGTTGGACGTGGCCACGGATGCACGCCTGCGTGCCGCACTCTGGAAAGAGATTCCCGAGGTCACCAAGATAGTGGTGGCCCAGCGTGTGTCGTCGATCATGGACGCTGACGCCATCCTGGTGCTGAATGACGGGCGCCTGGTCGGCAACGGCACGCATGCCGAGTTGATGACCAGTTGCCAAACGTACCGAGAAATTGTGGATTCGCAGTTTGGGTCCGATGACGAGGCGGCGGTGACTGGATCGCTCAGCGTGGTGGGATCACCGCGTGGGGCGGACGCTGACGCTGCTGCGGAATTGAACACTGATGGTGCAGGCGCGGACCCGATGGCCGTGGATGAGATGAACGTGACGGAGGTGACCCGATGACTGACACCGCAACCACCTCGGTGATGACCGAGGAAGAAATTGAAATTGAACTGGGTGAACAGGCTCGGCTTGCCTCCGAAACCTGGGACGGTGTTGCTCCCGGCAAGGCCGAAAACTTCAGCGGCTCGTTCCTGCGGATGCTGGGACTCTTAACCCGCAACAAGTTTGCCCTCGTGGTGTTGACTATCTTCGGCGCTGCCTCCGTGGTGTTAGCCGTGTGGGCCCCACGCGTGCTGGGACGTGCCACGGACGTGATCTTCACGGGGTGGCTTGGCGGGCAGATGCCCGCAGGGCTCACGCAGGATCAGGTGGTGGAAGGCCTCCACGCCCAAGGTCAAGACCGCTTTGCGGACATGGTGGCGGCCTTGGATCACTTCATCCCGGGTGAGGGGATCGATTTCACTCGCCTGCGCGAGTTGCTCCTCATGGTGTTGGTGCTCTATGTCATCTCGGCAGTCCTGGGTTGGGCGCAGAGCTTCATTTTCAACATTGTGGTGGTGCGTGCCATGTGGCAACTGCGCGAGGACGTTGAGGCGAAGATCAACCGGTTGCCCATCAACTACTTTGACACGGTGCGCCGCGGAGAACTGATCTCCCGCGTCACCAATGATATTGACAACATCACGCAGACCATGCAGCAATCGCTCGCCTCGGCACTCCAGTCCATCCTGATGGTCATTGGTGTGTTGTGGATGATGTTCTCGCTGTCATGGCAGTTGGCCTTGATCGCGTTGGTTTCGCTTCCCCTGATGGGTGTCATCTTTGGGATCATTGGCCCCAAGTCCCAGGAGGCGTTCAGCCTCCAGTGGCGCAAGGTGGGACGATTGAACGGGCGGGTGGAAGAGTCCTTCTCCGGGCACCAACTGGTGAAAATCTTTGGCCGGCGGGCTGAGTTCCGTCAGCGTTTTGCTGAGGAGAACGAGGAACTGTACCAAACGTCCTTCCGCGCACAATTCCTGAGCAACATCATGTGGCCCGCCATGGGGTTCATTGGGAACCTCACCTTTGTGGGCATTGTGGTGGTGGGCGGCATCTTTGTGTCCGGCGGACGCATGTCCCTGGGTGCCATCCAGGCGTTCATCCAGTACTCCCAAATGTTCAGCCAACCCCTGGCCGAGTTGGGTGGCATGGCCGCTGTGGTGCAATCCGGGACCGCGAGCGCCGAGCGCGTGTTCACGCTGCTTGACGCCGACGAGCAGGTGCCGGACCCGGTGGACGCTCCTGACGTCACCCACGGTGACGGCGTGATTGAGTTCCGCGGGATTGATTTCTCCTACACCCCGGAGCAGGACCTCATCAAGGACCTATCCTTTGAGGTGCGTCCCGGTCAAACCGTGGCCATTGTTGGACCCACGGGTGCAGGGAAAACCACTCTAGTGAACTTGCTCATGCGCTTCTACGATCTCCAAGGTGGCAGCATCCTGGTGGACGGTCAGGACATCGCCTCCATCACACGTCATGATGCCCGCGCCCGCACTGGAATGGTGCTGCAGGACACGTGGCTCTTTGCTGGAACCATCAGGGAGAACATCCGCTATGGCCGTCAATCCGCCACGGATGAGGAAGTGATGGAGGCTACCGTAGCCACCAAGGTGGACCGCTTTGTCCACTCGCTGCCTGACGGGTATGACACCGTGCTGGAAGAGGATGCCGCCAACATTTCCGCTGGCGAACGCCAATTGATCACCATTGCGCGCGCGTTCGTTTCCCAACCGGAGATTCTGATTCTGGATGAGGCCACCAGTTCCGTGGACACGCGCACCGAGAAGTTGGTCCAGCGTGCTATGGCCAAACTCCGTGAGGGACGTACCGCCTTTGTGATTGCCCACCGCTTGTCCACCATTAGGGACGCTGACTTGATCCTGGTCATGGAGGACGGTGCGATTGTGGAAAAGGGCACTCACGAGGAGTTGCTCGCCGCTGGCGGCGCGTACTACGCGCTTTACCAGAGCCAGTTCACAGGTGCGTTGGAGGAGAATCAGGGTTCCGAGTTGGTCTGACCGAGCTGAGTGCTGAGGGCTGAGTGATGGGGGCTGAGGTCTGGGGGCTGGAGGCTAAGGTCTGAGGGCCTGGCCCGTCACATTGCAGGAGCCGTGAGCGCTGAAGTACCCGTGAGCGCTGGAGTACCCGTGAGCGCCGGAGTACCCGTGAACGCTGGAGTACCCGTGAATGGCGGAGTACCCGTGTCACAATGGTGCCATGCACTTTGTCAGTGGCGATGCCACGCTCTTTTATGCCGAGCAGGGATCAGGGCCCGCACTCGTCCTCCTTCACGGGAACCGCGAATCGCATCACCACATGGCTCGGATTGCCGAGGAACTCTCCGCTGATTATCGCGTGATTCTTCTGGATAGCAGAGGTCACGGACATTCGCAGTGGGGTTCGGAAACCCTCACCCTGGATGTGATGGTAAATGACGTCCTAGCGTTGCTGGACCACCTGCATGTGCCCAGTGCTCTGTTATTCGGATTCTCGGACGGGGGGAACCTGGCACTCCACGTGGCTGCTTCGGCGCCGGAGTGTGTGAAAGCCCTGGTGGCGGTCAGCCCCAACGTCCGTCCTGACGGGCTCAAACGTTGGTTCCTGACGGCGCTGCGCCTCCAAAGCGGCGTGCTTCGCGTTCTTGGGAAGGTCAGTGGTTGGGCGCGCCAGGAGGCGGCCTACACCGATCTCATGCTCCACCATTCGGATATTTCGGCAAGCGAACTGCGCGCTATCACTGCCCGAGTCATGGTGATCATTGGCGGAGAAGACCTCATCACGGTAGATCACGCCCGGGAAATTGTGCAGTGCGTGGCTGATGCCGAGTTGACCGTCCTTCCCCAGGCTCACCACACGTCCATCTTCCGTGAGCCAGTCCGCTACGCGCAGCTCGGTGCGGATTTCTTGCGGTCCCGTTCCTCAGAACACCAGGGCAGGTAAACCGGTGACCGTCCCCCTAGCACCCCTGCGCCGTTCCGTCTCGAATACTTCATCCTCCCTGCGGGTGTGGGTCACCAACGTGGCGATCCTCGCCACCATGGTGGTAGCCGGAGTCATGGTGCTGGTCACTATCATTCCCGTTGGCCCCGTGGCAGAGGAGGTGGCAGACCTCACCGCCATGAGTCGCTTAGCACAAGGTTTCTTTGCCATTGCACTGCTGGTGATGGCTACCAACCTCTACAAACGAAAGCGCATGGCGTGGTCCGTCACCGTAGTAGTACTGACGGCGAGTCTTGCCACCCATCTGTGGCACGCCATCCATTCGGGCCACCTGTGGGGTGGAGTACCTACCGCACTCACCGTAGTGAAAGTGATCATCCTGGCTATCCTGCTGTGGACCGCTGCGGACTTCTGTTGCCCTTCGGATCGGCGCTCTGTGCGGTACGGCGCAGGATTTGGGGCAATAGCCCTCCTTGCGGTGCTGGCCAACACGGGATTGGCTTACCACCAGTTTCGCGCCTCGCAGGCGGGAAGGGGAACCTCCTTAGCGCAATCGTTCCGGTTAGCACTGGTCAATCTGGTGGGCTGGCCTGTCAATCCCGGCGCACCCCACCTTGCCCCCCGGTTTGAGATGCTTGCGTTCTGGCTCACCTGGATTGCCGTGCTGGGCGCCCTCGTTCTGATCCTGCGCCCGTGGGTGTTCTCCGGAAAACCCACTGCCGCTCAGCGCCGTCAGGTACGGCAACTCCTTGCAGCGCACGGTCACAACGTGGCCTCGTACCTCACGCTCGAAGACGATAAAACGCTGTTCTTCAGTAAAGAGGTCAGCGGCGTGGTGGCGTACGGATCCGTGGGTTCTACGCACGTGGTGGCAGGTGATCCTATCTGCGCGCCCGCTGACCTTCCCACCTTGCTCAACGAGTTTGACCGGTTTGCTGCCCGGACCGCGCATCACGTGTTCTATCTCTACATTGCCTCCGAGTTCCTGAGCCACTATCAGGAGCGAGGCTACGGCACGGTGAAATGTGGCGAGGAGGCACGCTTTGATCTTGCCGAGTATTCGCTTGCCGGGAAGAAGGGGGCGCGCATGCGCTCCCAAATCCATCGCGCAGCCAACGCAGGACTCACCACTGCCGAGTACCGCCCCAAAGAAGCCCACAATCCAGCCATCGAGGCAGCATTTGATCGGATCACCACCGAGTGGATGGAGGGCAAGAACACCAGCGAACTGCAATTCTCCGTGGGCGGGGTGGGGTTGGACAACCCCATGGATCGTCGATACTTCTATGCTGCGGATGCAGACGGTACGATTCAGGGCTTTGTGGTCTTTGTGCCGTTCATCGATGACGGCGGACGCGGATGGATGGCCGATGTCACTCGTCGTACCTCACACGCCCCCGGCGGAATCACCGAGAAAATCATCTATGACGCCTTCCAACAATTTCTTGCTGAGGGAGATCGCTGGGGGTCCATGGGGACGGCACCTCTGGCCAACGTGATGGAACCCTCCGGACGGGGTTCACTCTTGGCGCGCGCCATGACGTACGTCTACGAGAATTTCAGTGCCATCTACGGGTTCAAGGAACTTCACCACGCCAAAGAGCAATACAACCCAACCGAGTGGCGTCCCGTGTACTTTGCCTACCTCCCCGCGCCACCCACCCCACAGATGCTCTACGCCGTGGCGAGCATTCAGGATTCCGGAGGCGTGTGGGACTACCTCCGTGCGTTTGTCCGCTCGCTACACCGCGGACAAGGTCAACGTGCAGAGTGAAGACCCACGTACAGGTTGAGACTCACGCACCGAGTGCTGCGCGCACCGATTCTGGGTCCGGTTCCGGTGCAGCGTGGGTGCGCACTAGAAGAAATTCTCCTGACATGGGTACGCTGAGGCGTGCGCAAAGTGAGTAACCGCCCCTCAGGGAAGTCGGTATCTGGGGCATCAGTTTCTGGAGCGTGGGTGTGGGTGGCGTTCGCCATGGCTGCGGTGGCTTGGGGAGGCAACGAGTTCACCCCGCTGCTGGTCATGTACCGCGCTGACGGACTAGGTGCCGTGACGGTTGATGGCCTGCTCGCCGCGTATGTGGTAGGCATCGTTCCCGCGTTACTGCTTGGTGGGCCGCTGTCCGATAGATACGGAAGACGGCCCCTCATGCTTCCCGCCGCGCCGATTTCCGCAGTGGGTTCCGTGATTCTGGCGTTGGGTTCCGAGCAACCCGTGCTGCTCGGAATCGGGCGCGTTCTGTGCGGGATTGCCCTGGGATTGGTCATGGCCGTGGGCACCACCTGGGTCACGGAACTCTCTGCCGTCAACGGTCAGGCCGACGACGGAGCGCGGCGGGCATCGCTAGCATTGACCGGAGGTTTCTTGCTCGGCGCGGCAGTGGCCTCGTTGCTGGCTCAATGGGGGCCGTGGCCCACGCGCTTGCCGTACCTGTCCCATGTGGTGTTGGCCGTGGTGGCTGCCATCGGGATTCTCCCCGTGGGGGAAACGCGGATGGTGGGTGACTCGCGGGTGGAGGGTGCGCCTGACTCCCCCACCACATCGTTGCTCAGCGATCTTCGTGTACCTGCGGTGGCGCACCGGCGCTTCCTGCGCGTTGTTCTTCCGTCGGCACCGTGGGTGTTTGCCTGCGTGGGCGTGGCGTACGCTGTTCTTCCAGGGTTGCTGGCCAAGCATGCCGGTTCGGCGCCGATTGCCTTTGCCGGCTTGATGACCGTGTTGACGTTGGGTTGCGGTATTGGCATCCAAGTGGTGGCCAGGAAAATTGACACCCACCGGTCTGCTCGCGCTACCATGATTGCCATGTCCCTCATCGTCGTAGGACTTGCTCTAGGAGCGTGGGCTGCCGATGCGCTGGAATTGCCTTTGGGGTTGGTTGCTGCGGCCATCCTCGGTGTGGGGTATGGCTTGGCCTTGGTGGCGGGGCTGAGTGAGGTGGCCCGGATTGCCGGCCCCGACCAGTTGGCCGGGTTGACCGCCGTGTACTACTCCGTGGCCTATCTGGGCTTCTTTGTGCCCATGATCCTGGCCTGGCTCTCCACGTCCTATGCGTACTGGGCCATGCTGGGTGTGCTTGCGGTGGTGGCCGTTGCGTGTTTGGGCCTCATTGCAGCCTCATCGCGCAGGCACTTGCCGGTGGCGAGCGCGTAAGTGCTGCGGTACAGCCTGAGGTTGCCCGACGGGGTGTGACGTTGCCCGCCAGTGTGTGACGTTGCCCGCACGCTTCCCCCAGGCCGACTCAGCGTCCCTTTCGGCGCAGCCACTTTCAAGGATCCGCGAGGGCGCGCTACACTATCCCCGCGCAAGTGGTGGAATTGGTATACACGCAGGATTTAGGTTCCTGTGCTTCACGGCGTGCGGGTTCGAGTCCCGTCTTGCGCACGTGCTCATGCGTCTAGGTCGAAGGCCTAGGCGAATGAGCACGTTGTGCCTCGGGACTCGAACCCGTGAGGGCGTTTGCGTCGAGAGTTGGCCCGGTGGGCCAACGAACAGCAAACGGCGTGAGCGCAGCCAAAGGCGACGCGAGCGGACCGTCGATTCACGCAGTGAATCGCGCGAGTCCCGTCTTGCGCACGGTGAAAATGCCCGGGCTGCAAGTCTGGGCATTTAGTGAAGCCGAGAGCGTAGGTATTCGATGACGTCTTGTTCGATGTCTGCTGGTGACTCGTTACGCTCCGGATAGCGACCTGCCCACGGTCGTCCTGGGTGGAGCGTGTCCCATCGGGGACGAAGCCCGGCAATGCGGCCTCGCCCTGGGTCATGATTGCCAAAACCGTCAACTACGGCATTCCACACGGGCCGGTACTCCCGGATCAATGCAGACTCTCCGAGAGGGATAAAAATCGTCTCCACCACGAGCCAGCGAGCCCAGAAGTCTGATATTCCAATGTTCTCGGCGGACCGAATACTCGTGGCGTGTTCTCGGATACGGTCGGCGAGTGCATGTGACGCCAGTGAATCGGTGACGTCCAATCCCTTTCTCCCACCCGAAGGCATCGCCTTTCCCACATAGATCGGCTCACTAAGTTCAGCGCCTTGCGCGTCTGTGAGCGCTTGGTATGCCGGGTACTCTCCAGAGTAATACAGGGCGTAAATCCCGGTCCCATAGAACCTCGGCACGTTGTCCAGTGGTACGGCTTTCATCGATTCCAGTTCAGTCACAATCGAGTGGGCCAGGGAATCCATGGCGAGAGGATTGAATGGCTGGGTCATGCTGCCACCTCGTTGGATGGGGCAGCCGATTCTGCACCAAGATGAGAATCGTGCGTCAGGTAACTGCGTACCTCGTTGAGCGCGAGGTGCTCATGTACTGAGGAAGCCACGGCTTGCGCAAGTAGTGCAGGGACGGCGTTGCCGAGTTGCCTCATGGCTTCGGACCACGGACCGTGCAGAGCGTACCGATCCGGGAACGTTTGGAGACGGGCTGCCTCGCGCACCGTGAAATACCGTATCGAACCGTCAGGATTGCGCAGCATGTTTTCCCCACCGGGGACGCCATGGACGCCAGCCTTGAGTGCCTTAGCTGGCTCGTCAATCGGTGACCCTGTGTGGCCGGGATACGAGCGTGCCCCAGGTTGCAGAACATGGTTCAGATAGCGTTCGGAGGCGTCCAGGGTGGGTGGCGGCATTTCCCCGATGGCATCGCGTACCGTCCGCCAGGGCTTCAAACCAGAAGGAACCTCAGCAATTGGCCGCCTCACAGAGCTCTCAGGGCGATCTGCCGGAGCAACCCCGTGACGCTCCCAATACCTGCCAGTCACCTGTTTCTCAATGCGTAACAACTCTTTCGAGTGCGTAGCGGGAGGAAACGCCCACAATGAATCAATATCAGAACGGAAGCCCACAAGGAAAACCCGCCAGCGCTGCTGGGGAACTCCGTAATCTGCTGCATTCACCAAGGTGGCTGTGACGTTGTAGTGGCTCGCTTCATCCACTGACCGCGAGCGCCGGGTTAAACGCGAATAATGATCGGTCCATGATTCATCTGGCCTTGGGCGAATATTCGGGTACGCGAGGCGCGCCTGGATGTACTCGAAATAGGGGGCGAACCGCGCCCGTGTCAACCCTCGTACGTTTTCAATGATGAACGCCTTGGGCTGTATCTGCCGAATCACCTCGGCAGTTGCTGGAAACATGTCCCGGCTATCCCCATGTGCCTTGGCCTGTCCTCCAGCACTAAAGGGTTGGCACGGGGGTCCCCCGGATACAAGATCAATGCGACCCTGCAGCCCGGACCAATCCACCTCTCGCACATCACCCTCGCGGACGGTCATTCCGTGGGCCAGCGGATATCCAGTGTCGCGATTTTCACGCAAGGTGTCGCAACACCATGAGTTCCATTCGGCCACCACTTCCGTGCTGAACCCGGCGAGGTGGGTACCCAAAGCCAGCCCACCCCCGCCTGCAAAGAGTTCCACGGAGCGCATGGATGCATGGTAGAGGAACCCTAGGATATGAATCGCCTCGAAACGGGGTGAGCGCGCCTTGCCTGGCGCGCTTCACCCACCGGCACCGCTAGGCTGGCGGTATGACGGTTCGGATCGGTGCCCATGGTGATGTCGACGATGCTGCGAGTCAGGCTGAGGCTATCGGCGCGGATATTGCCCAAGTGTTTCTCAGTGACCCGCAGGCGTGGAAACTGGACGCCGCCGCGCTCAGCAACCCTGGGGTCCCCGCCTACGTTCACGCCCCGTACGTCATCAACGTGGCCTCCACAAACAACCGCATCAGGGTTCCGGGCCGGCGCTTGCTGCAAGCCACCTGCACCGCCGCAGCGGACATCGGCGCGCTCGGCGTGGTGGTCCACGGCGGGCATGTCACAGCGTCCGACGATCCAGCCGTGGGATTCGAGAACTGGCGCAAGGCCATTGACGGCTTGGACGTGAACATCCCGCTCCTCATTGAAAACACTGCGGGCGGCAACAACGCCATGGCCAGGTACCTGGACCGGATCGCCCTACTCTGGGAACACCTGGCGGATTCACCGAATATCGGTACCGTGGGATTCACCTTGGACACCTGCCACGCCTGGGCTGCGGGGCTGAACCTCGCCACGGTGGTGGAGGACATCCTGGTCATCACGGGCCGCATTGACCTGGTCCACGCCAATAATTCCCGCGATGCCGATGGGTCCGGAGCGGACCGCCATGCGCGCCTGCGTGAGGGAACCATTCCCCCGGACCTTCTGGTGGAGGTCATTGGCGCCGCCACATCACACGGGGCGGATGTGATTCTGGAAACTCGCGGCACGGCCGAGGAAACCGCCAGCGATATCGCGTGGCTGCGGGGCGAACTCAGCAAGAATTAGCAGTCCCGCGCGTCCATCGTCGTCGAATATCACAGTCCACCCGCTGCATTTGTGCTGGTCACAAAGTTTTTTGAGAAATTTGCCGTTTTGACTTGCGTAACGATGTATCGTTGATGTATCGTTATCCATGTCAGCGAGAAAGTTCGACGAACGGGCGGCGGGAAGCCGCACCGAGAATCGCAGAACCCGCGCAGACGCTCGCTGGAGAATCACTCCAGCATGAAGATCGGCCCGGTAGATCCGATGGCCACGCTCGGGCAGAGAGCATGCGGTACCTGCCGCGAGCCCGCCCGAGCCGTGCAACCCAGCACCTCTTCACCTTGACTACCCTGAAGGAGACGCATTCATGCGCACCAACACCTATTTCACCAATGACCCCACATCCGAGTTCGACGGTCGCACCGGCGGCCGTGGGCACCGACGCGGAAAGCGCGGACACGGCGCCAAGAACCGCATGCGCCGCCACGGCTTCGGCCCTGGATTCGGCGGCGAGTTCAGCGGCGAGTTTGGCCCCGGCTTTGGCCCCGGCTTTGGCCCCGGCTCTGACCGTAACTTTGGACCCAGCGAGGACCGGCGCGGCGGCAAGCGCGGCGGCCCCCGTGATTCTGCCCGATTCACCGAGCGCGACGAGCGCCGAGGCGGCCTGCGCGGCGAGCGCCGTGGCGGACCCCGTGACGAACACCGTAACGAACGCCGTGGCGAGGCTCGCGGAGCCAAGCGCCGTGGACGCGGAGCACTCCGCGCCGCCATCCTGATGCTCCTCACCGAGCAACCGATGCACGGCTACCAGATCATCACCAACCTCTCCGAACGCACGGACGGACTGTGGAAGCCGAGCGCCGGCTCGGTGTACCCGATCCTCAGCCAACTGTCCGACGAAGGTCTCATCACCATCACCGACGAGGAAGGCCGCAAGATGGCCGCTCTCACGGACGCGGGCACCGAGTACGTGACCGCCAAGAAGGACGAGTTTGGCACCCCGTGGGAGCGGGACACTCGTAACCGCGAGCACCACAAGGAGCTGGGCAGTTCTGTCCGCGCTCTGATGGGCGCCGTGGGCCAAGTGGCTCGTGCCGGGACTCCCGAGCAAGCCGCTGCCGTGGCCACCATGCTCAACGAGACCCGCAAGTCCGTGTACCGCATCCTCGCCGAGGACGTGACCGCACCTGACACCACCCCAGACTCCGCAGCCACCCCCGGCTCCGCCGACGAAGCCGCCACCGCCTAGCCCCACACGCGCCTGACCTGCGCATACACCCGAGCACCAATCGTCGTCGGACAAAAGTGCGTGCGTGGTGGGCCAGTGGATTGCCGCACTCCCCGGGCCCGCGTACTGTTCTTCTTGTTCCGCCGGAAACGATGGAACAGCCCGCAGCGAGTCAAACGGTGTTAGCGAACTAACGTTCGCCGCAACATCTTCCTGGGCTTCGGAAGTGCGAATACGATTCGCTCTTCTCTCAGCCTGCGTTGATGTGGAACCGCAGACATCGCAACGCTACACAAACGGTAGAACCGTAGTGCCAGCGTTCAGCTCTGGTCTTGACAGGAGCGCGGGAAGACCTGCTTCACAGCAGTTGACTGGATACGTTCCGAACACTGTGACTGCTGGCCAGGCCAGCCGGTAGCGGCGGGCGACCCAGGACGGTGACCCTCTGTTACGGCAGAGACAGCCACTCCCCGAGATAACACTTGGAAGCACGGGTGAATCTCCCAACCGTCACTCGTGACGGCGAGAACAACGGTAACTGTGTGACGGCACAGACTGGCGAGATGAAACGCTAGGCCCCGAACGAGGGAAACCTCGAATCGGGGCCTTTGTGTTACCC
>JAIRQO010000080.1 GCA_031256435.1 Cellulomonadaceae bacterium
GAGTTGAAGAGCGACAACGTACATCGCGGAAGAACCATTGTTGTAGCACGTTTGAAGGAGCGCGTCAGAACCCTGAGCGAAATCGGTGATGACGTCAGCGCCGTCATGCTGCTGCACATCCATGGTCGCCGTCACGGTGTACACGGTGTCATCAATCTTGACTGTTTGACCAGGAGACAGGGAAAGAATAGGAGCGCCACCACAATGGTTGTGCATCACAAAATCAGGAATACCCAAATAGTCGGCTACTGGCGTGTAATTGGTGAGCCCGCCCGTGCAGGCGTCCACGGCGTCTTGGCCACCAGAATTGGCCACAAACGCAGAAAAACCAAACTCCGTGACCTGCGCTGCAGCAGGAACCACCCGCAACGACGACGAAGCCGCATGATCAGCCACGTTCGTCGCAGAAACATCAGAAGAAGAAGAAGTGCTTATCGTGTTGGTGGCGGCGAGTTTGGCTAACACGCCAGCAAACTCGCGTGCCTCAGCCACCGCAGCCGCCACACCACCGGCAGCAAACCGCGACGCCCGCACCGCAACATCACTACCCACACCCGTCACCGCCAACTCACGTGCCTGCCGAGCAAACTCCACACCCGTGACCGCCACCTCATCAACCACCTTGCGAGAAGACCCCAACGCCTCCACCTTCACCTGGGCCGCCCCATACACCGAAGCTGCACCAGCAAGCCGCTCGGAGGCCACCACAGCAGCATCCACACCACCCACAACCGGTGACACCGCAGCAGACGCCACACCAGCACCACCCACACCCACACCCGCAAACACACCCAACGCCACCAACACCGCAACCACGCCATACCCACCACGGATACGACGAGCCCTGCGACCCGATGAACGCCGACCAAACACGACCACAACCCCTTCCCAGAGCACTTCACGTGTTACTCAACCCACTGTGCCACAAACCACCAAAAACTAAAACGCTTTCGGCGCAAACCGACCCACCCTGTCCCCCAATGATCGAAACCGATTACCAACCGGCTACCCCGACACCGCACACAACCCAACCCCCACCACTCCACCCCACCCATCCTGGGTAGCCCCATGGCCACAATAGAGCCCCTCAAGTAGCCACACGGCTACCCAGGACAGAAAGAAGGGGGGCACAACATCACCACAACGAGGAGACCCGCAAACAACTAAGCGGGCCACCCCGATCTCAGGGTGACCCGCTTAGCGTGGTACCTCGCGTTGAACCTCGTTTGACCCGCTCAGTGCTGGTTCACGTTATTCAGCGTCTCCTCCGGACGTTCCCGCCGTCACGTCATTCAGGCGGTACTTGTCGAATGCCTGCTGCACCACGGAGCGGTCAATCTCGCCGCGGTTGGCCAGGGCCTGGAGCGTCTTGACCACTACGGAGGCAGCGTCAATGAGGAAGTAGCGGCGCGCGGCGGCGCGAGTATCACTGAAGCCAAATCCGTCAGCCCCCAGGACCTCGTAATCGCCGGGAACCCATTTGCGGATCTGGTCTTGCACCAAGTGATCAAAATCGCTCGTGGCAATGAACGGGCCCTGAGCATCGCGCAGTTTCTCGGTCAGGTACGGCACACGTGGCTCGGCTGACGGGTTCATCAAGGCATCCTTTTCCGCTGCCAGAGCGTCACGCCGCAGTTCGTTCCACGAGGTCACGGACCACGCATCAGCCTGGACACCCCAATCGTCGCGTAGCAATTGCTGAGCTTCAAGGACCCACGGTACCGCCACGCCCGAGGCCATGAGTTGTGCGCGCGGTCCTGAAGCACCCGCATCTGCTTGCGCAATCCGGTGGATTCCCTTGAGGATGCCGTCCACGTCCACGTCCGCAGGCTCCGCAGGCTGGGAGATCGGCTCGTTATACACCGTGATGTAGAACATGACGTTCTCCGGGTCCGGCCCGTACATGCGTTCAATACCGGACTTGACAATGTGCGCTACCTCGTAGGCAAACCCGGGATCGTAACTCACCATGGCGGTGTTGGTGGCCGCAAGAATAGGCGATTGACCGTCGGCGTGCTGGAGACCTTCACCCTGCAACGTGGTACGCCCTGCCGTGGCACCAATGATGAAGCCACGCGTCATTTGGTCACCCATCGCCCAGAACTGGTCACCAGTGCGCTGGAAGCCGAACATGGAATAGAAGATGTAGAACGGAATCAACGGTTCACCGTGGGTGGCGTAGGACGTTCCCACGGTTTGGAACGCCGCAGCGGAACCTGCCTCGCAGATGCCTGTGTGCATCATCTGGCCGGCCTCGTCCTCCACGTACTTCATCAATGACGCATGGTCCACGGCCGTGAAGGGCATACCGCGGGTGTTGAAGATCTTGGCTGTGGGGAACACGGATTCCAGTCCGAAGGTGCGTGATTCGTCGGGCACTATGGGGACAATGCGTTTGCCGAACTCGCCATCCTTCATCATGTCCTTGAACAGACTGACCAGCGCCATGGTGGTGGCCACTTGCCGTTTGCCGGACCCTGCCTTGAAGGTGTCAAAGTGCTTCTGCGCAGGCAGTTCCAGTTGCGTGCCGGCGGTGCGGCGCTCGGGCAGGAATCCGCCGAGGATCTTGCGGCGTTCCAGCATGTACTGGATGGCCGGATCGTCGGGACCGGGGTGGTAGTACGGTGCGTTGTACGCGTCCTCCAACTGCTCATCCGGAATGGGAATGGACAGGCTGTCACGGAGCGTTTTGAGTTCATCGCTCTTGAGTTTCTTCATCTGGTGCGTGGCGTTGCGCGCAGCAAACCCAGAACCGAGTCCGTATCCCTTGACGGTCTGAGCCAAGATGACGGTGGGTTGACCCGTGTGAGCCCGCGCCGCAGCGTAGGCCGCGTACATCTTGCGGTAATCGTGGCCTCCACGCTTGAGGTTCCAAATGTCATCGTCGGACATATTGGCCACCAGGGCGGCGGTCCGCGGATCACGCCCAAAGAAGTTGTCCCGGATGTAGGCTCCGGATTCCGCGCGGAACGTTTGGTAATCGCCATCCAGCGTGGAGTTCATCAGGTGAACCAAAGCGCGGTCCTTGTCCGCGTTCAGCAGCGCATCCCACTCGCGCCCCCACACCACTTTAATGACGTTCCATCCCAAGCCACGGAATTCCGCTTCCAACTCCTGCATGATCTTGCCAGCACCGCGCACGGGGCCGTCAAGGCGCTGCAAGTTGCAGTTGATCACAAAGGTGAGGTTGTCCAAGCCTTGATAGCTGGCTATTTGTGCCAGCCCGCGACTCTCGGGTTCGTCCATCTCGCCATCGCCGAGGAAGGCCCACACGTCCTGCTGCGAGGTGTCCTTGATTCCGCGATTGTGCAGGTAGCGGTTGGTCCACGCCTGGTAAATCGCCTCCGCAGGCCCGAGGCCCAGGGACACGGTGGGGAACTCCCAGAAATCGGGCATCAAACGCGGGTGCGGGTAGGACGGCAAGCCGCCGCCGAAGCCCGCGTGCGAATGCTCCTGCCGAAACCCGTTGAGTTGATCGGCACTCAGGCGGCCCTCCAAGAAGGCGCGTGCGTACATTCCGGGAGAGGTGTGCCCCTGGAAGAAAATCTGGTCACCACCACCGGGGTGATCCTTGCCCCTGAAGAAGTGGTTCAGGCCCACTTCCGTCATGGTGGCCACGCTGGCGTACGACGAAATATGGCCGCCAACGCCAACACCGGGACGCTGAGCGCGAGTGACCAGGACGGCAGCATTCCAGCGAATCCAGGCCCGATACTTGCGTTCCATCACTTCATCGCCCGGGAAATACGGCTCCTCGTGAACGCCGATGGTGTTGACATAGGGCGTGGCAAAGGAGGCGGGAATGGTCACGTTACGCTCTCGCGCTTTACGCAAGAGGTTGAGCATGATGTACCGGGCGCGCGGGCCGCCTTTGTCGTCGATCAATCCGTCAAGGCTCTCCACCCACTCGCTCGTCTCCTCGGGATCAATATCCGGGACAGCGCTGAGAAGGCCGTTAATGAGGGGACCAGAATCGTCATACGAAGCCACGGGGGGTACTCCTTGAGTAGTGATGGGCACGCGATGGCACGCTTCCTGCCATTGTGTCCGATTTCACGGGGGGATGTAGGGTAGCGTGGTGTTTAGCGGCAAAGCCGCTTCGCGCTCACTGAGAGGATCAGGAATACCCCGTGGCAGAGTTGGCCGCACGTCTCGGCTTCAAGGCCGGACAGTTGGTGCAGGAGTTCGGTTGGGACACGGACGCTGATGAGGCGCTGCGTGATGCCATTGTTGACCAGATTGCCGGAGGCGACCCCCCTGGGGAGTTGGCTGATGAGGATTACGATGGCGTTGCCGATGCCGTCCTCATCTGGTGGCGCGATGGTGACGGTGACCTCACCGACATGCTCGTCGACGCCCTGACCGCCCTTGATGACGGCGGCGCCGTGTGGCTCTTGACCCCCAAGGCGGGGCGCAAGGGTGCGGTTCAACAGTTCGATGTGGAAGAAGCCGCCACCACTGCGGGCCTCCACGCCATGAATGCTGTGCCGGTTGCTGATAGTTGGACGGCCACCCGATTGGGAAATCGCGGGCGCGGGCGGTAGAGTAGTCCGCTGTTGGACGCATCGCCTCAGGTATTCCTGCATGGATGTGCGACGACGAGGGCGCTTAGCTCAGTTGGTTAGAGCACTACGTTTACACCGTAGGGGTCAGGGGTTCGAGTCCCTTAGCGCCCACAAACAAACAAGTCCGGGCCGGAGGCCCGGCTTTTTTGTTTGACTGGCACACAGTGGGACTCGAACACCCGATTGAACCGAACGGTGAACGCTTGCGTGCACGAGTGAGGTGATTGAGTGGTGTTGCCGGAGCGAAGCGACAAACACCCGTGAGGGAGCGTGAGGTTTTCAGGCGGGGCCCCGTGGGGCGCCGCCTCCTCACGCGCCGCGTGGCGAGGCTAAAAGCCTCGGTAGCGGGTGCTGATCTGCGCAGCAGATCGCCGAGTCCCTTAGCGCCCACGAGTAACAAAAGCCACCTTCGGGTGGCTTTTTCTCTGCCTCAGGACAGGGTCCGCGGCGCCCCGTCCTGAGAAGTAAACGCGCGGACGGCCTGCAATAACTCGTCGCGCAGCGCGTCCAGGGTGGCGCTCTTGGGGTGGAGATCCAACGCGGCAAGGTGCTGTTTGGCGTCCATGGGGCGCCCTGCTTCCAACGCGGCAAACACCATCTGTGCTGCCACTTTAGGCGTCTGTTCGCGTACGCGCCAATGCCCCGTTCCCAGGCTCAACGCGTCCGAGGGCCGCCCGGCCCACCGCAACGTCTCGATGGCTGCTGCCAGCGCGTTGCCATCCGGGTCCCGCTGTGCCGCCGTGGACAGCCTCCGCAAGGCGCCGTCAATATCGGACATGACAGACAAGCGTCCCAACTCCAGCAACGGGTACCAGGCGCGGGGACTGCCCGCCATCTCCTCGGCCAGTGACCACACGGCAAGGTCCCCAGAATCCAAGGGAGCGGGCGAGTGGACAGGGTCATCAGCCGTCAGCGGGTTGTCCGCTTGGGCCTCGTCAGCCGTGCGTGCGCGCAGGATGTCTGCCAACTCGTCAAAGGCGGCCTGGTTATTAGGGTCATGCGCCAACGTACTGCGGAGCCGTCTCTCGCGCGCCGTCTGGCCGGGGCGCCGGGCGGGCGCTGCGGATTGACGACGAGTCAGCCGCCGTTTTGACAGCGGAAGGCGGGAAAGCGGCATATGAGACACTGGCATGGTCCCATTGTCCCACATTGAAGCGGCCGGACGCTTAGGGTGAACCATGTGAGTGATCTATCAAGGCTGGCGATGATGCGTGTGGCTGCAGAACTCCCGTGGTACCACCATTTGGGACCCAGCGATCAGGCACATTTGACCGTAGTGGTGGACAATGCCGTGTCCCACTTCACCGCGTGGTTTCAGCACCCTGACACGGGTTCGCCCTCGGGAATCTCCGAAATCCTGTCCGCCGCACCACGCGAACTCGCTACCGTCATCACGTTGCGTCAAACGCTCCAACTGGTCCGTCTCATGGTGGATGTGGTGGAAACGCAGGCCACCACGCTGGCGCCCCCCGGTCAAGAGCGAGACCTCCGCGATGCGCTCTTGCGCTATTCGCGTGACGTGGCGTTCTCGGCAGCGGAGGCCTACGCCAAGGCGGCGGAGCAGCGCGGCGCCTGGGATGCTCGCCTTGAAGCGCAGGCTATTGACGCCCTGGTACGCGGGGATGCGGAAGATGAAGTGCGTTCCCGCCTCTCGGCCCTGGGGTGGTCAGGGCGCGGGCAAGCCGTGGTGCTCGTCGGGAAGATTCGTGATGATTTCTCTGAGGATTCCGAGGCGCTCATCCGCAGGACGGCCCGCTCCGTGGCCGCCGATGCGCTGGTAGGAATTCACGAGAACCGGGTGCTCATTGTGCTTGCTGGCGAGGGCGATCTCTTGGCCGCAGCAGAGCACCTTGCTCCCCTGTTGGCCGATGGGCACGTCATCACCGGCGGCGTGGTGGATTCCGTCACTGATGCCTCCCGCTCCGCACAAGCGGCGCTGGCGGGACTCACGGCTGTGTCCGCCTGGCCTGGGGCAACGCCCGTGGTGGCCGCCGAGGACCTCTTGCCCGAGCGCGTCCTGACCGGTGACGCCACGGCACGGGCCGGCCTGGTGGACCGCGTGTACCGCCCCGTGGCCGAGGCCGGCGCGGACATTCTGCCTACCCTGATGGCGTATCAGGAGTCCGGCAACTCCCTTGAAGGGACGGCACGGGCACTCTTTGTCCACCCCAACACGGTCCGCAACCGCCTCAAGAAAGTCACGGATCTCACGGCGTGGGATCCGCACGAGCCACGCGATGCTTTTGTCCTCCATGTGGCGGTGGCGTTGGGCTTGTTGGAGGCGGCAGCGGGCTAAGGTCATGCCTATGGCTGAGGTGACCCGGGAAGAGATCGTCGAGACAATCACGCAGTGCATTCACGAGGAAATGAGTTCACCCGACGACGAATATGACGGGCCGGACGTCACTTCTGATGCCCGGTTTTCCGAGGACTTGGACGTGGACTCCCTGTCCTTGATGTCCATTGTCACGCATGTGGAGGATCTGCTCTCCGTGCGCGTGCCTGATGCTGACCTGCGCAGTTTCGCCACGGTGGGGTCACTTGTGGACTTTGTTCAGGACGCTACGGCGTCCCGGACGTAGCAGCAGCTTTCACTGCCACCACCGCGTCCAGGATGGCACCGGCAACTTCCTCCTTGGTCCCGGCGGCGTGCGTCACTTCAACGCCTTGACCGTTGAGCACCCACACCTCATTGGTGGCTGCGCCAAATCCCAGTCCGCCCCCCACAGCGTTGACAGCCAACAAGTCAGCACCCTTGCGCAGGGCCTTGGTGCGTCCGTGTTCCAGAACGCTGGCGTTCTCGTCTCCCGTCTCGGCAGCAAAGCCCACAATGACCTGCGGTTGGTGCAGTCTCTCTGCGCAGAGTTCTTTGAGGATATCCGGGTTTTCCACCAACTCAATGGGTGCCGGACCCTGACCCGGAACCTTCTTGATCTTGGACGCTCCGGTGGTCACGGGCCGGAAATCGGCCACGGCGGCGGACATGATCACCACGTCAGCCTCCGTGGCGGCGGCGCGCATGGCGTCCCGCAGTTCTGCGGTGGATTCCACCCTGATCACGGTTCCGCATCCGGCCGTATCCACTTCCACATTGGCCGCTACCAGCGTCACCGCAGCGCCCCGTTCCACGGCGGCGCGGGCCAGGGCCACCCCCTGTTTCCCGGTGGAGCGGTTGCCAATGAATCGCACGGGATCAATGGGTTCCCGAGTCCCTCCGCCGGAAATGACCACGGAGGTCCCTGCCAGATCACCCGGTGATGCCGTGCTGGTTGTTACCACGCCCAGCGCCTCGTCCATGATGGCCTGTGGCTCCGGGAGGCGCCCGGCGCCGGTGTCCTTCCCCGTGAGCCGTCCGCTCGCGGGTTCAATCACGTGGACACCCCGGGAACGCAGCGTGGCCACGTTGGCACAGGTGGCGGCGTGGTTCCACATCTCGGTGTGCATGGCGGGAGCCATCACCACCGGACAGCGTGCCGCCAGGAGCGTTGCCGTCAGGAGGTCATCCGCACGGCCCGCAGCAGCGCGTGCCAGGAGGTCCGCCGTGGCGGGCGCCACAATAACCAGGTCAGCACTTTGCCCTAGTGCCACATGCTCCACGTGGTCCACGTTCTGGAACACGGAGGTAGTCACGGGTTCACCGGAAAGCGCTTCCCATGTGGGAGCCCCCACAAAGCGAAGCGCAGCCTCGGTGGGGATGACGCGGACGGCATGACCGGCTTCGCGCAGCATCCTCAGCAGGAGTACCGCCTTATAGGCAGCAATTCCACCACTAACACCCAGGATGATGCGCATGGGATATATTCTTAGCCAAATTCGGCGTCAATGTCCTCAGCGGAGATGCCCAGCGCCGCAGCATCCGGGATTTCTTCAATGGGCTTGGACACCAACAGGCCCTCGTTGATCTCGCGCATGGCAATGGAGAGCGGCTTTTCTTGCAGACGCACGTCAATCAGCGGGCCAACGTTTTCCAGCAGACCGTCATGCATCTGGGAGTAATACTGGTTGATTTGGCGAGCACGCTCGGCGGCGTACAGCACCAGGCCATACTTGGAATCGGCTTTGTCAAGAAGTTCGTCAATGGGGGGATCGGTAATTCCGATCGGCTGAGCCACAGTTCCGGCCATGAGAGGTACTCCGCAGTTTCTTCGTTGAGGCGTCACAACGCCTAGAGACAATGATCTGCCCCGCAGTGTACCCTGTGGGTGGCGTTAGGTGGTGCCCACAGGCCGAACTGGTATGCCCATGTAGGCCATGAGACGATCCGTAGCCTCATGAACATCATCATTAACGATGGTGAAATCAAACTCGGATTCCGCCGCCATCTCAACCTCGGCAGTCTCCAACCGGCGCGCGCGCTCCTCGGCGTCCTCAGTGCCCCGCCCAATGAGACGACGCACCAATTCCTCCATATTCGGAGGAGCCAGGAACACCAGGCGTGCCTCGGGCATGGCTGCCCGCACCTGACGCGCGCCGTCCAGGTCAATTTCCAACACCACGTGAACACCCGCTGCAAGATGCTCTTCCACGGGTTGACGTGGTGTTCCGTATTTGTTCTGCCGGTGGACTACCGCCCATTCCAGCATCCCGCCCTCATCGGCAAGGCGCGTAAATTCATCGTCGGTGACAAAGAAATAATGGACGCCGTTGACCTCGCCGGGTCGCGGTTTCCTGGTGGTAGCGGACACGGAAAACCACACCTCGGGATAGCGCTGCCGGATATCGGCGGAAATTGTCCCCTTGCCCACGGCGGTGGGGCCCGCCAACACTACAAGGTGCGGTGAGGGCTTGGTGCTTGCGTCCTGGTGGGTGTGGTCATCCACGAGGGACCTAATTGAAACGTTCAATCAGCGCCGCTGCTTGGTGCGGTCCAAGCCCACGGACTCGGCGCGTCTGGGCGATTTTCACATCATCCATGATGGCGGCCGCTTTGACCCTGCTCACTCCGGGAAGGGATTCGAGCAGCGCGGACACCTTGAGTTTGCCCACTACGTCATCCGTTTTCCCCTGCTCAATCACTTCGGCAAGCGTGATCTGCGCGTACTTGAGGCGTTGCTTGAGATCGGCACGAACGCGACGCGCTTCGGCTGCCTTGTCCAAGGCGGCGGCGCGTTGCTCAGGTGTCAAAGGAGGAAGGGCCATGCCGATTACTGTATCGCCGCCGTGCCTGCCAGGCAGGTTCAGTTCAGCGCTCTGGCGCGTGATTGCAGGTAAACGCCGGTGACGTTGGTCACATCGGCGCACCGCGCCTCGTCGAACAACCCATCATGACCCACCGCAGCGGGATGCAGCACCTCAAGAAACAGCAGAAAACTCTGCGACGATATTCGCCGCTGCCCCTCGAAGCGATGCCGTGTCAGGACCGGCTTGGAGCACTGCGCGCGAGGTGGTGGCGAGGACCAGGTGCGCTGCTGGTCCGAACACGCGGGCAAGATCGGCGGGACCCGCGCCTTGGGCACCAAAACCGGGGGCCAGAATGGGTCCGTTGAGGTTCTCAAGGTCCGTTCCCGTGTCCGCGAGCGCCGAACCGATGGTGGCCCCAATGACCAACCCCACGTGGCCCAGGGGAACCGCTCCCCGGTTGGCCTCGGCGGCTTGGGCAGCGATGGTTGCGGCTACGGTGGCTGTATCTCCGGCCCGTGCATGCTGCACGGTGGCCCCCTCCGGGTTGGAGGTCAAACACAGCACAAACACTCCCCTACCGGTGGATTCGGCCAGCGTGATGGCGGGGGCCAGCGAGCCGAATCCGAGGTAAGGGCTGAGGGTGACGGCGTCACCGGCCAGGGGTGAGGCGTCGCTGAGGAACGCATGGGCGTACCCGGCCATGGTGGAGCCAATGTCACCGCGCTTGGCGTCCACAATGCAGAGTAGTTCGGCCTCGCGGCAGGCGGCAATCGTCTCTTCGAGTGCGGCTACCCCGGCGCTGCCGAATCGCTCGTAGAACGATGCTTGGGGTTTGACGGCGGCCACCGTTCCCGCCATCGCTTCTACCGTACGGAGGGAAAACTCGCGCACCCCAGAGGCGCTCACGGGCAGGCCCCAGGATTCCAACAACGCGGCGTGTGGGTCAATTCCCACGCACACGGGGCCGTACTGGGTCATCGCCTGGGTGAGGCGCGAACCGAAAGCCTCGCGAGATCCTGCGACTCCGTCCGCATCAGCGGACTGCGCGCAGGATGACGGGGTGGGGTCCGATGGTGCAAGATTCCCGCTCACTTCACGCGCTCCTGGAGGCTGGCCACGGTGTAGGGGCCTTCGCGCATGGCCTCAATGGCTTGCACGGCGGCTCCCAGATGGTCCGTGGTGGTGACGATGGACTTGTCTGCTGCCGTGGTGGCGGCACGAATCTCGTAGCCGTCCGTGCGGGACAACTGCGTGGAGGGCGTGTTAACCACCATGTCAATCTTCCCCTCGTTGATGAGGTCCACCACGGTGGGTTCACCGCCCGGTCCCCGTCCCGAGGAGAACTTCCGCACCACCGAGCACGGAATGCCGTTGCGCCGCAGGACCTGGGCCGTCCCACTCGTCGCACACACGGCAAACCCTAGTTGCACCAGGCGTTTCAGGGGGAACACAATGGACCGCTTGTGCCGGTCAGCCACGGAGACAAAAACGGTTCCAGACATCGGCAAGCCCCCGTAGGCGGCGCTTTGTGACTTGGCGAAGGCGTGGGGGAAGTCCACGTCAAATCCCATGACTTCCCCGGTGGAGCGCATTTCTGGCCCCAGCAGCGAGTCCACGGCCAGGCCGTCCCGGCGCCGGAACCGCGTGAACGGCAACACCGCTTCCTTCACGGCAATGGGTGCGTTATCGGCACGCGTGGTGGCATCCTCGGCAGGGAGGATGCCCTCGGCGCGCAACTCGGCAATGGTAGAGCCCACCATGACGCGGGCAGCGGCCTTGGCCAGGGGAACCCCAGTGGCCTTGGACACAAACGGGACGGTGCGTGAGGCACGCGGGTTGGCCTCAATGACGTAGAGCACCTCGCCTACCAGGGCAAACTGCACGTTGAGCAGTCCGCGCACGCCCACCCCGCGGGCAATGGCCTCGGTGGAGGTGCCGATGCGCGCAATCTCGGTGTCACTCAGGGACACGGGCGGCAGCACACACGCCGAGTCGCCGGAGTGGATGCCCGCGGCTTCAATGTGTTCCATGACGCCGCCGAGGAACAGTTCCTCCCCGTCATACAAGGCGTCCACGTCAATCTCAATGCCGTTGTCCAGGAAGCGGTCAATCAACAGCGGTGCGGCCAGAACGGCGGAACCGGAGGTGGCCACGGATTCTTCCTGGGCAGCGAGCGCCCGCTCTACGTATTCGGTCAGTTGCGGGTGGTCATACACAATTTCCATGCCCCGTCCACCCAACACGTAGGAGGGACGTACCAGCACAGGGAACCCAATCCTGTCCGCAATGGCATCGGCTTCCGCCATGGTGCGCGCGGTGCCAAAGGCAGGTGCGGGGAGGTTGGCGTCCTGGAGCACTTGTCCAAACACCCCGCGGTCTTCTGCGGCATCAATCGCTGCTGGTGACGTACCCAGGATGGGCAGACCGGCTTCCTCCAGACGCCGTGCCAGGGACAGCGGCGTCTGACCACCGAGTTGCACAATGATCCCCTTGACCGGACCTGCGGAAAGTTCGGTGAGGTACACCTCCATGACGTCCTCAAAGGTCAGCGGCTCAAAATACAGCCGATCCGAGGTGTCATAGTCCGTGGACACGGTTTCCGGGTTGCAGTTGACCATGACGGTCTCGTACTCCCCGGCGAGCGTCAACGAGGCGTGGACGCAGGAGTAATCAAACTCGATTCCCTGGCCAATCCGGTTGGGGCCGGAACCCAGAATGATCACGGCTGGCTTGGTGCGTGGTGCCACCTCGCACTCGGTGTCATAGGAGGAGTAGTGATACGGCGTGGACGCTTCAAACTCGGCGGCGCAGGTGTCTACCGTCTTAAACACTGGGCGAATCCCCAAGGCGTGGCGAATCTCGCGGACGGAGTCCTCTCCGGCGGCACCCATGTGCCTCAACCGGGCAATCTGCCTGTCAGAGATCCCGTTGCGTTTGGCGAGACGTAAGAGGTCTTCGCTGAGTGTTGGCGCGGTGGCCAGGGCGCTGGCTACCTCGTTGACGTATTCAATCTGTTCCAGGAACCACGGGTCAATCCACGTGGCTTGGTGAACCTGCTCCACGGTGGCGCCAGCCCGCAACGCTTGCTGGATGTCCACGAGGCGCGTCTCATACGGGCGGCGCATCTCCACGAGTTTTTCCGCCACCTGGTCCTCGGACCACGGCTCACCCTCCCAGTGGAATTGCACGCCGGATTTGTCAATGGACCGCAGGCACTTGCCCAGGGATTCGTTGAAGTTCCGGCCGAGGGCCATGGCCTCCCCCACCGATTTCATGGTGGTGGTCAAGGTGTCATCCGCAGCCGGGAATTTCTCAAAGGCAAAGCGTGGAACCTTAGTCACCACGTAGTCAATAGACGGCTCAAAGCAGGCAGGGGTCACCCGCGTGATGTCATTGGGGATCTCGTCCAGCGAGTAGCCGATGGCGAGTTTGGCCGCAATCTTGGCAATGGGGAATCCGGTGGCTTTGGAGGCCAGTGCCGACGAGCGCGCGACGCGCGGGTTCATCTCGATGACAATGATGCGTCCCGTGACGGGATCGATGGCGAACTGGACGTTGCAGCCACCGGCGGCCACGCCTACTTCACGGATGATGGCGATGCCGATATCGCGCATCTTCTGGTATTCGCGATCCGTGAGCGTCAGTGCCGGAGCCACCGTAATGGAATCACCGGTGTGGACGCCCACGGCGTCCACGTTCTCGATGGGACACACCACCACCACGTTGTTGAGCGAATCCCGCATCAACTCCAGTTCATACTCCTTCCACCCCAAAATGGACTCCTCCAGGAGCACCTCGGTGGTGGGTGAGTAGTGCAGGCCTTGCCCCACAATCATCCGCAGATCGGCCTCGTCATAGGCCAGGCCGGAGCCCAAGCCGCCCATGGTGAAGGACGGGCGTACCACCAGGGGATACCCCAGGTCCTTCGCAGCCGTGAGCGCCTCGTCCATGGTGTGAACAATGTGGGAGCGGGCGCTTTCCCCGCCGCAGCGATCCACCACGTCACGGAACGCTAACCGGTCCTCACCGCGTTGGATCGCGGGAATGTCAGCGCCGATGAGTTCCACGCCGTATTCGGCCAGCACACCTGCTTCGTCGAGCGCAATGGCGGCGTTGAGGGCGGTCTGCGCTCCGAGTGTGGCCAGGAGGGCATCGGGGCGCTCCTTGGCAATGATGGACGTGATGACCTCGGGCGTGATGGGTTCCACGTAGGTGGCATCGGCAAAGTCCGGATCGGTCATGATGGTGGCTGGGTTGGAGTTCACCAGCACCACCCGCAGGCCCTCCTCTTTCAGGACCCGGCAGGCTTGGGTGCCCGAGTAGTCAAACTCGCACGCTTGCCCAATGACAATGGGGCCGGAGCCAATCACCATCACGGATGTGATGTCAGTTCTGCGCGGCATCAGTTGGCCTCCTTGGAGGTGGGCGTGGGGAGATTTTTCGACGAAGCCGTCAAAGCCTCGGGGACCTCCACGGGCGTTCGGCGTGTCATCATCTCGACGAATCGGTCAAACAAGTACGTGGAATCATGCGGACCGGCGGCGGCCTCGGGGTGATACTGCACGGAGAAAGCCGGGATATCCAAGGCCGTGAGCCCCTCCACCACGTCATCGTTCAATCCCACGTGGGACACCACCACGCGTCCGAACCCTTGCGGGGACGTGCTCACCGTGTCCAGCGGAGCGTCCACGGCAAAGCCGTGGTTGTGGGCGGTGACTTCCACCTTGCCCGTGGTGCGGTCCATGACGGGTTGGTTGACGCCGCGGTGTCCGAACCGCAGTTTGTATGTGCCAAAGCCGAGTGCCCGGCCAAACAACTGGTGCCCAAAACAGATGCCAAAGAACGGGATTCCGGCAGCCAGAACCTCGCGCAGGACACCCACTTCCCGGTCCATGGCAGACGGGTCACCCGGGCCGTTGGAGAAGAACACCCCAGCGGGGGTTCCATCATCCGGCAGCGCGGCCACCAGATCGTCGAAAGTGGAACCTGCGGGAACCACCACCACGCGCACACCGCGTTCGCTCATGCGCTCGGGAGTCATGTCTTTGAGGCCAAGGTCTACGGCCACCACAGTGGCAATGGGCTTCTTGCCCTCAAACGCTCCGCTGGGTTCCACGGTGTACGCGGCGGCGCAGGTCACTTCGGAAACCAAGTTCGCTCCGGCCATCAGCGGGCTGCCCTTGACCTCGGTGACAAACTCGTGCTCGGGGCGCGGCCTTCCGGCATCGTCTATCAGTTCGCTGCCGGAGAAGATTCCGGCTCGCATCACGCCCGCCTCGCGAAGCCTGCGGGTGAGCATGCGGGTGTCCACATCGGCAATACCCACCACGCCTTGGGTGGCCAACTCTTCGTCGAGCGAACGCTTGGCTCGCCAGGATGACACACGCCGTGCCGGGTCCCGGACCACCCATCCGGCCACCCAGATTTTCAGTGATTCCGGGTCCTCATCATTGACCCCCGTGTTACCAATGTGCGGGGCAGTCATCACCACAATTTGCCGGCGATAGGAGGGGTCCGTCAGGGTCTCCTGATACCCGGTCATGCCCGTGTTGAACACAATCTCGCCCAGGGTTTTCCCGCGAGCGCCGTACGCGTGGCCGCGCACCACCGTGCCGTCCTCTAACACCAGCAGGGCTGGTTCCATGGTGATCACGCGGACTCCTTTGTGGGTGGGATCTGAGATGAGTGCGCCGATTGTGGCTCTGGGGCATCGCCTGCATCGCCGTGGGTGGCGCGGTATTCAGCAATGCGCTGGCGACATCCGCGGATGACGGCGGCCATCAGGAGGGCGCCGGTGACCAGCCAGATGCCTACGGCTACAGGGAAGGGAAGGTTCATGATGTGGGCTCCTCATCGGGTGCCGCAGTGCCAGCCTGTGCAGGGTCAGTCTGCGCAGGGGCGCCAGAGGTCGCAGCGGGGTCAGCGTACGTCATGGCTCCCCTGAGGAAGGTTGCGACGATGCGGCCCGGCAGTTCCCTTCCTTCAAACGGCGTGTTGGCCGAGTGCGTGACCTGCTCCGCGCCGTGAATCTCCCGCGTGGCCTGGGGATCTACCAGTACCAGGTTGGCAGGTTCCCCTTCACTCAGCGGGCGACCGTGGAGATCATCCACCAGGCCGATCTTGGCTGGAGTCTCCGAGAGAACTCTCGCCACATCACGCCAGGTCAGGGCTCCAGTGTCCACCATGGCTTCTTGTACCACCGAGAGCGCCGTTTCCAAGCCCGTCATCCCAAACGCTGCGGAGGACCATTCGCAGTCCTTGTCCTCCGT
>JAIRQO010000065.1 GCA_031256435.1 Cellulomonadaceae bacterium
CGATCTGCGTGGCCAAGCGAATCCGCTGGGCCTCACCACCGGACAACGTGGCGGCGGGGCGTTCCAGGGAGAGGTAATCCAGCCCCACGTCCAGCAGGAATCCCAGCCGCGAGTTGATCTCTTTGAGCACCTCCGCAGCAATCTGCGCTTCGCGCGTTCCCAACGTCACCGTGCCCAAGAAGGCTGCGGCCTCGCGAATGCTCAGGCGGCACACGTCAGCAATACTCTTGCCCCCCACCAACACGGCCAGCACCTCGGGCTTGAGGCGTGCCCCCTGGCACACGGGGCAGGGGACCTCGCGCATGAAGGCCTGGTACTTTTCCTTGGACCACTCGGAATCCGTTTCCCGGTGGCGGCGCTCAATGAAGGTCACGGCCCCTTCAAAACCGGTGGAATACTGCCGTTCGCGGCCCCACCGGTTCTTGTACCGCACGTGGACCTTGTGGTTCTTGCCGTAGAGCACAGACTGCTGAATGTCATGCGGAAGGGCCCGCCACGGAGTGTCCATGGAAAACATGAGGTCCTCGGACAGCGCCGTGAGGACGCGCTCAAAATACTCCGAGGAGGTTTGGCTCCAGGGCGCAATGGCTCCCTCGCGCAGCGTCTTTTCGTCGTCCGGAACAATGAGTTCAGGATCCACTTCCAGCCGGAATCCAATGCCCGTACACTCCGGGCACGCACCATAGGGAGCGTTGAAGGAGAAGGTGCGCGGCTCCATTTCGTCGAGCAATAGCGGGTGCTCGTTGGGGCACGCGCGCTTCTCGGAGAACTTGCGGACGCGGCTGAGGTCATCAATATCCGCATCAACAAACTCCACCATGAGCAGCCCGCCAGCCAACCGCAGCGCCGTCTCCACGGAGTCGGTGAGCCTGCGCTGAACGCCGTCCTTGGCTACCAGACGGTCAATGACCACCTCAATGTCATGCTTGAGTTTCTTTTCCAACTCGGGCGGGTTGCTGAGTTGGATCACCTCGCCGTCCACGCGCGCTCGCGCAAAACCCTGGGCGGTGAGTTCCCGGAACAGTTCCGAATACTCTCCCTTGCGCCCGCGCACCACGGGAGCGAGCACTTGGTACCGCGTCCCGTCCTCAAGCCCCATCAGTTGATCCACAATTTGCTGAGGTGTTTGGGATTGGACGGGCTCACCGCAGGTGGGGCAATGCTGCGTTCCCGCGCGGGAGAACAAGAGCCGCAGGTAATCAAAGACCTCGGTGATGGTCCCCACGGTGGAACGCGGGTTCCGGTTGGTACTCTTCTGATCAATGGACACCGCCGGGGAAAGACCCTCAATGAAATCCACATCCGGCTTGTCCATCTGGCCCAGGAACTGACGCGCATAGGCGGACAGGGATTCCACGTACCGGCGCTGACCCTCGGCAAAGATGGTGTCAAACGCCAGCGAACTCTTCCCGGAACCGGATAGGCCAGTGAAACAGATCAGTTGATCCCTGGGCAACTCCAGGTCAACGTTCTTGAGGTTGTGCTCCCGGGCACCAGAAATCACGAGTTGATGAGACACCCCACCATCCTACCCCCTCGTCGAGAATAATACGAACACGTGTACGATGACAGGTGGTGACACTGGCGCACGCTGCGCGATATCAGGCGGCTTTGGCTCCCTGCAACCACGCCCTGCCAGATGCTCGGGCAGGCGCTGCCCTGGCGTCCATGCCCCAAATTCTGCCGTGTACAGTGCGGGTCAATGCCCTGGGCAGACCGTGTTCTCTGCACTCCTGATCTGGGGCGTGGACACACTTGTGTGTCATGACCGCTGACGCTTCATAGACCTGACCTCGGGGAACGCCACGTGCACAATAAGAACAAGTACAAAAACGGCATTGTGCCGATGACACTCATTAACTTTGCCATCGGTTCGGTGTACTGCTGGACTCTGTTCACGGATTACATCACGCGCGAGGATTCCGCTAACTTCTCCCCCGCCGTCACCGCGTGGGCCTTCTCGCTGGCACTGTTCATTCTTGGCATGGCTGCAGCCTTTGGCGGACGCCTGGTGGAGCGCAACCCCAAACGGTCCGCGTGGCTCACGGCCCTGTTCTTCACCACCGGGTGGTTGCTCACCGGAATCTCCATCCAGTTCTCCCAGGCCTGGCTGCTGATTCTGGGATTCGGGTTGATTCAAGGAATCGGACTCGGCTTGGGATACATCACGCCAGTGAAAACCATGATGATTTGGGGCGGGAACCGCAAGGGCCTCTTTGCCGCCATGTCCATCACCGCCTTTGGGCTGGCCGGCGTGATTGCCAACCCCATCATCCAGTTCCTGCTGGATTCGGGCCTCACGCCGTACCAAGTGTTCTACGTGCTGACCGTGGTGTATGGCATCTGCATCGTTGTTGGGGCAATCCTGCTGCATCGGCCGGAGATGTCAGCCGAAGATGTGGCAGCGGATGCCGCAGCGGGAACCACCAGTGACATCAAGCCGCTGAAACTCATGCGCACACCCAAGTTTGCGTTCCTATGGCTGATCCTGTTCATCAACATCACCGGCGGACTGGCGCTCATCTCTCACGAGCGGCAAATCTATTACTCCGGCGGTCACTTGGTCACCGTGGATCCTGCGACGAATATCCCGCTGGATGTCATCTATCAGCCCGGCGGGTATGGGCAGTTGTTTACGGGTTGGCTCATCCTCATCATGATTACCGCCACGGCCAACCTGCTGGGACGCATCATCTTTGGATACTTCCAGGATTACATGAAGGAAAAGCACACGCCGTACTACCCCATGATCGCGTTCTCCATTGTGGCCACCGCTATGGCAGCGTTGACGGCTAACCAGAGTTGGTCCGTGTGGACCAGTTTTGCCTTGGTATTCACCATCCAGTTTATGTTTGGCGTGGGATTTGCCTGCAACCCGGAAATCCTCAGGCAAAACTGGGGCATGAAGAACCTGTCCACCATTCAGGGCCTGATGCTCACGGCCTGGGCCTTTGCCGGATTGGCAGGAAACCAGATTTCCAACTTCATCTTCTACCACACGGACTTGGGACGCCAAGGGCTCTTCTGGGTGCTGTGTGGGCTCTACGGAGTGCAGGCCGTGTGCATGGCCATTTGGCTGCGCTACGCCAAGGAAGACCACCGGAAGCACCCCGAATCCCACGGCCCCGAGTTTGACGCCGCCCACGTGTCAGAACTCTACAAAGTGGAAGCCGTAGGAGGCGTGATCTAGGGCTGGGCGCTGTGGCTGGAGCGGCGAGCGGCCTGACTGCGGCGTGGCTTGGCTGGAGTGGCCGAGTCGGCGGCAATGCGAGGTTCGCTGCCCCCAGCGAGTAGTGCGCGCTTGGGAAGAGCATGAAACTAGTTCGACTCTGCGAAACGATCCCTTGGCAGATCTCACCTACGTGTTAGTGAAGTTTGCTCGCGTTACAAAGAATTCGAAGCCTAACGCTAAGTTACGAACTTAAGTGAAGTTGCACTAGCTAGCTTGTAACTCTATGATATTTCCCATGGTTGATCGGCGCTTAAACCCGTACACTCCCAACGCAGGCGCTCGTCCCTTTGCCCTTGCAGGAAGATCTGAACAGCAAGAACACTTCCAAGTTCTTGTGCATCGCCTTGCACGCGGCTATACCGAAAAGTCCATGTTGCTCACGGGCCTGCGGGGTGTAGGGAAAACGGTTCTTCTCGGTGACTTTGCCAGGGTGGCCTCTGAGATTGGCTGGCGTGTGGTGGAGATTGAGGTTCCGCGAGCGGACACCGACGCAGAGTTTCGCAGACAGATAGCTGTGGGTACCCGCAAAGCAATTCTCTCCCTATCAACAGCGAATCGCCTGCGCGAAAAGGCTCGCCGGGCAGTATCTGTGTTACGTAACTTCACCGTATCCGTGGACCCTGATGGCAAACTCACCGCGGGCATCACCTTCGAACCGGCACCCGGTGAAGCGGATGTGGGCGATCTTCCTCAAGATCTAACCGATCTCTTCCTTTCCGTAGGTGAAGCAGCACGGGAATCAGAATCAGGCGTTGTCTACCTCATTGACGAGATTCAGTTCCTGACGCGAACACAACTGGAAGCCCTCATCATGGCCCTGCATAAGACTGTGCAGAAGGCTGTGCCCGTCACCGTAGTTGGGGCAGGCCTTCCCCAGATTGCGAAACTCAGTGGCGATGCCAAGTCCTATTCGGAACGCCTCTTCACCTTTGCCCAAATCGGCGCCCTGTCAGCCGACGCCACTCGAGACGCACTGGCTCGTCCGGCGGCAGACGCTGGGGCACAATTCAGCGCCGACGCCCTTGATCTGTGTTGCGAAACTACCCAGGGCTACCCTTACTTTGTCCAAGAACTCGGCTACGCAGCCTGGAATATGGCACGCAACTCAACCATCGATACTGCGGTGATCCAGCTCGCTGAACCCGACTACACTGCCAGGCTCGATGCCTCGTTCTTCCATGTTCGGCTCGATAGAGCCACACAACGAGAAAGGGAATACCTGCGAGCCATGGCTGAACTTGGACCAACTCCACACGGAGCCGGCGAAGTTGCGGGCTTGCTAGGCCGCACCGTCCAGCAGGCAGGCCCACTGAGAGCAGGGCTGATCAAGAAGGGACTGCTGTATTCCACAGCCGATCACGGCCTCGCGCAATTCACCGTCCCCCAGTTTGACTCTTTCATAAAGCGTGTCATGCCCACCCTCACCGTCACCCCCATGCGCAGCCGGTAGCGTGTTCCACACAACGATCGTCCAGGCACTACCCAGGTGGGACCTGGCCCCGTGTAGGTGGCGATCATAATCGCCACGGGAGCACCTGCGTGGAAGAGTGGCGATTACAATCGCCACAACAAGCCGATTGGGCACAATTGGCGATCGTAATCGCCAATCCCAGCGTCACGTCGTTACGTGAGTGCTAGCGCGGGGGTGGCTTAGGCCGCTTTGCGGTCGAGGACGCGGGTGCGCCAGAGGCTTGCGGCGGCGGTGATGGCCAGGGACATCGGACCCCCATACTCAGAAAACTTGACGAGCCCCGTCCTGAAACAGTGGGGACACCGGAACCTGTCTCCCCAACGGAGCCAATCGGGATAGTCGAGACAGGCCGTGGGTTAACGGAAGCCAGGCAACAAGCGAGAGGATTCTAGTGAGCCTCGACAAACCCCTGATCGGGATGCCTGGTGGCACCAACCTTGTCATTGGCCTAGCGCTCACTCTTTGGCAGGACGGCTTCTTGAACAGTGGATTGGTGATGTTCTGGCAACCTTGACGTTTGCCCTGAACAGAGCAAGTTGAGAGACTGTGCGCGCTTGCGAGCGGTCTTCCTGCTCAGAGTGAGGGTAAACGGGAGTGGATACTCTTTCCCAGCGATCCGAACGTTGAGCATCGAGGGGAAGTCACCAGATAGCCACCCTGTCAGCACGGACTGGTATGCAGAAACATAAAACCAGACCTCAGACTTCTCGTGTCGAATTGTTCCTACATACCTACGAATAATTACCTCGGAAGAAGTTATCAAGATTCCTGGGAAATACGACCAAATGCAGGCACCTGCCGCAAGAACCATCAAGAACACATACGCGGGAAGTGAGTCGATCGCGATGCCAGAGGATCTTCGGATGGCATCAAAGACAATCCAGAATCCGAAATAGCAACTCACAAGAATGCGTCCGTCTCTGGACACGCCTCGAACGCGCACTCCCCGTGATTTATCCATTGAACATCACTTCTTTATACGACGGTCATATTGCGGTGTTCCGACAGCCTTTATCTGCTTTACAGTCACGGTTGCAATACGTTGATTCCGCTTTACTTGCTTTCTCAAATTGGATCTCCTTGGCGGATTACTCTTTGCAGTTCGCTTAATAGCTTTTGCTTGTTTTGCAATTGTCCTGGACTTCACAATAGCTTTAACGCCACCGCCAACGGCACCCCATACCGCCTCATTTGCGGCCTCCCCGAATCGACCCTGAACTAGGTACGCAGTAGCATAGACGCCAGTGCATGCCGCCGAGACGACACCGAAGGTAAACCCACATGCGATGTTAATCGCTTTCCCTGCCTTACTATCAGTGAGCCACTTTGCTCCTTTCTGGATGCCTTTTCCAATCTTCGCCCAGGCTATGAGTCCGTCGAGGTCGTTTGAGTTGATGGGGTTTTGGGGGTAGGTGTAGGGGGTGGTGTTGCCTCCGGTGATGGGGTCTGGGCTGGTGAAGAGGCCGGTGGTGGGGTTGTAGAGGCGGGCTCCCATGTAGATCAGGCCGGTGAGGGTGTTGGTGGCGCGTTCTTTGATGCCTTGCCAGCCGTAGTTCAGGGGTCCGGTGTTGGGGCCTTGTTTGAGGGTGTTGCCGTATTCGTCGTATTCACCAATGGACGTAATCTGGATGGGGTTGGTGTTCGGGATGGTGAAGGTAGTGGCTACAGCGCCGAGGGTATCGACGAGCGCAATGACCGCACTGGTGGTGTCGCTGGTGCTGATGGTAATGATGCCAAGGTCCCCACCAATGCTGGACCCGTACCAGGTGGTGGAATCCCCATCACCATCACTACCAGTGGTGTCTGTGGTGGTGGTCCATCCGGGGTTGTCGGATGTGTCAGTTTAGTGGCGGACGGTCTTCGACACCACGTCACCGGCCTTACCTGCTCCAGACTTACTTCCTGCGTACTTCGCGTCCCCTTGGAATCCGACTACCGGTGGGTGGAATTTCATCTTAGTGCATTCTAAGTGCATTGCGGACTTTATTTCCCAATGCTTGAATTAATAACTTCGGGGTAATCTTCTCTTCGATCTCAATCGTTTCGCCGTTCGTCATTTCCACTTGTAAGCATGGAATAAATGAGTGAACATAAACAAACTTGCCGGCGATAATCTGTTTCAGAATCTCGAATAGTTCGGTAACTTCATCAACAATCTCACTGTCCGTCAGCCCTTCAAGAAACTTTGCAATCTGGAACCTGGAATCGACAGTAAGTATCGCGAGCGTGATCCCGTTCGTCTCAACTCGTGAGGTGGAAATATCGTGTGATGCTACCGTAATATCGATTACCTGGTATCCATTCAGTTCAAACACGGGGTGAGGAATCGCGTTGTCCAGATTCGCACTAACTGACAAGTAGTCTCTAATGTAGTCCTTTCTAAGCATATTATTCTCCAAATCCTCTCATTCAGACCCTTACGCCGCTTTGCGGTCGAGGACGCGGGTGCGCCAGAGGCTTGCGGCGGCGGCGATGGCCAGGGACCCCAGGATCACCACCAGGGAGAGCCACAACGGGATGACGGGGATGGCTTCAATGTGGTGGCCATGGTTGATGAAGGGCAAGGTATTTTCCGCCAAGGCTTCCAGGATGAGTTTGATGCCAATAAAGCCCAGAATCACGGCCAGCGCATACGGCAAATACACCAAGCGTTCCAACAGTCCGCCCAGCAAGAAATACAACTGCCGCAGCCCCATGAGGGCAAACAAATTCGTGGTAAAGACAATAAAGGGATCCCGCGTCAATCCAAAAATGGCGGGAATAGAATCCAGGGCGAAAAGCACGTCCGTGGTGCCGATAGCCAGGAACACAATGATCATTGGCGTCCACAAGCGTTTGCCGTGGAGTCCCGGTTGCGTGGTGCGCAGATGTCCTTCGTCGAACTCGGTGGACATGGGAACCACCCGCCGCACGGCACGGATGAGCACGTTTTCCTTGTACTCCTCATCGTCATCCTCGCCGCGGACCGTTTTCACGGCGGTGTAGACCAGGAACGCCCCAAAGATGTAGAACACCCAAGTGAAGCGCGTGAGGATCGCGGCACCGGCCAGGATGAACG
>JAIRQO010000006.1 GCA_031256435.1 Cellulomonadaceae bacterium
ACAAACGTTCTCGCAGGTCAATCACGGATGACATAACAGGCATTATCGGCGCAGTTGCCACCTGATCTTCCGAACCCAGCGGACCGGGACAGGATCGCGAACACGTGCGGGATCCCGCCGCGCCTGTTTGACCGGTACTGCACCGCGACATTCACCGAGCCCTTCAATTTCCTGCTGTACAGCGCGCGCGAGAACCGGATGTGGAAGTGCCCGAAGCTCGAATTCGCCGGCGTCCACGATGGCGAGAGAGCCCGGTAATTGATGGTGGGAGGTTGCCTGCCTAGGTCCATCATGGACCGACACAGGACTGCCGGCCTTCCGGGAACCCCCCACGGAGATGCTACCGCATATCCGTGATCCGTACCGCATCACCATTATGAAAGATCAAGATCACAGATGACATAACAGGCATAAGGCTTCTCCAGGTTGTTCCCGGAAATACAGTCTGACCAGCGGAAACTATTTTCTCCACGGTTTCGCTCGTTTGGAGCCTTCTAAGGTGCCTGGAACAGTGGTTCCTCCGGGCCCGAGTGAGACACCTGATCCCGGTGTTTCAGTCATTACAAGATCTCTGTAAGTTTTGGGTGGTGTGTTCACTGCGTGCTCCAGGAGTCGCATGAACAGCAGGCCACGATGCTTCGCTTTGCGACGGTTGAACCGGAAGGCGAACTCGTCCAGGTACGACTGGAGATGTTCGCGGCGGACGGCACCCTGGTGTGTGCCCAGTATCCAACGGTCTGCGAGAGAGAACACGCGATGCACTCCGGGCAGCAGAACATGGGCTGGATCGTCGGACGTTCGTTCAACTGTAGCAACGTGTCCATAGTTTCCTCCTGTCGCTTTCCGGTAGGACTGCCACCCGTCGGTGAGGATTGTTGAGCCTGGAGCAATAGTAGCGGTGAGAAAAGTCTGTATCGCTTTTCCCGACGCATTATCGACTAATCCGAATCGTACCCGACCGAGACCTTTTTCTAATTGTTCGACCGCGCCGAGAACTAATTGCTTTTTACTCCCGCGCCCCGCGACATTATGACGCACTCCTCCATACATCCATTCATCAACTTCAACGTCTCCAGATAATAGAGTCTTTTCCCCTGCGCCCATTGCGTGCCGGTACTTGTGCAACATCGTCCACGTTGTCTGGTACGAAGCCACCGGCAACAATCGTGACAGAGTGAGCGCGCTGATCCCTGGCTTCGCTGCGGTCATCAACCACGCCGCCTCGAACCACACCGTGAGCGGAGTGCGCGTTTTGTCGAAGATCGTTCCAGCTGTCACACTGCACCGAGCGAAACAATCGAGACACCTGCGCACCCCGTCAGACCCTCGACGAAACCGCGTCCCGAAACAGTGGGGACACCGGAACCCCTCACCCCAACGGAGCCAATCGAGATAATCGAGACAAGCCGAATCGGTCGCAAACCAATGCCGGAACCCTTCCAGTCGGAACGGGTAATGCCTGCCCGCCTCCGGGTCTGGATGACTCAATGTCGGCTCCTAACTGGAGAAGCCTTACAGGCATTATCGGCGCAGTTGCCACCTGACATCGGTGGCGAACCCGAGCGACGGGTACCGTTGCATCCCGGTTTCCACGCCGCCAGACAGGGTTTGCAGTTCGGACAGAGCCCAAGAGAACCGAGGATCGAACGCTGCACCGTTGACCTGCACGGTGGGTTGCCCATTCACCAGGAGCCCTACCGCCTCACGGAACACCGTGTCAGCGTCCACGGAGCCGTCATACTCCACGCGCTTGGTGCTGGCGCCCACGTAGTTGTCCCAGGAGGTGATTTCCGTTCCGGACAGCGGGTTGATCCGGTGGAACAGGCCGAGGTCCAGGCCACGGGACAGGGCAATGGAGCCTGCGTCTCCAAGTTCCTTGAGAACCTGGAGTTGGTGGTCTTCATCGGCCCACATGACCTCCTTGCTGAAGCGCATGGTGACGTGAGCCTTGTGCGGCTTGGCGGTCACAAAGCCGAAGCCACCACCGGTGGAGGCCATGTTGTCACCCTCGCCTACAAACTCGGCCTTGGGGAAGTTGGCAAACGTGATGATGTCCACGTTGCCGAACTTCTGCGGCTCGGCTGGCGAGAGGCGTGCGGCGGTGGACAGGGTACGCGCATCCTTGACCATGCCATCGGCGATGGTGCGAGGCATGAGGACTTGGGAATCGGCGCTAGTAAATGTTGCGGCCATGATGGTGTTCCCCTTTCTGGGAATCGAACGTGTTAGGTGGTGGCGTCGCTGGTGCCGAACAGGGCCCGGGCAGCGGCGGTTGCTTCGTCAGGAACGGGAGGCTCAGGAGTCTTGGAGACTCCTGGAATCACCGGGCCCGTAGGTCCAGCGGGTTGCTGCGGCGATGCCGTCACAGTGGCAGCGAGGCGCTCGGCTTGCGCGGTCACGGTAGCCTCATCAGTACCAGTGAGGAACAACGCTGCGTCCTCATCAGAAATACTGTGCTTGGCCTGAATACGAGCGCGCATCCCCGAGTGTTTCTCAGCCGCGAGCGCCTGTTGGAGTTTGCTGATCTTGTCCGCTGCCTTTTGAGCCTCGGACTTGCTCGCCTCCTCCGCTTGGTCAAACTGGGCGGCTTTGGCTTTGAGTTCGTCATAGTCCCCAAACTTCGCTCGCTCGTGCGCCAATCGAGAACCCAGGGCCTTGTCGAAGGCCTCCTGGGTGGTGATGGGCGTGAACTCCACGGGAGGAGGATCGGTTGGCTTCAACGCTTCAGGCATGAACCTGGGTCCTTTCTGGTTTCTCATCGCCCGTGAACGCCCGGCGGCGGCGCACCTCCAACACGGAGGAAACTGATGGATGCCCGAATCCGGGCACAGAAAAGGCCCCAACACCGTGGGGCCTGTCACATGGAGTCGACTACGCAACCAATGGTGAAATTACGCTGGCGATATGCTTACGAACGCCGGTGCCGAACCAGCCGCGTTCGTTGTAGATTAATGCCATCTTGGCTTCGGATTTGGTCATTGCAGGAACACTCTCATCTTCAAACATCCACCAAAGAAGTTGATGTGCCGCTAAGCGAGGCTCGCCTTGATCTAGGCTTGCACGGATCCTGGATAATTCTGGCTCAGGGAAAACATCAATCCGGCTCTGTACCATGGATGAAAGCCACTCGGAAAACTCCGTTCGCATCCCGTCATTTTACACCCAATTTCGATTAACTGGGTGCCCGGTTGTAATCATCCAAGATCGCGTTGTCCCAACGACACGCTTGATGACAATTTTCCCGTAGACACCGTGATGGGTGCCAAATAGTTCAAACTGGGATGACATAACAGGCATTATCGGCGCAGTTGCCACCTTGGTAGAGGGTGACGACGCTCCTGGCGGCGTCACCCGGCGGTCGCTGGGTGAGTGGCGCGTGCGGTTCACTTCCAGCGACCGTGAGATGTGCGGAACGGCTTTTGGAACGGCTTTTGGAACGCTTTTCGATGGTGGCTGACAGACGTAGATGGTGTGGCAGGGGCTGGCTACGGGGCAGGAATCTGAGGGACCTCGATCGGCTTGACAGGTGGACTACACTTGACATCATGACGTTGGAGGCAGGATCGACTCGCCGACCCATTAACCCGACCGCTGATGATATGGTCGTCCCGGCTCATGTCGCGACGCCAGCAAACATCGGATATATCCGTAATGCGGCGCTGCATTCGCGAGGTAACAAGAACCACTGGTTTCGGTACCTACGGAAATTAGTGGCTTCGAACATTCGCCTTGACGATGAAGTGCGAGTTTATTTGCGGGGGTGTTCCGATATCTCGCCGTATCAGCTGGTCACACTCGAACGTGCACTCATCGACGGCACGCCTACACGCTTAGCGGTTGCGCGGAGAAATGGGCCGCGTACACTCAAGCACATCTCCCGATTGCAGGAACTTTATGGGCCGCGATAGGCATGTCCAGCCAAGTCAATTGCAGGAAGCGCTTGAACGTCTCAACGAAGCGCTGCGCGAGCGGGATCGTCATCTCAAGATTGTCGCCGGCGGCGGTTTCGCACTGCTTGTTCACGGTTTACGAGCCACGAATGACATTGACGGATTCTTTGAGGACACTGCTGACCTTCGTGAACTTGTCCACGATATTGGTGAGCAGTTAACAATCAACGATGACGGTGAGGATTGGCTCAACACATCGATCGCCGCCATGAACGACCAGCCACCCGATGAGTATTGCTCGCCGGTGTTCACGCTATCAAATATCACCATCAGTGTCCCGGATCTTGTTTACGTCATTGGCATGAAAGAAGTGGCAGGTCGTGATCAAGATCAGGAAGATATCGCCACTATCATCCGCTACCTTGACTTGAGAGAACCACCCGACCTTATCGGTGCTCTCGAGAGTTACGGCTTCTATCCTGACGAGGCAGCAATTTTGGACGGCTTCGGTGATGCATACGGCTTCGAGTGGCTCGAAACGTACTATCTCCGTGATGAGAATGCCAACGCTGACGGTATCCGAGTGGGGCATGATGCGCGATTACTGATTTCGCGTCCTAGCCTCCCGCAGCCAATAACCAACCTCACTCGCAGCGCACCACCGCCTACAGGAGAATACGACAGCGGATACACAGTCGAGTAACTGCGCAGCACCGTGACCGACCCTGATGTCTGTTCCAGATGGTGGAATACGAAAGCGCCACCCCGAAGGACGGCGCTCAGTGGTCGTTAGGATGACATAACAGGCATTATCGGCGCAGTTGCCACTCAAGTGGGGGTTCTCTCTCACGAGGAACTTGTCTTTCGTGAACGGCATCTTGGGCCGCTCGTTCTCAGGTAGCGTCAGTTGATTCACTCGATCCGAAGTTGTTGCTGGTCGAGCTGTCGAAGGCACACGACGCTTGCCGGTATCGCTCGACGAGAACTTCTTTTTCAAGGTCTCTTCGGTCTGAGAAATAGCAGTAGTCTGTGTTTCCTCGGCAATAAAAGAAGAAGTTGTTTTCGTCATACCCATAGAATCTCGAAAAAAAGAAACAGGGTCTAGCCACAATGGCTAAACCCTGCTTCACCTGGCACAATGTGTCAGAGATGCTGCGCTATCCAGGCGATTATCGCGCCGAGAATGACCACTCCCGCCAGCAGGCACGAAAAGATTGTGCACGCCTGAAGGAAGCGATCTCTCCCTCTTTGCTCACGAATAAGATCTTCTATTCGCTCTATCTGCCATTGACGGAGCTCCTCGGGATCAGTCGGACGTTTACGCATAGCGGTTGATGTTCTCGATGATCTTGCTGGCTTCCGTAGAATCAAGCCCTACTTGGATCGCCCTGTTGTACAGGACCTCATCCCAGTTCTCCAGTTCTGCTTCCTTCAGCTGAGAGCCAATGGCGAACAGCGTGTTGTTGCGCTTCCCAGGCGCGATGGATTTGTTGAGTTCTGACAGGATTTCTTCAGCAAGCATCAGTGCTTCCTCCGGTTCTAGTGTTGCGATTGCTTTGATCTGTTTCTGCTGTGCATAGAGGCGAAAGTACTCTTGAGGCCTCCCACCGACGAAGCAATACGATTGCGCGGCTCGGGATCGCGGAGGGTTTCCATGATCTGCGAGACGGTACCACAAGACGCCGCCTCGATGGTGGCCCAACGGGGATGCCGGATTGCAGTGACGTGCCTCACAGTGTCGCTATGTCAGTCACCCAACCTCCTAGCCGAGTGCCGCATCACCACTGTGCCAGGTTTGACCACGCGGCTGGCCTACCTCACAAGCGCGCGAACTCCAGTCGGCCAACGAGGCGCTCGCGGCTTACTGCTCGGCAAATCTTTGAGCACCGGGCCAGGACAGGTGACATCACGGTCACTACCGGCTCGGCTGACGTCCAAGGCTCGGAAACCTGCGACAATTGCCCGATGGATGCCATGAAGATCGTCCCGATGACTGCCCTCGGCGCAGCCGGCCCGGCGGCCGTTGCGCGTGTGTTCGTGGACGGATATCGCAAGGATCTCGCCGCCATGCGAGCCGACGATGATGCCTGGGAGCAGGCATTGGCGTCATCATTCGTCCCTGAGTTGATGTGGTGTGCAGTCATCAACAATGAGGTGGTTGGTATTGCCGCACTCTCTGATGCCACCAGCCGTGCAATGTATCCGGTGTTTGCGGACCTTCGCGCCCACCTGGGACTGGGCCGGGCAGCGATGCTCTGGGCAGTGATGAGACCGTTGTTTGTAGAACGCCTGCCGCTGCCAACAGGGGCAGGCTACGTTGAGAGCGTCGCCACGTTGTCCAGCCATCGCGGCCAGGGCATCGCGTCGGCCCTGCTTACCCACCTTGAGACACTCGGCCCAACCGTGATGACTCTCGATGTTACTGACGTGAACCCGGCGCGGAGCCTCTACGCCAAACTCGGCTACCGCGAGACCTCCCGCAAGAAGGCAGCCGTCCCAAGACTCGTCGGGTTCAACGAACACATCTACATGCGCAAGAACCTGCTGTAGGTTCACCGATTCAGGCCACATCACCAGCCAGTAGTGCCTCACGGCTCAGGTGCCCCACACAGTGGAAAATAGGCAGCACCAGGTGTTAAGCAGCGTCGATGAATGCCCGGAGGACGGCTGCGGTGCTGGTGTTCTGCCTTTGTGCGAGGCGATTGAGTTTCATTCGTCGTGCAGAATCTAGCCGAAAGGTAAAGGGTTTGGCGGTGTCGGTACCCACGGCCAGGGGGCGTCCCATGCGCGTGGTTCCTCGCTGGCCTGCAAGGAACTCGCCGTTCTCGGCCCTTTCAAAGAGAGCGTCAAGTTGGGCTGCGGTCAGGTACGTGCCATTTTCTGTGGTAATCCCTGAAGTCATCGTGTCATCCCCAGTTCCTTGAGCATGGCGTGGGTCACTCTCATTGCGTGAAATACGAACCACGAGTCCACTCCTTTCTGTCGGATTGCCACCCATTGAAGCAGTCTTCCTGACGTATCTGGGCCCACCCTGATGTATTCCAACGGATCGGTTCCGGGTCGATCCTGCGAGCGCAGTGCCCGCAGAATGGCACATTCCACGTCTATCTGGGTAATCTCAGGTCGCTTTGTAAATACGCGAGGATGGACGACGATGTTCATGGACGGACAACCGTAATACGTATGACGTAAGTGTAATGCATCGAATGTGTGTCAGCAAGTGGCGCCCGTGGGGTATGCAGGAAAGGAGGCATGGTCACACGGTACTGAATGTGGGCAATACCTCTTCAGTGCGTCTCACAATGTGAGACAACGGATAGGTGAGGGCCAGAATTTGCCGCTTTGTTCACGCTGTAGTATTGGGCGGATGACGTACGAGATTGTGGACCTGACAAACGAGCAAGCGGCTGAGATCGATGAGCGCCTGGAAGCCTTTGACGCGGAGTTCCTGGGTGAGGAACGCGAGGGCGATATCCACGTGGGGATTGAGATGGATGGCCGCCTCGTGGCTGGGGCAGTGGCCTGCGTTACGGCGTTCACCATCGTGTACGTATCAACGGTGTTCGTTGATAGTGAGACGCGAGGCCAGGGCATCGGGACGCGTCTGATGGAGGAGGTGGAGCGCCGCGCCATCGCCCTAGGAGCTACGTTGATTCGCCTGGACACTTTTGATTGGCAAGGCGTTGGATTCTACGAAACGTGCGGTTACGAGCAGGTGGGTTGCTACCAAGCCAACGGCTTTGCCGAGCACTTTTACCTCAAGCGCCTCACCGCCTAGAGCCCTGGCGGCTCAGCGGTTCTGGGCGATATGCCGGAACCGCGATTGACACTGCACTCAGGGTGATTCTCGGATGGCTTGGCGACTATGTGCCTGGCCGCCATCACTCGTTTGGGGTGGAGACGAGGAACAGGTCTATCCATTCAACGATGTTTTTCAGGGTTGATGAATCCACCTCACCTGCAAATTTCGTTATCCGCTTCCGGGAAATCGCACGAATTTGTTCAGTCATGGCGAAGCACTTCTCGCCGAGCGCTGTGTTGCCATGGAGTTCCACATGATTGGGCCAGGCTCGGTCCACCGTGGTCACGGGAACAGCCAGGACTAAATGCGTGACTGTGGCAAGGTACGCCGACGAGGCAACAACAATAAACGGGCGCCTACCCGCCTGTTCCACTCCAACCGTTGGATCGGGCGCAGCCCAGAATACCGTTCCAGGCTGCAGTGTTACCTCACCCATGGTCCAGCCCACCACCTATGGCATCCAATGCGGCAAACTCATCCCAATACTCCCCACCCGGTGGATTCCTGCGCATCGCATCGGTAAGCTGAGCAACCATCTGGCGCTTCCCCTCGGCCTCGAGGACGGACTCTAGGTATCGCCACACCGGAAGGTCTCGCTCTCGGGCACCAGCGGTGATCCGATCTCGTAATGCGGTAGGTACCTTGATCGTCGTAGTCGGCATACGTTTAGTATGCCACACGTTATCCCATCCCGTCTACCCTATGGTGCCTGTCACGCGAGCAGCCACCGAGCAGCATTCCGGATTAACGCTTGGTGGCTTGGGCTGTCATAACTTTCGGGACCGTGGCCGAGGGTGCTGACCACAGTTCGTCCGCCATGAGCCGCCATAGTCCACACCGCCGAGAAGCGGTTCCCCTCGTCATCCATCACGTACCCCACAGGGTCAATGTTCGACGATGTTGACAGGTGGCAATAGCGTTCGTCGAAGGCGGTCACGGTGCTGAGCCCCGCCGCAACCGGATGCCCTGGATCCAACTCACACGTCATGGCCCCAATGGGTGGGTGGCCGGAGGTTCCCTCAACCCAATGACCCCCCAGCACGTTTGCCAGTTCTGGATAACACTCAGCGGCAAGAATCGTTTGATGCAACGCGAGTATGGAACCGCCGCGCCGGGCCCAGGAGGCGATTCCCGCAATGACCTCCTCGGCCCAACTCGCGCCACCGGCCCCACCCTCGCCGTCAAGCCCCGCCTCAACGAATCCTGGCCGTGGCCGGGAGAAGTTCAGGACCAGCAAATCCGCCTGCTCCACGGCGTCAAGCACATCCGGGGCTGCAGACCGTACGTCCACGGTCACCCCGTCAAGGCCACCGAGAATCGAGGCCACCCGATACGAGGTGGCAGGCGTGTCATGCCACGGGTCATCAAACCGGCCCCGGCCAGCAAGGATCAGGATGCGCTGTTGCGCGTCAGAACGTTCCACGGTCAGCCCCTCATCCACGCTCTCTCGCACACCATCACCCACCGTCCCTCACTGAGCATCCAGCCAGTTCTGCGGCGCGGGCAACAACGCCTCCAGTTCAGCCCACAACTCTTCCGGCAGGTCTGCCGTAGCCGCCGCCACCGTCCCCGACACGCGCGACGCTTTGGACAATCCCATCACGGTAGTGGCAATGCGCGCCTGCCGCGTAGAGAACCGCGTTGCCGCCGTGGCCAAGTCCGTCCCGTACTTCCGGCACACACCCCGCATCTCCTCGATGGCCGCTAGTGTCTCCGCAGAAGCGGGCCCGTATCCGTATTTGCCCGCCACGCGCGCGGGGTCCGTCAAGGCGCCGCCACCCAGCACGGCAGCGTTGATGAGGCCAGCCCCATCCGCCTCGGCGCGCTCCAGCAACGCGCCCGCTGACCTATCCGCCAACGTCCAGCGGTTATGCACTAATAGCACGTCAAACACCCCCAGGTCCCAATATCGCGAGGTCACGCGTGTATCTCCTCCGGCTAGCCCTATATGCCCGACGATTCCTTCGTCGCGTGCCTTCACCAGGGCATCCACAGCGCCGCCGGGCTGGGTGAGATAGTCAAAGTCATGGAACTCGGGATCATGGAGGTGCACCACCGGGAGGTAGTCCATGCCGAGTCGGTCCATGGATTCGCCGAGTGACCGGCGGATACGCTCGCCCGAGTAGTCACTCCCATCAGGGTCCGTTTTGGTGATGAGCAGGAAGTCCTGGGGAAGTGTTCCGTAGGCTTTCAGCGCCTTCCCGATGCGTCGCTCGGACTCACCACCGCTGTAGGCATTGGCGGTGTCAATGGTCAGAATGCCGGCGTCAATCGCCGTTCCCACCAGGTCTATGGCATCAGATTCTGCCGTGACCGTGCCGAAGAGTTCCGGCATGGAACCGAGTGGACCGCCGCCGAGAGTCACGGAGGTGACCTTGAGTCCAGTGGCGCCGAGGGGGTTCAGAGGTAGCGGTGTGCTCATGCGTCTAGTGTGTCACGGTGCTGCGAGATTCTGCTGCTTCGCACAGATTGACGGGCGACGAAAAACCCCCACCACCGGTGGGTGATGGGGGTGAAACGTTGGTGGGGTCTGCTAGGCAACCACGGTGGCGAGGATGTCACGCGCGGAGAGGATGATGTATTCCTCACCGGCGTACTTGACCTCGGTGCCGCCGTACTTGCTGTAGATGACCGTGTCGCCCACCTTGACGTCCAGCGGAATACGCTTTCCGTTATCGTCAAAGCGACCGTCACCCACTGCCAGGACCTTGCCCTCCTGGGGCTTTTCCTTGGCAGTGTCCGGAATGAAAAGACCCGAAGCGGTCTGCGTCTCGGCCTCGATGACCTGAATCACAATCCTGTCCTCGAGCGGCTTGATGGGGACCGACACTGCGGTTCCTCCTTCGTGAATCCGGGGATAATACGTACGGCGCGGTGCGGATTCCGTCGTCGCGGTGCCGGAAACGCGCGTGCGCTCCCGGTACTCTAAACAAACCGTTAGCACTCTGCAAGTATGAGTGCCAAATGTGTTGGGTGTTGCGGGCAGGTCAGGTGCCGTGTGGTTGGATGTCCGGGTGGATATTCCAACCGTGAAGGCACTGCAGGAGCCAGACATCTGGGAGATCCTGGCTGCCCTGCCTCCGTATGATCCCCACCTCGCCATGGCCCAGGGGGAGGAACTTCGCAAAGCGGGGATCCCCGCCGCCACCGCTGCCGCCATGATGACCCAGTCCCGCTTACGAGCCCGCGCGCAGGCTAAGTTTGGAGACTTTGCCGAGGGCATGCTGTTCACCCAGGACGGCCTTGAACAAGCCACGCGGTTATTGGTGGCCGCGCTCCATGCCCGGCGTTTCCTTGCTGCCGGGTGCCAGCACGTTGCTGATCTCACCTGCGGCATTGGCGCTGATTCCTTGGCGTTGGCCGGGGTGGGACTCACCGTGACAGCCCATGAGATTGATCCCGTGACCGCCGAACTAGCACGGTGGAATCTCCGGCACTTTCCGAGTGCCACGGTGGTCCAGCAGGACGGTCTGACCTGTGACTTTGGTGCGCTCGGCGTGGATGGCATTTTCGCTGATCCCGCACGCCGCATCACCTCCAGCGTAGCACGCGCGCGCAGGATTATGGACCCGGCTCACTATGAACCGGCGCTGGATGCCGTGTGGAATCTGCGCAACCGGGTTCCCAACCTGGGGATCAAGGTGGGCCCCGGCATCCCGCATGACGGCCTTCCCCAGGACGCCGAAGTGCAGTGGGTGTCTGTCAACGGGGACGTGGTGGAGGCCGGACTGTGGTTTGGATCTTTGGCTCAACACGGTCCTGGCCGATGTGTCTTGGTGGTGACAACGGGGGAGAACGGAACGGTGGCTCGGGAGCTACGGGCAGCGCCGGAGGATGAGGCAGCGCCTACAGATTCCCCCAACGGAGATGCTGCGGGCGGCCGGGCCCCCACAGGTCCCGTGGGCCAGTACCTCTGGGAGCCCGACGGAGCGGTCATCAGGGCTGGCCTTGTCACTACCGCCGCGCGTGAACTCGGCGGCCACCTCATCGATCCCACCATCGCGTACATCACCTCAACTACCCTGCCCACACTCACCAACCCGCCCATCGCCACCGGATACCGCGTTCTGGACGTCATGCCCTTTGCCGTCAAGCGCCTGCGCTCCTACCTGCGGGAACGCCACGTGGGGCGCGTGACCATCAAGAAACGCGGCACCGCCGTCACCCCGGAAAATCTGCGGAAACAGTTGGCACTCCAGGGCAACGCTGAGGCCACCGTGGTGCTCACGCGGGTGGCCGGGAAGCAGTCCATGGTCATCGTGGAACCGCTGTGAGAATCGTCGAAGGAGATACACCGTAGGAGAATCCAGCAGCAGAATCGCAGCAGGGAAATCACCACAGAGCCCTTCGACGACGAACAGCGTGACCACCCTCGGCGCACCGAAAGATCCACCTATCAAAACGCGCCGAAATGGCACTCGGCCCGGCGCATCGGTTTCAATCATTCCGCGCCAGCGCACCATGATTAACCCATGACTTTGGAATTTGCTCAATCCCCTCGCTCGACGATTGGCGTGGAGTGGGAACTTGCCCTGGTGGACGTGGACAACGGGGACATGCGTCAAACCGCGCCGAGCGTTTTTGATGCCTTGGCCAAGGATGGCGAGCCGCACCCGCACATCCACCCGGAACTCATGCAGAACACCGTGGAACTCGTGTCCGATGTGGAGACCACAGTGCGCGATGCCATGACGGACCTCCGCTCCGCCGCCCAAGAGGTGCGCGTGGTGACGGACCCCATGCGTGCTGACCTGATGTGTGCGGGGACGCACCCGTTTGCCGCGTGGCAGCGCCAGAAAATCACCCAAGGTCCGCGCTATGAAACGGTGATGGAGCGCGCTCAGATTTGGGGACGCCAGCTGTTGATCTTTGGTGTTCACGTTCACGTGGGGGTGGACTCCCGGGACAAGGTGCTTCCGCTGGTGCGTGCTCTGCTGACGTACCTGCCGCACTTGCAGGCGCTGTCAGCGTCCTCGCCGTTCTTTGATGGCAAGGACACCGGTTTTGCCTCCAACCGCGCTCAACTCTTCCAACAGTTGCCCACCGCAGGGCTCCCGTACCAGTTTGAAGAATGGTCCGAGTTGGAGCAGTACGTGGATGACATGGTGAACACCGGTGTCATTGAGCGATTCAAGGATCTCCGCTGGGACATCCGCCCTTCGCCCCACTTTGGAACCATTGAGATTCGCGTGTGCGATGGCCTGACCAACCTGGCTGAACTCGCGGCCATCACCGCGCTCATCCAGTGCTTGGTGGATTACCTGTCCGGCATGATGGACCGTGGCGAGACGCTGCCCAGCATGCAAACGTGGTTCATCTCCGAGAACAAGTGGTGCGCCTCGCGCTACGGGTTGGACGCCAAGATTATCTTGGATTCCGCCGGCAAGAGGGGCCCCGTGCGGGATGCGATCCGGCACTTGGTGAGTGTGCTCATGCCCACGGCGGAGCGTCTGGACTGTGCGGAAGAACTGGCCTCCGTGCTGGACATCCTTGAGGTAGGCGCCAGTTACCAGCGTCAGCGTGACGTGTACAACCAGGCGCGTGCCGCCGGTGAAAGCGATTACGCCGCCATGGAGGCTGTGGTGGTCCACCTGCGCAAGGAAATGCGCGCGGACAAGCCGCTCCCGGTGGGTGCCTGATTCACGCCGCAATCACACCGTGATGACGTCCAAAGGCATCGACGAATCTACGCCGATAGTGAGCGCTGAGGGGCTGACCCCTGCTCGCGCTACCGCGGAACCCAACGCCGCAATCATGGCGCCGTTGTCCGTGCAGTAGCGAATGGGCGGGATCCGCACGGTGATGCCAGCGGCAGCGCCACGCTCTGCTGCCATCTGGCGCAGTTGCGAGTTGGCTGAGAATCCGCCGCCGATCACCAGCGTGTCCACGCCGTGGCGCTGACAGGCGGCCAGCGTTTTTGCGGTCAGTACGTCCACCACGGCCTCGGCAAAGGAAGCGGCAATGTCCGGCACGTTGAGTGCGCGGCCAGCATCCGTCTCTGCCTCCACGTAGCGGGCCACAGCGGTTTTCAGTCCGCTGAAGGAGAAGTCATAGGCGTGCGTGTCCTTGTACTTGGGCGCCGTTAGGCCCCTCGGGAACCGAATGGCGTGCGGATTGCCCTGCCGGGCTAATGCGTCCACGTGCGGTCCGCCGGGATACGGCAGACCGAGGAGCCTTCCTACCTTGTCAAAGGCCTCGCCCGCAGCATCGTCGAGCGTTTGCCCCAGTTCTTCCACATCCGTGGCAATGTCTCGGATCAGCAAGAGCGACGAATGACCTCCGGACACCACCAGCGCCATGACCTTCTCCGGAAAGGGCCCGTGGACCAATTGGTCAACGCACGCATGCCCAATGACGTGATTCACGCCCCAGAGCGGGTTGCCGAGTGCGAGGGCCAGGGACTTGGCGGCCGTGACCCCCATGGTGAGGGAACCCACCAAGCCTGGCCCTGAGGCCACGGCAATCCCGTCTACGTCAGATAGGGTCACCTTGGCTTCGGTCAGTGCTGCCTGAATGGTGGGGACCAGGGACTCCAGATGCGCCCGCGAGGCGATCTCCGGAATGATGCCCCCGTACCGCGCGTACTCGTCCATGGAACTTGCGGTGACGTCCGCCAGGAGGGTGTTCCCGCGCACCAGCGCTACGCCGGTTTCATCACAGGTGGACTCGATTCCGAGGATAAGGGGGTCTTGCCGCGCGCTTGGATCGTTCAGAGGCGATGTCATAGGTCAAGTATCCCTGATGGGCGGTTTCGACCGCCGCGCCTGGCGGCGCTGGCTCAACCACCCGGCTAGGGTGCCTCGGCGTGGTGGGCGTCAACGCAGGTGGGCGTCTCCTTAGCTCCGCGTGGGATCTGGACCCGTGGCTACGGGCCGGGAGGGATCGTTGCACCACTGGCTCCAGGAACCGGTGTAGACCGCGCTGGGGTGTCCAATGATGGCCAGGGCCGCCACCTGGTGCGAAGCCGTCACGCCAGATCCGCAGTACACGCCGATTTTCTTTCCGCCGAGTGCGTAGTGGGCATCGAACCGAGCATGCAGTTCCTCGTCAGACCGGAACAGTCCGTCCCGAGTCAGATTGTGGCCCGTGGGGGCGGACACCGCTCCGGGAATATGCCCCGCTACGGGATCAATCGGTTCTACGTCTCCGCGATACCGCGCACCACCGCGCGCATCAAAGAGAATGGATTCCCCTGAAGCGTTTCCGGCGGCGTACTGTGCGGCATCATCCGCATCCAGCACGGGCATCTGCCCGGGGGCACACACCACGTCCCCAGGCTCGGCAATGACCTCTCCGGAATCAATGCGGTGCCCGCTGATCTCCCACTCGTCAAGTCCTCCATCGAGGATGCGCACCGTTCCGGAACCTCCAGCGCCGGAACCTCCGGCGTCCGCACCATCGGAGCCGGAACCCCCAGCGCCGGAACCCCCAGCGCCCAGGCCCATGTATTTCAGCAGCCACCAGGCGCGCGCCGCTGCCACGCCGCCGATGGAGTCATACACCACCACGTTCGAGTCCTGGCGCACACCCCAGCGCCGGGCCGCTTCCTGGAAATCCTCAGTGGCTGGCAGGGGATGGCGTCCTCCAGCGGCGGAGGGTGGCGCCGCTAACTCCTGGTCCATGTCCACAAATACGGCACCCGGGATGTGGCCGGTGAGGTAATCGGCATGGCCGTGATAGTCCAGCGTGGTGGGTGAGGGCAACTCCCAACGCACATCCAATACCAACGGCGCGCCCTCGCTCGGGTCCGTGCCGTGGTTGTCTAACTCGGCGGCCAACTCGGCCACGGTGATGAGCACGTTCTCCCGCGTGCTGGTCATGTCAGGCTCCTTTGCATCGTGAACGCGTCCCCGCCGTCCCCCTGATAGTAGCCGCGCCTCAGGCCAATACGGTGGAAGCCGAGGGATTCGTACAAGGTCAACGCCGCGCGATTGGTGGTGGCCACTTCCAAGAGGACCTCGTCGGCGCCGGTTTCCCGCGCGTGGTCCAGCAGGTGGTTCATGAGCGATTGTCCAATCCCACTGCGCTGCTGATTGCGCCGCACCCCGAGCGTGATCACCTCCGCCGTGCTGTAGAGGCATTGAATACCTCCGTAGCCCGTCACCAAGGCGGGAGTCCCCGCGTGATCGTCGCGGGGCAAGGCAGCATCAACCGGGCACACAGCATCGACGAGTCCCGCTGTGTGAGCCGTACCCACAGCATCAACCGAGCCCACAGCATCAACCGAGCCCACAGCATCGACGACGAAATACGAGCCCGACGCCCCCAGGTAGTCCCGCATTGCCCTTTCGCTCCACGCATCCGCTCCAAACAGGTCGCGTTCCAGTTCCATGACCTGGGGCATATCCTCAAGCGTCAAGGGGCGCACCGTCATTGTGACGTCCCAGTGGCGGGCACCACGCGCGCGACTCCGGGATCAATATCCGGACGGCGAAGATAAAGCGGCTCGGACGGTTGGTCAACTCCGCCCGCGTTGCGGCGAATCGCTATCGTTGCCAGGAGACTGGGGTCTGGAGTGAGGGGAGTAAACGGTTGATCACTTGCGCTGTGAGTCCCCCACACGTCGGCATATAACGCAGCACCAGCGCCCACCACGGTGATCCCGCCTACTGCAGCAGCGTCGCCGGCCCCCGCCGCGGCATCGCCCGCAGCCGCACCTCCGTCCGCAGCCGCACCTCCGTCCACAGCGTCGCCATCCAGCACAGCCGAACCATCCGGCACAGCCGCACCATCCAGCATCGCAGCCACCTCTGCCGCCGATCCCACGGCAGGGCCAGCGATGACGCGCGGGCACGGAATCCTTCCGGGAATCACCGTCCCTCCGGGCGCCACAGGGACCATGCGGGTGGTTGCGGCGAGGAGCGCCGCGTAGCGCGCCCAATACACTTCCTTGCGCCGAGCATCAGCCACTACCAGAATCTCGCTGCCCTCCGTCAGGCCACCGCGAATCACTGCTTCATACGCCATGGCGTCCAGGCTGGGAACGCCCCATACGGGAATATCCAACGCCATGCCCATGACGCGCGCGGCCACAATTCCCACGCGCAGTCCGGTGTACGGTGCGGGCCCCGTGCCTACGGCAATAGCAGTCAGGTCCTTCACCCCAATGGTGGCTTCGCCCAGCAGTTCCGCGATGAGCGGTGTGAGGAGTTCGGCGTGTTGACGCCTCCCAGGAATCACCCGGTGGGCCAGCGGGCTGCCGGAATCGTCAACAACAGAACAGGCAATAGCGGCGGAGGTATCAATGGCAAGAATAGGCATGGTGCCACTGTACCGGGTGGGGGTGATACGAACAGTGCGGGTTCTGAACAGTGCGGGCTCTGAACAGTGTGCGCCTTTAGGAAGCGCGAGCCGCCACCGCGTTGTCACGAGCCATCAGGATGACCGAACGCTCGTCCTCCGAGAGGCCGCCCCATACGCCATACGGTTCGCGCACACGCAGAGACTGCTCGCGGCACTGCACCATGACATCGCAGGTGTGACAAATAGCCTTGGCACTCTCAGCCCTGCGCCTGCGGGTAGATCCACGCTCCCCTTCGGGGTGGAAGAACAAGGTGTCATCTGCGTCTCGGCATTGTCCCTGGTACTGCCACTCCCACAGCTCCATCACTGGTCCGGGAAGGCGTGAGATTTCCGTCATGAGCGCGACTCTACCAAGCGAGTCATAGATTGTTCAACCCCCAATATCGTTTCAGTTCAGCACCAGTGGTCCGCAGGCCAGTGAATGCCTCAAAAATTCGTGAAAATCTCATTCATGCCGGGTGACCTGCAATGACACAGATCAGGACAAAACGGACATGAGGTAAACCGCGCCAGCGTCTGCCCTGAGCGGGCGAGGCGTGAATCGCGCCGGGAGAATCGAGTCATGAACTCAGCGCGCCCGCCTCACGGGGAGGACGGAACCACGGCAGCACCCGCCCTTGCCGTGGCAGCCGTGGCGCGCCGTTTGGGGGTGGCGCCAGCCACCTTGCGCACGTGGGATCGCCGGTACGGCCTCGGTCCCAGTGAGCGTGCGGCGGGATCGCATCGCCGCTACAACGCTGAGGATGTTGCCCGGCTCTTTGTGATGCGCCAACTCACTTTGGACGGAGTGGCCCCGGTTGATGCCGCACGCGTGGCCATCGAGACGCACTCTGCGGAACTGGCCACCGCAGCGTCCATTGCCGGACCAGCCTTCCCCAGTGCCCTGTCCGCGGTCCACTCGGACGCCGTGTCTTCCCCGTCCGCAGCCACCGACCCCAGCGCCGCAACGTCCAGCGCAGCCTCCACGCATCCCGTGACCCCGGCAGGTCAGCCCGATGAATCCGGTCAGCCACGTGTGCAATCAGGCCGCCCGTATCTGCGTGCTATTCAAGGAGGCGGTGGGCATCGCGCTATCACCGTTTATTCCGACGACGAACCAGTTCCCGAGCCACCCGCACGCGGAACCACCTCCCTCCCGGCTGGGCGCGCCACACCCAACGCCCAGGCCGCAACCCCGCCGTCAAGCTCGCCCACACACCCGCCCACCACAACACACCAAGCGGCGGGAGGACACGGCCATGCATCGTCGTCAGCCTCGGAACGCACCGCCGCCGCTATTGACGCCGCGCTGCTGTATGACGAGGCAGCCTGTGCTGCGGCGCTGCGTATTGAACCTGAGGATGATCCGGGTTCCTGGTGGACGGATGTGGTCAGCCCGGCGCTGCATCGCATTGGGCAGCGCACCATCCTGGGTGCGCCGGGTGAGGTTCCGGAAATGGTGCTGGCTAGCGCGGCGCTCGCGGCTCTGCGGAGTTTCATTGCGGACCACAACGAGGCGCAGATTGCTGCGGGAAACCCGCCAGCCACTCACCCCAGCCGAATGCGCAATATTGTGCTGATCTTCGCGCCACCGGATGAGACCATCCCCCTAGCCGCACACGCCCTCGCGGCGGCACTCGTGACAGGCGGCGCAACGGTACGAATAGTGACCGGGCCAGCCAGCGCGCGGCGTGCCGTGGAGTTGGTGACCATGGTGCGTCCTGCGGCGGTGGTGGTGGCCACCATGCTCGCGCATCCGGACCTCGGCGTAGTCAACGCTATTCACAATGAGTTTGAGGATTTGCCCTTATTGGTCAGCCTTAGGCGTGAGGCGAGTACCGAGCAGATACCGCTGGCGGCCAGTGTGCAACGTGTGCGCACGGTTCAGGGATTGATTCACGAAGTTCTGGACATCGTGCAGTAACCCGCGCGCTACACTCGCGCCATGACGGATCAGACTCCCGCAAGCCCCTTTGAGTTCCTTGGCCTCACCTATGATGACGTGCTGCTCCTGCCGGGCCATTCCGATCTGGCGCCGTCAGATATTGACACCACCACCAAGTTGACGCGAGAGATCAGCCTGCGGGTCCCGCTGATTTCCGCGGCCATGGACACCGTCACCGAAGCGCGCATGGCCATCGCCATGGCACGGCGTGGCGGCATCGGCGTGTTGCATCGCAACCTCTCCATCGACGATCAAGCCCGTCAAGTTGACCTGGTCAAGCGCACCCAGACCGGCTTCATTGACAACCCCGTGACCATTGGTCCCGGTGCCACGTTGGAACAGTTGGACCAGTTGGCAGGGGAGTACCGCGTATCAGGGTTCCCTGTAGTGGACCCCAACAACCTGCTCATCGGCGTGGTCACCAACCGTGACCTGCGCTTCACGCCGAACGCCGAATGGGCCACCACCCGCGTGGAACAGGTGATGACCGCTGACCGGCTCATCACCGCACCCGCCGGGATCTCCCGCGAGGACGCCACGGCCATTTTGCGGCAACACAAAGTGGAGCGCCTTCCCCTGGTCAACCCGGACGGCACCCTGGCGGGCCTGATCACCGTGAAAGACTTTGTGAAATCCGAGCAGTTCCCCAACGCCTCCAAGGATGGCCAGGGCCGTCTCCTGGTGGCAGCAGCCATTGGGTACTACGGCGATCAATGGCAGCGCGCCACCACCCTGGTGGATGCCGGCGTGGACGTGCTGGTAGCAGATACCGCGCACGGCAACGTGCGGATGCTCCTGGACATGGTGACGCGCCTGAAGAAGGACCCAGCCACCGCGCACGTTCAGGTGATCGGCGGAAACACGGCCACCCGCGAGGGCGCGCAAGCCTTTGTGGACGCCGGTGCGGACGCAGTCAAGGTGGGCGTTGGACCCGGGTCCATCTGCACCACACGCATCATCACCGGCGTGGGTGTCCCGCAGGTGACGGCAGTGTACGAGTCCGCGCTCGCAGCCAAGGCTGCAGGGGTGCCCGTCATTGCGGACGGCGGCATGCGGTTCTCCGGGGAGATTGGCAAAGCGATTGTGGCCGGTGCTGACACGGTCATGCTCGGCTCTATGCTGGCCGGAACCGAGGAAGCCCCCGGTGAAACGGTTCTGGTGGACGGCAAGCAGTTCAAGAAGTACCGCGGCATGGGTTCCATTGGAGCCATGAGTTCCCGCGGCAAGAAGAGCTACTCCAAGGACCGCTACTTCCAGGCCGAAGTCACCAATGATGACCTGATTGTGCCCGAGGGCATTGAAGGACGCGTCCCCTACAAGGGCACGCTGTCCGCCGTAGTCCACCAACTGGTGGGCGGCTTGCACCAGACCATGTTCTATGTGGGAGCGCGGACCATTGCCGAGCTTCAGGACAAGGGCCGCTTTGTGCGGATCACCTCGGCATCGCTGAAGGAAAGCCACCCCCACGGCGTTCAACAGACCACCGAGGCGCCCAACTATCACGTGGGGTAACTCAGCCACTCGGGGTTCACATCAGCCACTTTCCCTTTCCGGGCAAGCCACTCGTTGAACCCCACCGCCCAGTCCCGGTGTGCGCGAGCCTGCTCGGCATGCAACAGCTCCAGTGGCATGGCAGCAACGTTCGGCCACCGGCGCAGTTGAGCGTGGAGCACATCCAGCATGGCCAACACATCGGCCTCAGCATTGTGCAATCCGTGGGAATCCACGGTTACGCCGTAATGGTCCACCAGGTTCCCGAGTCTGCGCCCTCCCCGCCGGAAGCGATCCTGCCATCGGTCAATCACCAGGGGATCAATCACCGGCATCACCGGACCACCGAGGCGCTCAGCAAGCGTGGGCAACCCGTGGCGAGCCAACTCCGCTTCGAGAAGCGGTATGTCAAACCCTGCATTGAAGACCACCAGTGGCGTACCGCGTTGCAGGTGTTCGGCCAGAACAGCAGCGATCTCCTCCAACCCATCGCAAGGGCTCACCCCCTCGGCGCGCGCTTGTGCCGTAGTCACGCCGTGAACCGCGGTAGCCGCTGCGGGAATGTCCACCCCAGGATTGATCAGCCACGTCCGCGTTTCGGGAACTCCATCCTCACCACGGATGACCACGGCGGCCGTCACAATCCGATCCTTCGCGGTGTCCACCCCCGTGGTCTCGGTGTCAAAGCCAACAAATGGCCCGTCACACCACCGCGCCTCATCGGCTCCCTGTCTCATGTTCATCATTGTCCTCCTGTTCACCCTGAACTTCCAGTGCCTTGACCCTAACCAGAACCACTGATATGAACTCATGGCCCGAGGTGGATCGTCGCCCTCACATCACCAATTCGCGTGGATTCGCCGAAGGTACCTGCTGCTTACTCCCGGCAATGCCACTCTCTGACGCTATGCCAGGGGTGTGATATGAACCTGACTCGGCACGTCGCCGCTCGTATCACCCCCGTAGGTTACGCTGGTCAGGTGAGCAATGAGATTGAGATTGGCCGCTCCAAACGCGGACGCAGGGCGTATTCGTTCGACGATATTGCGGTGGTGCCATCACGGCGGACGCGAGACCCGGAGGATGTGTCCACGCAGTGGCAGATTGATGCGTACCAGTTTGAGTTGCCCATCATGAACGCTCCCATCGATTCCGTGTCAAGCCCGGATACATGCGTACTCATGGGGCAACTGGGAGGGTTGGGAATCCTGGACCTTGAGGGCCTGTGGACACGGTATGAGGACCCTCAGCCGCTGCTCAACGAGATTGCGGACCTGCCCGAGGAAGCCGCCACCCCGCGGATGCAGGAGATTTATTCCGAACCCATCAAGCCGGAACTCATCACCCAGCGTTTGAAGGAACTCCGCGCCGCCGGCGTGACCGTGGCGGGATCACTCAGCCCGGGACACACCCAGGAGCACTATAAAACGGTGCTGTCCGCTGGGGTGGATATCTTTGTCATTCGAGGCAACACGGTGTCCGCTGAGCACGTGACCACCCGTGGTGAGCCGCTGAACCTCAAGCGTTTCATCTACGAGTTGGACGTCCCCGTCATCGTTGGAGGGGCAGCGAGTTACACGGCTGCCCTGCACTTGATGCGCACTGGCGCCGCAGGCATCCTGGTGGGGTTTGGTGGGGGAGCCGCCTCCTCCACACGGGAGACGCTCGGCATTCACGCCCCTATGGCCACCGCCGTGAGTGACGTGGCCGAGGCACGCCGTGATTATCTGGACGAATCTGGTGGGCGCTACGTTCACGTCATCGCTGACGGAGCCGTGGGGAGATCCGGGGACATTGTCAAGGCCATCGCCATTGGCGCAGATGCGGTGATGCTCGGGGCGGCACTCGCCCGCGCTGAAGAAGCCCCCGGCCAGGGATGGTTGTGGGGCTCGGAAGGGCACCACCCGGCCGTACCGTCTGGCCGCCGAGTCCACGTGGGAACCGTGGCCACCACCCAGGAAATTCTCCAGGGCCCGGTGGGACACGCAGACGGCACTACCAACCTGATGGGCGCCCTCCAACGCGCCATGGCCACCTGCGGCTTTGCTGACCTCAAAGCGTTCCAGCGCGCGGACGTGGTGGTGGCGCCGTACCAGGCCAGATAACTCCCATGTGCAGCGCAACATTCACCGGAGTGGGGGTAGGACGCGGGATTGCCATTGGTCCCGTGGCCACCGTGCATCCGCCTCCCGTGGTGTCGTTGCTGCCCACCGGAGCGGGTGCCTCCAGTGACCCCGGCGTAATTGCGCCTGCCTTTGCTGCCGTGTCCGCTCGGCTCATGGCGCGCGCCCAGCAAGCACGTATTGCTGCCGGTCAGGATGTGGAGGCGCTGCGCGGCTCGCTCGACGAGCAGGGTGGGTTAGGTATTCCCGGGTCCGTACCGGCACCTGGGGCGCAGCGCCTGACAACACAGCCTGCTGGGGCACAGCATCCTGGGACACAACCTCCTGGGACACAGCGTTCCGGGGCAGAGGCCGCCATCAGCGCACCTCCCCTCCATAGCGCCTCACGCGAGTGGCTCCCGCCAGCACAACCCTCCACGGTGGCCTCTCCCCAGGGCGTGACCCACGCGGCAGACACCATTGCGGACATGCTTCAGGCCACCGCTGAGATGGCCCAAGATCACGTGCTGATTGATGAGGCGGAACGCCGCGTGAAGGCGGGGGAGAGCCCGGCACAAGCGGTGGATCAAACCATTGCACGGTTCATCACGGCGTTCACAGCTGCTGGTGGGTATCTCGCAGAGCGCGTGACGGACTTGAAGAGCATCCGGGATAGGGTGGTGGCCGAACTCCTCGGTGTACCAGAACCGGGCGTGCCGCTCCTCACAGAACCGAGTGTGGTGGTGGGGATGGATCTCTCCCCAGCGGATACCGCAGCCATGGACGTGCGCCATGTGATGGCCATTGTCACTGAGCAAGGCGGGCCCACGGGTCATACCGCCATCATTGCCAGGCAACTGGGAATCGCCTGTGTGGTGCGAGCCACCGGGATTTTTGATGCCGTCCATGACGGCGATCAGGTGGCCGTGGATGCCGCCGCCGATGAGGTGATCCTCAATCCTTCCGATGAGTTGCACCGCATTGCAGCTGAGCGCATTGAGGCCCAGCGGGACCTTGAGACTGATGTAGAACCGGGTTCCACCAGGGACGGCTCACCCGTGGTGCTGCTGGCCAATATTGGAACGCCGAGTGACGGTGAACGCGCAGCCATGACCGCTGCGGAAGGGGTGGGCCTGTTCCGCACGGAAGTGCTGTACTTGGACCGAGCCACGGAGCCAACTTTCACCGAACAGGTGGAGGCTTATGAACGGGTGTTGGAGGCGTTCCGGCCCGGCCTGCGCGGCCCCGCAGGGATTGATGCTGTTCGACGAGGCGGCATGGTGTTCCCGGACGGGTTTGTGTACGGGGAACGCAAGGTGACCATCCGAACGCTGGACGCCGGGGCGGACAAACCGCTGCCGTTCATCGAGCAACCTCACGAGGACAACCCGGCACTGGGGATGCGGGGATATCGCCTGGTGCGCCGCGGACACGAGTTGCTGGCCACGCAGTTGAAGGCCATTGCCGAGGCTGCTCGACGGACGGATTCGGAACCGTGGGTCATGGCACCCATGGTGTCCACCGTGGACGAGGCTCGCGCCTTCGTAGCCCTCGCCCACGAGTGCGGCCTAGGAAGCCCCGCTCCTGCGCCCGCTGAGCATCGTGAGGGTGATGTTCCCCCCTCCCATACCCCTGCGAGCCACGATTCCCCCACCCGTCATCCTGCGGGCCCCGATTCCCCCACCCGTCATCCTGCGGGCCACGCAGTGGCCACGCAGGATCTCCCCGCACCCGCCATGCTGGGCGTCATGATCGAGGTCCCGGCCGCAGCGCTCCTAGCCGAGGAGATTTTCAAGGAAGTGGACTTTGTGTCCATCGGTACCAATGATCTTGCTCAATACGCCATGGCTGCGGATCGCTCGTCGGGGTCACTCACAGACCTCTTAGACCCGTTCCAACCCGCAGTACTCCGCCTGATTTCCTCCGTAGCACAAGCCGGGATTGCCGCCGGCAAACCCATGGGAGTGTGTGGTGAATCTGCCAGCCATCCGCTGATGGCCATGGTGTTGGTGGGGATGGGAATCGGCGGCCTCTCGATGGCCGCAGGAGCGCTTCCTGGAGTGCGCTTTGCACTGCGGCGCCATGACAGGGATACGTGCGCCGCGATGGCCGCCGCCGCGCTGGCAGCAACCTCCGCTGAGGAGGCCCGCGAGGCCGTCCGTGCCCTCGCTAATCCGTACGTACTCGCCACGCTTGCGCTGTAAACTCAGAACCGTTAGCCGATTGTGACCTAGGTCTCATCATTCCGCTGACCTGCGGCTTTACCCGCAACATCACGAGAAATTGCCCAATTGTCCGGTTCAAGCGGTGTTCGCCGCAGATTCTGGGAAACGTGACCCTCGCCACAGGTGTACTCTCTAATTAGCGCCCGGAGTTCGCGGGTTGCAACGGTTCCTGATGACACAACGGCGTGAGCGTCAGGAATCCTTGTAACCCCGGCCCGGGCCCTTTCGCGTCTCGTCCTGACACGCCACCTCTCGTCGCACACCCGTGCCATGACGCGCCCTCGCAACCCGCAGTTTGGAAGCACAACAACCCAAACTGCGGGGTGATTGGTGGAATAGGGGCTTACGAGGCGCAGTTCGGAAGCACAACGGCGATTTCTGCGTTCCTCATTGCCGAAGGGGCCCCGCGTGGCGGAGCCCCTTCCCACGTCAGTACTACCTACGCAAGCACAACCTACGCAATAGCCGCCATGGATTGTTGCGCAATGGCCAACTCCTCGTTGGTGGGAACCACCAGAACCTGCGGGCCGGTGTGGCCGTCAGGGGAGATCACGCGCGGCTCCTTGGAGCGCACCTCGTTCTTGGCCGGGTCTACGGCAAAGCCCAGGAAGGCCAGGGCGTCAGCAACATCTTGACGCAAGCCCACATGGTTCTCGCCCACGCCTGCGGTGAAGGTCAGGGTGTCAATCCCGCCCATGACTGCCGCGTAGCCACCTACGTACTTCAGAATGCGGTGCTTGTACACGTCCATGGCCGTCACGGTGTCCGGATCTCCGGCCTCCACAGCAGCGCGCACGTCACGCATGTCCGTCTTTCCGCAGAGTCCCAACAGTCCGGACTTCTTGTTCAGCAGGTTGTCAATGTCATCGGCCACCATGCCACCCACGCGGCGCAGGTGAAGCAACACGGCAGGGTCCAGGTCCCCGGAGCGAGTTCCCATGACCAAACCCTCCAACGGGGTCAGACCCATGGACGTGTCCAGCGCCTCGCCATTGACCACAGCGGAGGCCGAAGCCCCGTTGCCGAGGTGCAGCACTACCTGTTTCAAGTCATCGCGTCCCAGGAACTCCGCCACTTTGGCAGAGACGTACTGGTGGCTGGTCCCGTGGAATCCGTAGCGGCGAATCTGGAACTTCTCCGCCACGTCCTTGTCAATGGCGTAGGTGTACGCCGCGGCAGGAAGCGTGGCAAAGAACGCCGTGTCAAACACCGCCACCTGAGGAACATCAAAGAGTTCACGCGCGGCTTCAATGCCCGTGAGGTTGGCCGGGTTGTGCAAGGGCGCCAGCGGCGAGACGGAGCGGATTCCCTCCACAACATCGTCGTCAATCACGGTGGGTGCAGAGAAGAGGGTTCCGCCGTGGACTACGCGGTGACCCACGGCCACAATGTCAGCATCCGCAAGCTTGGGGCCCTTCTCGTCGAACAGGTCCATGACCATGCGCAACGCCACGGCGTGATCCGTGATGATCGCGTCCGTCACCTCGTGCTCCTCACCGTCTACCTCGTGGGTGATTTGGCCGTGAGCAAGGCCAATACGTTCGACGAGGCCTACGGCCAGGACGTCTCCAGACTCGGGGTCTACCAGTTGGTACTTGAGTGAGGAGGATCCGGCGTTGAGAACAAGAACGGTGGACATGGGGTTCCTTTGGTTGGGGAGGGGATGGTGGACACCATCATGGGGGGAGAATCAGCCTTGAGCCTGGATGGCCGTGATGGCCACGGTGTTGACAATGTCCTGGACCAGGGCGCCGCGGGAGAGATCGTTGACCGGCTTGTTCAGACCCTGGAGCACGGGGCCCACGGCAATCGCGCCAGCGGTACGCTGCACAGCCTTGTACGTGTTGTTTCCGGTGTTGAGGTCCGGGAACACAAACACGGTGGCCTTGCCAGCAACTTCAGAGCCGGGCAGTTTGAGGTCCGCCACGGTGGCGTCAGACGCCGCATCAAACTGGATGGGGCCTTCCACCTTGAGGTCCGGCCTGCGCTCATGCACCAGAGCCGCGCCCTGACGCACCTTGTCCACATCGGCGCCGGAGCCCGAGTCACCCGTGGAGTAGGAGAGCATCGCGATCAACGGCTCCACACCAAACTGCTCGGCAGTGGCGGCCGAGGAGATGGCTACGTCAGCGAGTTGCTCGGCCGAGGGGTCAGGGATGACCGCGCAGTCTCCATACACCTGCACGCGGTCTTCCAAGCACATCAGGAACACGGAACTCACCGAGGAGATGCCCGGTGCCGTTTTGATGATCTCAAAACTGGGGCGAATGGTGTGCGCGGTGGTGTGCGCGGCACCGGAGACCATGCCGTCCGCATCTCCCATGTGGACCATCATGGTGCCAAAGTAACTCACGCCCGTGACAACCTCGCGGGCCCGTTCCAGCGTCATGCCCTTCTTCTCGCGCAAGCGCGTGTACTCGGTGGCGTACTTCTCCACGTACTCCGGATCATGTTGGCTGATCACGGCGGCTGCGGAAATGTCCAGGCCGAGTTCGGCGGCGCGGCGGCGGATGGCCACCTCGTCACCCAGGATCACCAGGTCAGCAATCCCGCGAGCCAGCACGGTAGAGGCGGCACGCAATATACGATCGTCGGAGCCTTCAGGAAGTACCACGCGTTTGCGATCTCCACGAGCGCGCTCAATGAGTTGGTATTCAAACATCAGCGGGGTGACTACCTCAGGCGCGGGAACGTCAAGGCGGCCCAGGAGGTCCTCAGAGTTGACGTACTTGTCAAACAGGGAACCGGCCACGTCAATCTTGCGCGTGGAGTTGATCAGGATGTGTCCGCGGGCGTTGGAGGCCGCGCGGGCAGCCGTGTACGTGTCCAGATCCGAGGTGATCAGGGGCACGCGCGGGTTCATGTCCTTGACCAAAGTGCTCACAGAACCCGCGGGCTTGTAGCCGCCCGTGAGGATGATGCCGGACATGGTGGGGAAACTCGGGGCGCCTTGAGCGGCCAGCAGGCCGAGAAGAATTTCCGTGCGGTCACCTGCGGTGATGACCATGCTTCCGTCCTTCACATGCTCCAGCATGTGATCCAGGCCCATGGAACCCACCACCACTTCGGTGGCTTCGCGGGCAAAGAGTTCATCATCGCCCAGCATCTTGACGCCCTTGACGGCATCAACGAGTTGCGCCACGGTGGGAGCGTTCAGGAACGGCTCCTCGGGAAGCACCCATACGGGCAGGTCAGGCTCGGGGCGGAGTGCCTCCACATCAAAGGGCGCGTCCCCACTGTGACGGTTGAACACCACACCGATGGGTTGCGCGTGGTTGGAGCGCAATTCCTGCAACGCCATGACGGCGGCAGCTTTGGCATCGTCGTCGGACATGTTGAACGCCGAGGTCACCAGAAGCACGGGACCGCCCAAGTTGGCAGCAATCTTGGCATTGAAGGCCAGTTCCGTAGCGGCAGAAACGTCCGTGTAGTCCGTCCCCAACACCACCAGCACGTCACACTTATTGGCAATGGCATGGAAGCGCGCCACAATCTGGCTGAGCGCCTCATCCGCGTCAGCGTGCATCACGTCATAGGTCACGCCGATGGCCTCGTCATAGGAAATATCCGACGATGCATGGTCAAGCAGCATTTCCAGTACGCCATCTTTTCCGTCACTGTCCGTGCCGTGGTTTTTACTGCTGGACACGGCGCGGAATACCCCCACGCGGTGGCCCTGGCGGACGAGCAGGTCAATGACGCCAAGTGCCACGGTGGACTTGCCGGAATCGCGTTCCGGTGAGGCGATGACCAGGCTGCGTGTTGCGGGCATGGGGTGCTCCTTTAGGGATGTTCGTTGTGTGGGTATCTAGTTCTGATGTGATTTCTGATGTGAGGGTTTGCTGCGGGTGGCGCGGGTAGTGCTTCTACTCATTGTCCCCGCCGGTGAACACGGTGGCATCCACGGTGGAGGACGCCGCCACATCCTTGGCTCCGGACCACACCCAATCGCGGACCTCGGGGAGGTCATCGCCCACGCTGTGGGCGTAATCGCTGGCTTGGATGCGCTTGTCTGCCATACGTTGGCGCAGGCCCGCGTACTTGGCAGCCATCCCGGGAACGCGATCAATGACATCAATGACCAAGTGGAAACGGTCCATGTCATTGAGCATCACCATATCGAACGGCGTGGTGGTGGTGCCCTCTTCCTTGTATCCACGCGTGTGGATATTGACGTGGCCGTTACGGCGATACGTGAGGCGGTGAATCAGCCACGGGTAGCCGTGGTAGGCAAAGATGATCGGCTTGTCCGCCGTGAACAGGCCGTCAAACTCCTTGTCTGACAGGCCGTGCGGGTGTTCCTTGGGGTCCTGGAGTTTCATCAGGTCCACCACGTTAATCATGCGAACTTTGAGGTCCGGGCATTCGGTGCGCAGGATGTCCGCGGCAGCCAGGATCTCCAACGTGGGGACGTCACCGGCGGCAGCCAGCACCACATCCGGTTCCTCGCCATCCGTTTCCGTGCCAGCCCATTCCCAGATTCCCAGTCCGCGCGTGCAGTGTTCTACGGCTTGTTGCATGGTCAAGAAGTTGGGGGCGGGTTGCTTCCCGGACACCACCACGTTGACGTATTGGCGGCTGCGCAGGCAGTGGTCATAGGTGCTGAGCAGGGTGTTGGCGTCCGGCGGGAGGTACACGCGAACAATCTCGGCCTTCTTGTTCACCACATGGTCAATGAAGCCCGGGTCCTGGTGGCTGAAACCATTGTGGTCCTGACGCCACACGTGGCTGGACAAGAGGTAGTTGAGTGAGGCGATGGGCCTGCGCCACGGAATGTGGTTGGTGACTTTCAGCCACTTGGCGTGCTGGTTGAACATGGAGTCAATGATGTGAATGAACGCCTCGTAGGAACTCATCATGCCGTGGCGTCCCGTCAGGAGGTAGCCCTCCAACCAGCCTTGCACCTGGTGTTCGGACAGCATCTCCATCACGCGGCCCGTGCGCGCCATGTGCTCGTCCACGTCCGGACCGTAGAACTCTGCGTTCCACTGTTTGTCCGTGGCGTCATACACGGCTTGGAGGCGGTTGGAGGCCGTCTCATCCGGACCAAAGATGCGGAAGTTGTCCGGGTTACGGCGGATGATCTCGGTAAAGAACTTCCCCAACTCCTTGGGCGCCTCGGACATGGAACCACACGGGACGGGTACGTCCACCGCAAAGTCACGGAAGTCTGGCAAGCGCAGGTCACGCATGAGGAGACCGCCGTTGGCGTGCGGGTTGTCAGACATCCGCAGCGTCCCCTCGGGGTTGATGCTGCGAATATCGTCGAACAAGTCACCGTCCTCATCAAAGAGTTCTTCCGGCTTGTAACTCTTGAGCCAGGATTCCAGGTCCTTGAGGTGGGCGTCCGTGTCCCGTGCGGAGGCGAGCGGCACCTGGTGGGCGCGCCATGATCCGGTGGTCTTCTTGCCGTCAATCTCCGCCGGACCCGTCCACCCCTTGGGGGTGCGGAACACAATCATGGGCCACTGTGGCCGCTGCGCATCAGACTTTTCTCCCGCCTTCTTAATGGCGGCAATATCATCCAGGACCTCGTCCAGTAGCGCGGCAAAGCGGGCGTGGAACGCTGCGGGTTCCTCCGTGGACTCGTCCTCCACCTCAAAGAAGTACGGCTTATGGCCGTAGCCCACCATGAGGCTGGCAAGTTCTTCCTGCGGGATGCGTGCCAGCACGGTGGGGTTGGCAATCTTGTAGCCATTCAGGTGCAAGATGGGCAGTACAACGCCGTCCTGCTTGACGTTCACAAACTTATTGGAGTGCCAGGATGTGGCGAGCGGGCCGGTCTCGGCCTCGCCGTCACCCACCACCGCAGCAACCAGGAGGTCCGGGTTATCAAAGGCGGCGCCGTACGCGTGGGAGAGGGCGTAGCCGAGTTCGCCACCCTCGTGGATGGACCCCGGGGTTTCCGGGGCTACGTGGCTGGGGATCCCGCCGGGGAAGGAGAACTGCTTGAAGAGGCGCTTGACGCCCTCCGTATCCTGGGAGATGTCCGGATACGTTTGCGTGTAGGTGCCGTCAATGTAGGCACTGGCCACCAGGCCGGGGCCACCGTGACCTGGGCCGATCACGTAGATGGTGTTCTGCTGACGCTCCTTGATGGCGCGGTTCAGGTGCGCGTACAGGAAGGTCAGGCCCGGCGTAGTTCCCCAGTGTCCCAGGAGGCGCGGCTTGACGTGATCCCGGGTGAGCGGCTTGCGCAGAAGCGGGTTGTCCAGAAGGTAGATCTGCCCCACGGCCAGGTAGTTGGCCGCCCGCCACCACTTGTCAATGGTTTCCAGTGTTTCTTTGGATACCTTCGATGCGCCGGTGGCTTTCCACGTGGCCGGGGCCTGGGGCTTGGTCATGGACAACTCCTGTGTTGGGCGGATTCCTCCGCACCCATTCCACCGCAGAATGGGTGTCCCCGCAGGGTGAGGGCGTACCGGGGCGCTGCGGGACGGTACGGCTGGCGCCGTGCTGGCGGTGCGGGGTGGTGGTGCTGGCGTGCCGTGAGGGTGTGCGGGGGTGCCGTGGTGGTGGTGCGGGTGCGCCGTGAGGGTGTGCGGGGGTGCCGTGCCGTCCGGCCGCCGGGCCACCCCTGTTCGCCGTGGGGGTGTGTTGGTACGCGTACGGAGTGTCATACGCGTACATCCACACCCCCAGAACGGAGTGAAGCGGGTTCGTATGTAGGGGGAAGGGGTGCGACGACGATGGAGGGCGGCGTTTGGTTAGAGGATGTGGCGCGCTCGGGGGAGTGTTGGCTTAGAGGATGTGGCGGGCGCTGGCCCAGGCGGTGAGTTCGTGGCGAGAGGAGAGTTGCAACTTGCGCAACACGGCAGACACGTGGGTTTCCACCGTTTTGATGGAGATGAACAGATCCGAGGCCACTTCCCGATAGGTGTACCCGCGGGCAATCAACCGCATGACTTCCTGTTCACGCTTGGACAGCCGGTCCAACTCGTCGTCCGCAATGGAGACCTCACCAGCCGCCGTTCCAAAGGCATCCAGAACAAAGCCAGCCAGGCGTGGAGAGAACACGGCATCGCCACTGGCCACTTGGACCACGGCCGAGGAGAGTTCTTCCGGAGTGATATTTTTGGTGACGTACCCTCGTGCTCCCGAGCGGATCACCGCCACCACATCTTCGGCAGCATCAGAGACGGACAGGGCAAGGAACCGCGTGGAAGCACCCAAGTTGGCACACTCGCGGGCTACCTCAGCGCCACCTCCGCCGGTCCCGCCGGGAAGGTGAACGTCCAAGAGGACCACGGCCGGTTTGAGTTCCTGAATCAGCGCAATGGCCCGGTCCACGTTGGAGGCCTCGCCAATGACGGCAACCTTGTGAGCGTTGAGCGTGGCTTTGACTCCGGCTCGGAACATTCCGTGATCGTCAACAAGGACAATGGGTACAGGAAGCGTGACCTCGGCGGACTGCGCGGGTGCCAGGTCCGGGGTGGACGGTGAGTCCGGGGTGGACGGTGAGTCTGGGGTGGCGCTCGCGGGCGGGGTGGACGGTGAGTCTGGGGTGGCGCTCGCGGGTGACACGGGCGGGGTGGCGCTCGCAGGTGACGCGGGCATGGGTGACGCGGGTGTGGGGCCGGGGTTGATGGTGCTCACGGGCACAGCCTACCCAACTTCAACAAACAGAACGGGTACAGCATGGCACCACCTCGCCCTATCGATTCCCCATCGACGTGCCGAACCCCGTGTTGCTCGCGTAATTGGTGCCTATAACCAGAGCTACCCAGGGTTCGGCGAAGCGATTCGTGGCAATCCCTGCGGCACAGTGAGCACTGAGTCAGGGTCAAGCCCGCGGCATGGTCAGGCGAACTTCGGTTCCCCAGGCGGGGCGGGAGACAATTTCGGCGGTTCCGCCGTGCCGGTGGACTCGCCCGATGATGGACTCGCGCACGCCATACCGATCATCAGCAATGGCGTCCATGTCAAAACCGTCTCCCCGGTCCCGCACAAACAGCTCCACCGCGGCATCCCGCACTTCAAAGTACACGGAGATGGGAGGCTTGCCATGGGCTGCGGCATTGTGTAACGCTTCGCGGCCAGCCTGGAGCAAAGGCATGAGGGCATCGGTAGGCGCGCAATCGCCCACGGTCACCAGGTCAATGGGCACGGCTGCACTCATCCCCGCCACACCGGCACTGCCGCGCACTCCCTGGCCATCTTCCACCTCGGCAACAATCGCCTTGAGTTCGGCCACCAGGGACGTACCCGCTTCAGGCCGGTCCGCGTACAGCCACTCACGCAACTCGCGCTCCTGGGACCGTGCCATCCGGGCCACAGCCGCGGAGTCATCGGCATTGGCCCTAATCAACGCCAAGGTTTGCAACACGGAATCATGGAGGTGTGCGGCAATGTCTGCGCGTTCCGATTCGCGAGCTCGCGCGGCGCGCTCGTCGCCCAAGGTTCGCAGGAGCCGTAACCACCACGGCGCCAAAGCCAGGCCCATGCCCACCAGGAAGGCGAGCATAGCCATAGCAGCCTGGAACAAGGCCCACCCCGGCGTGTCTCGCCCAATGAACACCAGCACGCCGGCGAGTACCAAGCCCACGCCGCCTACTACCCGCAGGACTCCCGACCCCCGCCAGGAGGAATCCTCCTTGGCCACGGAATCCAGTTGACTCCACGCTAAAGCCAGCCCCGCCACCGCAATGATGCTGGGCAATATCCAACTCTGATTCCACTGCCATCCCACGCGGGTGGCCACCAGGAAAGCAGCAACACCAAGGAGCAGAGCACCCGCCAGCACGTCGGGACGGCGCATCGTCGTCGAGACTTTGGGTGCTGATAATCTCTTGGCCAAACGTGCCAACTGGGGCGGAATGGCGTCAGGAGCAGCCGTTCCGGGCTCGCCGGACGGGACGGTGAGCCACCAAAAGAGATACACCGCCATCCCCGCGCCACCAGCGAGGCTGAGCAGCACAAACAGCAGGCGCACCACGGACACGGAGATGCCAAACTGTGCTGCCAAACCGGCACACACCCCAGCAATCCGCCGGCCTTTCACGGGGCGCAGCATGGTAGGCCGGGGTGTCACGGGAACTCCCGGTGCGCGCGGTCCGTCAATGCTCATGCCTCCATCATGGCACGAGGGTGTGACACGAACAAAGCCGCTCATCCCATTTCAGGGGCGCTGCGGCACCCGTCAGGGTACATATCAGGGTGGGTTCAGGGCTCCACCCCATAGATTCGTGTCACACCCCTCGGGCATAGTTGGGGCCATGACAACATCACAGTTCCCCGAGTGGGATGCCCAACCCTCACAGCCCGGTCAGCCGGGTCAACCCGTCAGCCAGCAGCCAGCTCAGCCAAGCCAGCCTGCACAGCCGAGCCAGCCTGGTCAAGCGAACCTCGGCGGTCAGCCGAGCCAGACCGGCCACGGCTCTGACAACTTCTTCAACTCCTGCCGCAAACTCGGCGTGGTGCGCACCCAGGATCGATGGGTGGGCGGCGTTGCCGGCGGTGTTGCACGCAGGCTCGGATGGGACCCGCTGATTGTTCGCGGTCTACTCTTTGTGTCCTTCTTCTTCATGGGCCTCGGCCTGGTGGCGTACGCACTCGCCTGGGCACTGCTGCCGGAGGAAACCGATGGCCGCATCCACCTCCAAGAAGCCATCCGCGGGAACTTCGATTCCGCGCTCATTGGCGCTGGCGCTGTGCTGATTGCCGGGATGGGAGGCATGAACGGCCTCAACAACTGGTTCTGGCGCGGCCACGGCTTCGGCTGGGTTCTGGGCCTCCTGCAGGCGGCTTTCTGGATTGCCGTGGTGTTCCTCATTATCCGTTACGCTCGCCAGCGCAAGCAGGATCGGGCCTGGGAATCTGGGCAGAACGCGCCGGGCGCCACGCCCCCATACCCCACTTCATACCCCGCCAGCACGTACCCCACTACTGGTACGGATACTGATGCTGACCCTTTCGTCACACCGGCGCCGCTGCCGGACCCCACAACAGCGGCCCCCGTTACTTCTGAGGAGCCCATCATGTTCGACGACGATGCCGCCACAACCGCCCCCTTGGGGACTGACTCCTCTGATCCGCTGAGCGTGATGAATTCCTCCGTTGAGGAGGCCCGTACTGCTGGAGATGAGGCGGGTACGGCGGCTGTGGGTACGGCGGCTGCCGCTGCTGCTGCCGATGCCACGGCCAAGGTGACTGCCTCGATTCACAATGCCTCGATTCACAGTGCGGAAATGAATGCCGGCGCTCTGCCGAACGCCGGTTACACGAACACCAGTGACCAGGGCACCGCGTACCCGAGTGCTGGCTACCCGAGTGGTACCTACCCCAGTGCCGGTTACCCGAGTGGTACCTACCCCAGCGCTGGATATCCCAGCGCTGGATACCCGGAGGCAGGCTATGCCGGGACTGCCTATATGCCTGTGGCACAGGCGCCTGTCAAAGAGCGTAAGCCTGTAGTTAAGGGTCCCGGCGGAAGTGCTGCGGGGGTTGTGCTGGGTGCCATTGCCCTGGTGGGCGCCGCGATTCTTGCACT
>JAIRQO010000010.1 GCA_031256435.1 Cellulomonadaceae bacterium
CCCCCGCACCCGCAAAACCGAAGCACAACGGCGATTCCTGCGGCCCAACACCCCACAACCACCCCCCACACCCGCAAAACCGAAGCACAACGGCGATTCCTGCGGCCCACCAGCCCACACGCCCGTCCGCAGCACCCAACAAACTGCACCCAACCAAATCAGGACAGATGCCCCTACACAGGGCGCGCTGGGGCAACTTTTGGTGAGGTAGAAGGTGATCAATATCACACGGAACCGCATGGAGGACGCCATGGCGCAGGCCAACCCCGCCACCCGCTATGAGAACGCCGCTCAACAAGCCCTGCTGAAACTCGGCAGGCACCTGACCAAAGGCCGCGTGTCCGAGGACTTGCGGCAGGTTTTCCTCCAGGGTGGCCGCGCCGGTGAAGCGTTCTACCGGGACCGGTGGAGCCATGACAAGGTGGTCCGCTCCACGCACGGCGTCAACTGCACGGGTTCCTGTTCCTGGAATGTGTACACCAAGAACGGCATCATCACGTGGGAGATGCAGGCCACGGATTATCCGTCTGTGGGAGATGACTCACCGGAATACGAGCCGCGCGGATGTCCCCGTGGCGCCGCGTTCTCCTGGTACACCTACTCCCCCACCCGCGTGCGCTTCCCGTACGTGCGCGGCGTCCTGCTGGACGCCTTCAGGGAAGCCAAGAAAGTCACGGGAGATCCCGTCCTCGCGTGGGCGCACGTGGTGGAAAACCCGGAAACGGCGCGCTTGTACAAGTCCGCTCGCGGTAAGGGTGGCCTGGTCCGCTCCACCTGGGAAGAAGCCACGGAAATCATCTCCGCAGCCCACGTGTACACCATCAAGAAGTACGGCCCGGACCGCGTGGCAGGCTTCTCCCCCATCCCCGCGCAATCGATCATGAGCCACGGCACCGGCGCCCGGCTCATCCAGATGCTCGGCGGAACCCAACTGAGTTTCTATGACTGGTACGCAGACCTCCCCGTGGCCTCACCGCAGGTGTTTGGCGATCAAACGGACGTCCCGGAATCGGCCGACTGGTGGAACTCCAGTTACCTGGTTCTGTGGGGCTCCAACGTTCCCGTCACGCGCACACCGGACGCCCACTTCCTGGCCGAAACCCGTTACCGCGGCACCAAAGTGGTGGTGGTCTCCCCGGACTACTCGGACGCCTCCAAGTTTGCTGACACGTGGCTGGCCCCGCACCCCGGCACGGACGCCGCCCTCGCCATGGCCATGGGCCACGTGATCCTCAAGGAACACTACGTGGACGCCCAAACGCCACGGTTTGTGGACTACCTGCAAAAATACTCGGACGCTCCGTTCCTCATCAAGCTCGACGAAGGTGCCGATGGCGTCCTCAACCCTGGAAAGTTCCTCACCGCTGCGGACGTGGAATCCCTGAGCGATACGGAAAACGCGGCGTTCAAGCCGATCCTGCTTTCTGAATCCGGCACACTGGTGATCCCCAACGGAACCCTGGGGGATCGCTTCAACGAGGACGGCGTGGGCAAGTGGAACCTGGACCTGGGCGATGTCACCCCGGCACTGTCCGTAGCCAGCATCTCCCCGTCCAGCACCTCCCCGTCCAACGCCTCCCCCAAAGCCAGCACCACCACAGCCGGCACCGCAGAAATCGTCCTGCCCCGCTTTGATGAGGGTGAGGCCGGAACCCTCACGCGCGGCGTCCCCACCACTACGGTGGGCGGCCACACGGTGTGTACCGTGTTTGACCTTCTCCTGGCCCGCTACGGGGTTGCCCGTGACGGCCTGCCCGGTGAGTGGCCCACGGACTACCATGACGCCTCCACCCCCGGCACCCCGGCCTGGCAGGAAACCCACACCGGCGTTCCCGCCGATGCCGCCACCCGCATTGCCCGCGAGTTTGCCAAGAACGCCGAAGATTCTGGCGGCCGATCCATGATTCTCATGGGCGCCGGAACCAACCACTGGTACCACAGTGACACCATCTACCGTGCGTTCCTCACCCTGACCACCATCACCGGATGCCAAGGCGTCAACGGCGGTGGCTGGGCTCACTACGTTGGTCAAGAAAAGTGCCGTCCCGTCACGGGTTGGGCCCAATACGCTGGCGGACTTGACTGGTCACGCCCCACGCGTCAGATGATTTCCACCGGGTTCTTCTACCTAGCCACGGACCAGTGGCGCTATGACGGCATGAAGGCCACGGCCATCTCCTCCCCCACGGGCAAGGGCCTGTTCTCGGATATGACCACGGCGGACACCTTGGTGGAAGCCTCACAACGCGGCTGGATGCCCTCCTTCCCGCAATGGAACCGCAACCCACTGGACGTGGCCGATGACGCCAAGGAAGCAGGCCAATCCCCGGCCGAGTACGTGGTCAACCAAATCAAATCTGGCGATCTCACCTTTGCCTGCCAGGACCCGGATGACCCGGCCAACTTCCCGCGCGTGATGACCATGTGGCGCGCCAACCTGCTGGGCAGTTCCGCCAAGGGCGACGAATACTTCCTCAAGCACCTCCTCGGTGCCGATAACGCCGTCCAGGGCCAGGAACTCACCGCAGACAAGCGACCAGCCTCCATGGTGTGGCGTGACCAAGCACCCGCCGGAAAACTGGATCTCCTGACTACGCTGGACTTCCGCATGACCTCCAGCACCCTATTCTCGGACGTGGTGCTCCCGGCAGCCACGTGGTATGAGAAGCATGATCTGTCCACCACGGACATGCACCCCTTTGTCCACTCGTTTAACGCCGCCATTGCCCCGCCGTGGCAGGCCCGCACGGACTTTGACGCCTTTGCCACCATTGCCAAGGGCGTCCAAGCACTCGCTGCCGAACACTTGGGAACCCGCACGGATATTGTGGCCGCACCGCTCACCACGGATACTCCGGATGAACTGGCCCTCCCCCACGGCACTGTTCCTCAGCCGGGCGTGGACGCCAAGGACAGGGACCTCATCCCCGGCGTCACCATGCCCAAACTCATCCCCATTGAGCGGGATTACACCACCATCTATGACCGCTGGGCAGCCCTCGGCCCGCTCGCGGACTCGGCCGGGATGGTCACCAAGCAAGTCCAGTTCATGCCCGACGATGAAGTCAAGAAACTCGGGATTCATAACGGGATTGTTGAAGAAGGCGTGGCCAAAGGCAGGCCCAAGTTGGATACGGACATCAAGGCCATTGAAACGATTCTGGCGCTGTCCGGAACCACTAACGGACGCCTGGCCGTCCAAGGGTTTGAGTTCATGGAAAAGCGCACGGGCCAAAAGATGGCGGACCTGGCCGTGGGTGATGAGGAAAAGCGCATCACCTTTGCGGACGTGCAATCCCGTCCCACCGGGGTCATCACCAGCCCGGAATGGTCAGGCTCGGAACACGGCGGACGCCGCTACACGGCCTTTGCCATCAACGTGGAACGCCTGAAGCCGTGGCACACCCTCACGGGACGCCAACACTTCTACCTGGACCACGATTGGATGTTGGAACTCGGAGAAGCGATGCCGGTATACAAGCCGCCACTGAATCTCCATGAACTCTTTGATGATCCGGTCCTGGGAGTTCAGGACGGTGACGGCTCCGGGCAGGCCAAGGTGGCCGTGCGCTTCCTCACCCCACACAACAAGTGGGCCATTCACAGCCAATACCAGGACAACTGGTACATGTTGCAACTGGGACGCGGCGGCTCCACCATCTGGATGAGCCCGCAGGACGCGGAGAAGATTGGCACCGCGGATAACGAGTGGGTGGAAGCGGTCAACCGCAACGGTGTGGTGGCTGCCCGTGCGGTGGTCAGTCACCGTATTCCGGAAGGCACGGTGTATATGCACCACGCCCAGGAACGTGTGGTGGACGTACCACTGACGGAAACCTCCGGTTTGCGTGGTGGCATTCACAACTCGCTGACGCGCATTATCCTCAAGCCCACCCACCTTGCGGGCGGCTACGCACAACTCACGTACGCGTTCAATTACATCGGCCCCACGGGGAATAACCGTGACGAAGTCACGGTGCTTCGTCGTCGCTCCCAGGAGGTGACGTACTCATGAGAGTCAAAGCCCAAATGACCATGGTGATGAACCTGGACAAGTGCATTGGGTGTCACACCTGTTCGGTGACATGCAAACAAGTGTGGACCAACCGCGAAGGCGTGGAATACGCGTGGTTCAACAACGTGGAAACGCGGCCTGGTGTGGGATATCCGCGCGGATACGAGGACCAGAACAAGTGGAAGGGCGGCTGGAACCTCACCGCCTCGGGCGGCCTCCAACTCGCTGCGGGGGGACGCCTCACCAAAGCGGCCAAGATTTTTGGCAGCCCGGACACCCCGGAAATTGCCGATTACTACGAGCCGTGGACGTACGAGTATGACAAGTTGCTGTCCTCCCCCCTCGGTCAGCTAACCCCGGTAGCGCGGCCCACGTCCCTGATCACCGGCGAGGACACCAAGATCACCTGGGGCGCGGCCTGGGATGACAACTTGGGCGGCTCCGCCTCCACCATGGCCAATGATCCCATTCTCAAATCCATGAGCACCCACGTGCGCGCGGAGTTTGAGTCTGCGTTCATGTTCTACCTGCCCCGCATTTGTGAACACTGCCTCAACCCCGCCTGCGTGGCCAGTTGCCCCAGCGGTGCCATGTACAAGCGCGAGGAAGATGGCATTGTGCTGGTGGACCAGGACCGCTGCCGCGGATGGCGCCTGTGCGTGGCGGGATGCCCGTACAAGAAGATCTACTTCAACCACGCCTCCGGCAAAGCCGAGAAATGCACCCTGTGCTTCCCGCGCATTGAGGCCGGACAGCCCACCGTGTGTTCAGAAACCTGCACGGGACGCCTGCGCTACTTGGGCCTGGTGTTTTACGATGCCGACCGCGTATCCCAGGCAGCGGCCGTCAAGAAGACGGACCTCTATCAAGCCCAGCGTGACCTCTTCTTGGACCCCAACGATCCCGAGGTAGTGGCTGCGGCACGCCGTGACGGCATCCCTCAGGATTGGATTGACGCCGCGCAGAAATCCCCCGTGTGGCGCCTCATCTCGGAATACGAGGTAGCCCTGCCGCTGCACCCCGAGTTCCGCACCGTCCCCATGGTGTGGTACATCCCGCCGCTCAGCCCCATGGTGGATGTGGTAGCGCAATCCGGGTCCGACGGCGAGGACGGCAAAACACTCTTTGCCGCTATCTCCCAGATGCGCATCCCTCTGGAATACCTGGCGGGGTTGTTCACCGCTGGAGATACGCGCCCCGTGGAGAAGTCCCTGCGCCGCTTGGCTGCCATGCGGTCAGGAATGCGTGAAGTAGCCCTGGGCAACGAGATGCCTGCCGAGATTCCGGCAGCCGTGGGGATGACGGACACGCAACTGGTGGCCATGCACCGTTTGTTGGGCATTGCCAAGCAGGCGGAGCGGTACGTGATTCCGCCCTCGCACGCGGAATCTGCTCAGGGGCGGGACTACGAGTGTCCTGTGCCTGACGGCATGATGCCAGGCCGAGCTACCGCAGGTCCGGTCCCCGTCACCGTGGGAAGGAAGCCCGAGTGATGGCAGCCTCTTCTCCCCACGCGGACCCAGCATCCGCGGCCCTGGACGTCGCGTCAGGCGCGCTTGCCACGGACCACGGCGCGCTGAACCTCTCGGACGGAGCGCTGAACCTCACGGACAGCCAACGCCGCGTCATCCACATGGCAGTTTCCCTGTGCCTCGGCTATCCCGATGCCCACCTTCACGAACAAGCAACCGCTGTCCGTGAGGCTCTCGCCGATGTTCCGCCAGTCATCCAGGCCTGCTTTGAACCGCTGCTCGGGCGTCTCATGTCTAGCGATTGGGCCACATTGCAGAGCCTCTACGTGGAGACCTTTGACACGTCTCGTCGCAGAGCACTCCATCTGACCTACTACGCTGCCGGGGACACCCGCCGGCGCGGGCACGCGCTCGTCGGGTTCACGCACGCCTACCAAGCCGTGGGGTTCGATCCGGTAATGAACGAACTGCCCGATTACCTGCCCATGGTCCTGGAACTCAGCGCACTGGCCGAGGATCCGGAATCCGCCGTGGTGGTAGCTGCGCTCCTCGCCGCCCACCGCGAAGGCCTGGAAGTGCTGCGTCAAGCCCTCATCACGTACCACTCCCCGTGGGCCGGACCCGTGGAAGCCGTGTGCCTCAGCCTCGGACCCGTGGACGCCGAGACCGCCGAACGCGTGGCCGCACTCATCACCGAAGGACCGCCCGCAGAAACCGTGGGAATTGAAACCTTCATGACGGAAGGAAGCCTGATATGAACACCGCCGTCTCACTAGGCGCCACCGACTATCTGCTCTGGGTGGCCCTGCCCTACGTGGCCTTTGTGAGCCTCATTGTGGGAACCATCCTGAGGTTCCGCAAGAACCCGTACGGCGTCTCCACGCGCTCCTCCATCAGCCTGGAAAAGAAACTGCTCGGCATTGGCGCTCCCCTGTTCCACATCGGCCTGGCCTGCGTGTTGGCCGGACACGTGGTGGGGTTGCTGATTCCGGAATCCTGGACCAGTGCCTTCGGCATCACCGAGGAGGCGTACCACCTGGGCGCCATGGTGATGGGCATGGGTGCCGCCGTCATCATGGTGGTGGGTCTGGTGATTTTGGTCATTCGACGAGTGGGCAACGTGGCCGTATGGCAATCCACCACCACCATGGACAAAGTGATGTACGTGATCCTGCTGGTGGTGCTGGCCGCAGGCATCTTTGCCACGCTGAAAACCCAAGTATTTGGCGGCTCCGGCTACAACTACCGGGAAACCATTTCCCCGTGGCTGCGCTCCCTGTTCTACTTCCAACCCCAACCCGAACTCATGGCCACCGTGCCCACCACGTTCAAGGTTCACATCACCGTGGTGATGGTCCTCTTTGTACTCTGGCCACTGACCCGCCTGGTTCACGCCATGGCCCTGCCGCTGAGTTACCTGGTCCGCCCCTATGAGGTGTACCGCTCCGCTGATCGCGGCGTGGGCGCCCGCGCCGTCCGCCCCGGTTGGGGAGCCACCCGGTTCTCCCGCAACGTCAAGCCTGAAGGCTTGGTCACCCCTCACACAAAGGATCAATGATGGAACGCAAAGGATCACCCGGCCTCCAGTTAGCCATCGCCACACTGGGTTTCCTGGTCAACTTCTGGGCGTGGGCACTGCTCACCCCGTTGGGCAAAGCGTACTTTGGTAAAGAGTACGGCCTGACCGCGGCACAGGTTTCCCTGCTGGTGGCCATCCCCGTGGTGGTCGGTTCGCTCGGCCGCATTCCCATTGGTGCCTTGGCAGACCGCTTCGGCGCCCGGGTGATGTTCCCCTTGGTGTCCCTGGCCACCATCATCCCCGTGCTCTACATTGGCCTCATTGCCGAGCCGGAAATCCACTCCATTGTGGCCGTCCAGATTGGTGGGTTCTTCCTGGGTCTTGCCGGAACGGCCTTTGCCATCGGCATCCCGCACGTATCCAAGTGGTTCTCCCCCGAGGAAAAGGGCAAGGCCCTGGGAATCTTTGGCATTGGCATGGGTGGTACCGCTATTGCCGCCTTCACCACCGTTCCCATGTTCACCAACTACAGCCACCGCCTGCCCTTCATTGTGGTAGCCATTGTGTTGGCGGCGTATGCCGTGCTGGCGTTCCTCACCCTGCGCGATCCTGAGGATGCACCGCCCCCCGCAGCCGGATCCATGTGGGCACGCACCTGGAACACCATGAAGATGCCCGTCACCCAGCAACTCTCCTGGCTGTACGCTATTGGATTTGGTGGCTACGTGGCCTTCTCCGTGTACCTTCCCACGCTGCTGAAAACGGACCCGGTGTACGGCCTTGACGGCACCGTGGACACAGGGTTGACCGACGCCCTGGTGGCCCACAACAACAACATCGCCTCCCTGCTGCTCGGTGTGTTTGTCATCATCGCCGTGGCGTGCAGGCCGCTGGGCGGCATCCTTTCGGACATGTTTGGTGGCGTAGCCATCTCCGCCATCTGCTTCTCGGTGCTCACCGCAGGCGCCATCGCCCTGTGCTTCCACCCCAGCCTATGGGTGGCCTTCCCCATCATTTGCATCATGGGTTCCTCCCTGGGCGCAAGTTCCGGCGCCACCTTTGCCCTGGTGGGCGAGAGCGCTCCCCCGGACAAAGTGGGTGCCGTCACCGGCGTGGTAGGCGCTGTGGGCGGCCTCGGCGGATTTGTGCCGCCGCTGGTCCTGGGTGCCATCTGGGACTCCCAGCACTCGTTCCGTTTGGGCTTCATCCTGCTGGCCGTGGTGGCTGCGGGAACCCTGGCGTTCACACTGGGTCCGGTCCGCAAGCAAGCGGCCAAGGACCACGGATAACAGGGACTGCGGGTCAGCATTGTCCTACTCTGACCGTGCACCTTCGACGACACTGCCATGACGCCACGTTGTGATGCCCTGATCCTGGCTGGCGGACGCGCAGAACGTTTAGGGGTGGCGTCCAAGGCGGATGTCACCGTGGACGGGGTGAGCCTGCTCACGCGAGTACTCGGTGCCGTGACGTGCGCGGAGCGTGTTGTAGTGGTGGGACGCACCGCAGACGTGCTTCCGCCTGGCGTGATCCTGACCTGCGAGGATCCCCCGTTCGGCGGTCCGGTGGCGGGGATCGAGGCGGGCCTGGAGGCGCTGGAGAGGGCTGGTGGGCCACACGATGCGCCCGATTGTGTCCTGCTCCTCGCAGTGGATATCCCCGGTGCGGCGGGGGCGGTGGAGCCGTTGCTTGCGGAGTATGGCGCCGCATCGTCGTCGGGAACAATACCTGACGGGGTTTGCCTCTTCCGTGACGATCACCCTCAGTGGCTCTGCGCCGCGTATCGGAAGGAATCCCTCACTGCGGCGTTGGGCCGAGTGCGCGCGGACCGGGGTACCACGCGGAATCAATCCGTGCGGCGACTGATGGACGGCGTGACCCTGGTACACCTGGATGATGGCGACACGCGGGCCAGCGATGATGTGGATACCTGGCAGGACCATGCCAGGATTGAGGCGCTCATTGCCAGGCAGTGAAATGGGAGCCTGGCGGTGACACGTCAGTGAGGCACTGACACGTAGGCCACCGAAAAGGAGAGTTCCATGTCACGAATGTCCGCCGATGAAGCACGCCGGGTGCTGGCACCCTGGATCACGGCGCTGGGGGAACACCTCGGCATCCCGGCTGACGCCGTGGATGTGGAAGGGATCCTGGAACTCGCGGCCGTCACGTCCAAAACGGTGGCACGTCCCGCCGTTCCCGTGACGGGATATGTTGCAGGGTACGCTGCGGGGTACGCGGCTGCATCGGCAGCCGGGGAGGCGCCTGGTGCTGCATCGGGCACTGCATTAGGTGAGAAATCCGCCGCTGCGGTGGGGACGAGCCCCCTCGCCGAGGCAACAAACCTTGCCCGCACCTGGACCTGGGAAGACCCGGAGATTGCGGCCCTCATCAGCAGAGATGTCCGCAAGCCGAAGCCCCAGGCCGAGCCGATTTCTGCGTGACGGGCACGGCGCAGCCCTCGCACCGTGGCACGTTCCCGCATGACACCTTCCCTGTGACGCTTTTTCTATGACCCTTTTCCTCATGACTCTGGCTGATTCCTTTGGCCGTGTGGCTACTGATCTGCGCGTTTCCCTCACGGATCGGTGCAATTTGCGCTGCACGTATTGCATGCCTGCCGAGGGGCTGCCCTCACTGGTGCGTGCCTCGGTCATGACGCACACCGAGGTGGTGCGTCTGGTGGGTGTTGCCGTGGCCTTGGGCGTGGATTCGGTGCGCTTCACGGGCGGTGAGCCGTTGCTGCGCGGCGATCTGGTGGACATAGTGCGGGACGTGGCAACGTTAACGCCTCGGCCCGAGATTGCTCTGACCACCAACGCCATTGGCCTGGACTCGCGTGCCGTGGCACTTGCCGAGGCGGGCGTGGACCGCGTGAACATCTCCCTGGATACGGTGAACCCGGACCTCTACGCCTCTATCACCCGCAGGGCACTGTTTCACCGCGCGGTGGCCGGGGTGGAAGCCGCGAGCGCCGTGTTCGCTCACGTGAAGGTCAACGCCGTGTTGACTGCGGAAACTCTCCCCGGTGCAGCCACCTTGGTGGCGTGGTGCCTAGAGCGCGGCATCGAACCGCGCTTCATCGAGGAGATGCCGTTTGATGCCGATCACCGGTGGAACCGAGAGGAGATGGTGACGGCGGCACAGTTGCGCGCGGACCTGGCCGATCGCTTTACGTTGGAACCCGATTCCCAGCCGCGCGCCGGAGCGCCTGCGGAGCGCTACGCCATCCGTGACCGAAGCACCGGAGCGTCGGGACGCCTCGGCATCATTGCCTCCGTCACGGAACCGTTCTGTAGTGCCTGCACTCGCACTCGCCTCACCGCTGCTGGCACGGTGCGCTCGTGTCTCTTTGATGACACGGAAACGGACCTCCTCACCCCGCTGCGTGCTGGCGCCTCCGATGCCGAGTTAGCTGATCTGTGGCGTGGGGCCATGCGAGTCAAGCGCGCCGGACACACCTTGGCCGCTGGCGGCGAGGAGCACCCTGCCAAGAACATGAGCGCCATTGGTGGATGAACCGGGTGGACCGGCCTCACCGTCGTCGCACGGGACACCGTGACGTGATGACACCGTGACGCGATGACACCGTGACGCGATGACCCCGTGACGCGATGACACCGTGCGGCACCGAATCACGCTCACGCCTCACCCGCAGGGACGTGCCCAGTACCCGTTGTTCAGGCGCCGATACTGTGTTCCCGGTTCGCATCCAAAGATGTATTGCTGAGCATTCGCGGGCAGATACACGCTCCCTGGGGTGCCGGGATCCACGCGTTGACTCCATTCAAACTTCAACCCGGATCGGTCCTTATCCTCGCAACCCGTGACCTTCCCGTGCTCTGGATCGCGGGGGTCATAGAGCACCGCCCACTCACCGGCGCGCTCTTGGTACGCCGTGGTGCGGAGTTTCCCACTCCAGGTGTAGGTAAACGCTTGGTTACGCGTCCTTGGACCCTGGGGGTAGAAGCAGCGGACTCCCGTGAGATAGTACCGATAGGTTGACTTCTTCGAGGCCTTTGCCCCCTGCTTTTCTGCGGCTTTGATTGCGGCAGTTCGGGACGGCTTCACCGGCGCTTCGCGCAGCATGCGTTCATATTCGCTCTGCGTGATAGCACTCGTCCCCGGAAACTGTCCCGTCATGTCCTTCACCAAGCCCTTGGTCACCACAAAGATCCATCCGCGCTTGGGGATTTTCGGCCCAGCCGTGTCGCGGATTTTCCCGGTGACGTCCTTCACGGCTCCCGCCGTAAACGAAGCCTTGTCAGCGCCGGTAGGTTGCACTGCCACCTTCACCGTAAGTTTCTTGCCCACATCGGCTTGCTTCACTCGATACGACGAGGTTGTGCAGGCCTGCTTCTTGGTGAGGACAGGCGCGGACTTCCCAGACCGATACCATCGGAACGTGCACTGGGTCTGCTGCGGCTTGGGCTTGGTGGTGTAACCCCTAACCATCACAGCCTTCAGTGTTGAGCCCTTGTTCTCTCCCCCGGTGAGTTGCACGCGGGGGCCCTGGAAGGGAAGCTTCGTCGCAGCAACCGCAGTACCACTGGGTACGCCTGCAAGGAGAGCGAGCGCTGCCACGGCAACCACAGCGTGGCGGAATCGTAATGTCATGGGTCAACCTCAGCGTCCCGGTGTCCGGAGGGAGCCTCACCTCTCATCCTCGGGAGGCTCGGCGTGTGGTGTGCCGAGCACCACAGTTCCACCCTAGTATCCGTAAACCGCTACTGCTTGATCACGGGGTTACAGTCCCGTAACTCCACGGAGGCTACTGCTTAGGCGAGCCCAGATCACCCCTACCTGGGCGATTTGTCCACTCACATCGCTGAGTGGTTGCTCACATTTGTTGCCTAGGTCTATGACCTGCGGCGTGGAATGCGTACTGTGAAACCATGCTTGATCCTGCAGCACTGCTCAACGGCTTTGGTCCCTGGGTTCTCCTCGGCATCGCCGTGGTGATCTTTATTGAATCTGGGGTTCTCTTCCCCTTCCTTCCTGGCGATTCCCTCTTGGTGACGGCCGCCATCCTCGGCCCGCAACTCCACTTGAAGTTCTGGCAGGTCATGATCGTCGGATGTTTGGCTGCCGTAGCCGGAGACCAGGTGGGATACCTGATTGGGAAGAAGGGCGGACGCCGCCTATTCAAACCAGACGCACGAGTGCTGAAAACAGAACGACTAGAAGCCGCCGAAAACTTCTTTGAGAAGCACGGCCCCATCTCCCTGTTCTTGGGCCGTTTTGTTCCCATTGTTCGCACCTATGTTCCCCTCGCGGCCGGAACATCTGACATGCGCTACAGCCGGTTTGTGCGCTGGAATGTGTTTGGTGCCATCACCTGGGTATGCTCCATGGTTCTCATTGGCCACTTCCTTGGCCATGTGCCGTTCATTGCTAACCACATTGACGTCCTGGCGATTGTCATTGTGCTGGTCTCGGTCACCCCGGTGCTGGTCCACGCCCTGATCAACTGGCGGAAGTCCCAAGCAGCCGCCGCAGTTGCCGGCGAGAACCCAGTTGCCGTTGACGGCGCTGCTGCGGGTATGGCAAGCGACCCGAGTGAGCCCACCCAGCCTGCCGTACCCAGTGAGTACGTTGAGGCGGCTGTACCCAGTGAGCCTACCCAGCCTGCTGTAGTCACTGAACCCGCTGCGTCTGGCCGCCACCGCGCCTCCAGCGACACCGAGTAACACCCACCCCACACCCTCGTCGGGCACAGATCCTCCGAGCCCAGATTCGTCGTCCGCAAAACCGAAGCACAACGGCGATTCCTGCGGACCAGAGGCCCGAAACACCACCACCAACCCGCAAAACCGAAGCACAACGGCGATACCTGCGGCCCAACGGCCCCAAACACCACCACCAACCCGCACAACCGAAGCACAACGGCGATTCCTGCGGCCTTCCACGCCGTCCCTCACCAACCCCGTCCGCCTCTAGCGCCCCGCGAAATGGCTGCGCCACTGAGGCCGGAGGTCCCGTGGGGTACCGGGCAATCCCAATGACAGGGCAGCTGCGTGGATCCGATCCAGTAATTCCCCAGGAGAGCGGTACAGATCCTTGGCCGTCACTATGATGACGCGCCACCCATCCTGTTCCAACTGCTCTCGACGGCGAAGGTCGGCCTCCCATTGCGGTTCACGGTCAATGTGATGGCGGCCGTCATACTCGATTGCGAGTTTCACCGAGTCGGCGCTGAGGTCAAGGCGTCGGTTTCTCCCGTCGCTGCCCACTACCGTGGCATTGACCCTCAACTCCGGAAAACCGGCAAAGGCGAGCAAGAGTCGCATACGCGTTTCCATCGGCGATTCCACCTGGGCCCGCACTAACTCAGCTCCCTGGCGGGCCTTCATAGCTCCATGGCCTGACCACTGTGCTGCATAGTCACGAAGACGATCCAGTGAAGCCAGTCCTGCCGAAACGATGCCATCTCCCGCCACCACGAGATCCACCAACTCCAGGGTGCAGGCCATGTCCACAAATGTTTGCTCGGGCGTGGACAATCGAACGTTGCGCTGAGTCACTGACCTCGCCTGCGGCAGGACGTGGAAGGTGATGCCTCCCGTTCGTCGTCGATCTTTCTTACGACGGACGGTGATGTGCTCCGTAGAACAAGCCGGCACCGGGATGCCCCACACCCGAGCAGCGGTGGAATGCGATACGTGGCTGCCCAGCGGGGCTAGCAGGAGAGCACTCCGTGCTCGCAACTCGGGTGAATCGGGAAGCTTGGCGGGAGCGTATATCCCATGGAAAATCCTGCGATAGTTCGCAGAGCGCAATCGATGCGAGGTCCACCCTGCTGCGCGTGCTTCAGCGGCAGAAAATGGACGAAGATTCGAGTTCCCTCCAGCAGTATTCACCGGCGAACCATGGCACGGCTTGGGCGGGTTCCTCACAAATCCGGGAACCACGTGGGTACAACGGAGCTCACGCAATCGTTGTGGATAACTATGCAAGAGGCCCACCTGGCGCCCGTGCTCATCCCTGTTTTCGCGTTCATCAACTCCTCTGACCTGGACTTTCATGTGCGACGACGGTGGTGCCGAAGCCCTCACTCGTTCAGGTTACGGGCCTTGTGTCGGGCGTAAAACGCGGAGGTGAGATCGAATGTTCTTCCATCACCGAACCCTCAACGCCACGAGGCCGCTCGCTCTTGTCCCATTCGTCCAACGCGCCCGCACATTCGGAGGGCAAAGACTCGTTGGGCACAGACTCGACGGACGCCGAATCGCCGGGCACAGACTCGTCGTCCGCAAAACCGAAGCACAACGGCGATTCCTGCGGACCGGAGGCCCACACCACCCCCGCCCGCCCGCAAAACCGAAGCACAACGGCGATTCCTGCGGCCCAACGGCCCCAAACACCCCAACCAACCGCAAAACCGAAGCACAACGGCGATTCCTGCGGCCATGCGGAGATTCAGGGGCATAGGGCGTGCTGGTAGCCCCACCCGGCCCATAAGGTTGGGGCGTGGGACATGCTGGTAGCTCCATCCGGCCCGTTAGGTTGGTGCGCATTTCTGCGGTAGTATCCGCCCTTATGCCTTCGACCATTTCTGACCAGACGCCTGCGGTTTCTGCCCCGGTTCCCGCCGTTGCTGAACCCAAGCAACCCAAGGAACGCTCCAGTTTCCGCACGTTGATGGGCTACATTTGGCCACATCGTGGCAAGGTGGGACTCGGTGCGTTGATGGGCATCATTGCCACCGTGGCAAACCTGTGGTTCCCGCGTCTGACCCAATACGTCATTGACGCTCTGGCCACGGGGCACTCCACCACGGGTTACATCTGGGCGGCCATCGCGGTGACGGCCACCGGTCTTCTGGCCATGCTCGCCCAGTTCATCATCCTGGGGTACGCCGGTGAGAGGGTGGTCTTTGACGTCCGCGCTGCGGTGATCCAACGCATCCTGCACGGGCACGTCCCCACGGTCCTGTCCAAGAACTCGGGCGATCTCATCTCCCGAGCCACGGCGGACGCACCGCTCATTACGCACTCGGTGGCCTGGGGCCTAGTGGGTTTCATCACGGCCATCACCGGTGTGATCGGCTCCATTGTGTTCATGGGTTCCATTGACGGCACCATGCTCGGCATCACCCTGGCCTGCCTGGTGGTTCTGGTGGCGCTCATGGCAGTGCTGATGCCCCGCGTAGGCCGCAAGCGTGCCCAGGCCCAGGAGGCCATCGGGGAACTCGGCGGCGCCCTGGAAGGATCGGTGGCGTCCCTGCGCACCATCAAGGCTCTCGGCGCGGAGAAGGCGCGAGCGGACAAGGCCCTGGAATCGGCAGCGCAGGCGCGCAAGTTCAACGTGTCCGCCATGATCTCGGAGAACCTCTCCTTTGAGGTGGGCCTCGGCGGCATGTTGATTGTCACGGTGGCCATGCTCGCCGTGGGCGCCAACCGCGTCCAGGAGGGCACGTTGAGCATCGCCGCCCTGGTGGCGTTCATCATGTATACCCAAAACTTCCTGGGCCCACTCATGGAAATCGCCGACGGACTCGGCACCATTCAGAACGGTTTGGCCGCCGCCAAGCGTGTGGCGGAACTAGAGGACATCCCTCTGGAATCCACCGCCGCACCGGCAGTACCCGCGTCCGCCGCACCGGGAGTCCCCGCGTCCGCCGTGCCCGCCGCAGGACATCTCACGTCAGCCGCTCCCGCCTCAGGAGATATCGCTGATCCTGCGACGAATGACGTGCCCGTCATCGAACTGCGGAACGTGACCGCCACCTATCATCCGCGCGAGGGCGATGTGCTGTCTGACGTGAGCCTGAGCATCCCGCGACGAGGCCACGTGGCCCTGGTGGGTCCGTCCGGCGCAGGGAAAACCTCCATGATGTCCCTCCTGTTGCACTTCCTGGCCCCGCGTAAAGGTCAGGTATTACTCGATGGAGTGGATTGCGAAACCCTCACGCTTGCCGAGATTCGCTCCCGCTTTGCCTATGTGGAACAGGTCCCCACGGTGCTGCCTGGCACGGTGCGGGACAACCTGGTCATTGCCAAGCCGGAAGCCACGGACCAAGAACTCATGGATGTCCTTTCCCGGGTCCACCTGGATACTGCCGTATCCGGCCTGGAGTTTGGCCTCGACGAACCCATTGTTGCCGCAACGATGACCGGAGGTTCACGTCAGCGCATCGCTCTGGCGCGGGCGCTCCTGCGGAACCCGGATGTGCTGCTGCTGGACGAGCCCACCTCCCAGGTTACGGGCGTGACGGAGGATGCCATTCACGAGGTGATTGCCGCTACCGCTCAACATCATGCCGTAGTGACCATCGCCCACCGCGCCGAAACGGTGGAACACGCGGACCAGATCATTGTGATGGAGCAGGGCACCGTGCGGACCCAGGGCACCCATACCGAGTTGCTTGGCAGGGACGCGCTGTACCGGGAGATGATGAGCCACCTGCGGCTCAATGATGGCGAGTGACGCACCTGGTCGCTACCGGAATACCCCGGGGCCCCCGCAAAGTACCGGTACGTGATGAGGACACTGTGAGAGATGTGAGGTGGGGTGAGGCCTTACCTTTCTTGAAACACGGTGACAAAGGCTGCCCGGGAACGCCGCGCGGTGCGCAAGTACAGGTTTTCCAGGTCTGCTCCGGTTCCCACGTCACCCAGCACTGCGGCCATCCCGGCCAAGTCCCGGCGATCGTGCGGCAACACGTCACCACTGGAACCCGTGGCGCGCCCCGTCCACAACACGCGAGCGGACCGCAAGCGGGAAGCCAGAACCCAAGCGTCTTTCAGTGAACGGTACTCGGATTCTCCCATCAGTCCTGCTTTGAGCGCCGCCGAGAGCGCCTTGGGTGTGCTGGTGGTCTGCAATGCCACCACATCAGCGCCGTTTTGCAGTTGGAGTAACTGGGCCGCCCATTCCACATCGGCAATGCCCCCCGGTCCGAGTTTCAGATGCCGTTGGGGCTCCACCCCGCGCGGCAGTCGCTCAGCCTCCACGCGCGCCTTGATCCGGCGAATCTCACGAACCTCGGCCACCGCGAGGCCACCGGCGCGATACCGCAGGGGGTTCACCAAGGCTATGAACCGCTCCCCCAGGTCCGCGTCCCCGGCCACGGGGCGTGCCCGGAGCAATGCTTGGGCTTCCCACACACTGGACCACCGCGCGTAGTACTCCGCGTAGGATTCGAGCGTGCGCGCTAACGGCCCGTTTCTCCCTTCGGGACGCAGATCGGCATCCACAGGCAACGGCGGCTCAGCCCCCGTGGAACCTAGCAACACTCGCAGCCGGGAGGCCACCAACTGGGCAAACCGAGCAGCAAGACCCGGATCGGCACCCATCAACGGTTCGTGAACAAAGAGCACGTCAGCATCGGACCCGTAGCCCAACTCCCGGCCACCTAGCCTGCCCATCGCTATCACGGCCATCCGGGTGGGATTGTCACAACTCAAGGCCACTCTGGCCTCGTGCTGCGCTAAATACAGTGCCCCGGACAGGGACACGTCTGCGGCATCCGAGATGGCCCCGGCGGCCTGGACTCGCGTGATTTGACCGAGCAACTCGCCTGCAGCAGTCCGCGCAAGTTCCCGGCGCCTGAGAGCCCGCAGGGAGACGATAGCCCGTTCCACCACCTCGGCCCGGGCAATAATGGCCCCCAGTTCACCGGTGAGACGCTCCAATCCGCGAGGCTGCAACTCGCGGTGATCATCAAACCACTGCACCGAATCCGGGGACCTCTCAATAGCCTCCGCCACGTAGCGCGAGTTGGACAACACCTGCGCAAGTTCCTCAGCGGCAGTCCCGGAATCCCGCAACAGTTTCAAGTACCAATGGGTGCCACCCAACTCATCACTCAATCGTCGAAATGCAAGGAGACCCTCATCCGGGTCCGCACCGCGCGCAAACCACCCCAACAACAGTGGCAGCAGGTGCCGTTGCAGGGTGGCGCGCCGCGAGGTCCCGCTGGTCAGCGCCGCAATGTGCTGCACGGCGCCCTGGGGGTTGCGGTAGCCCATGGCGGCCAATCGCTCCAGAGCAGCCGCCGGTTCCAAGGCAATATCATCCGGTGACAACTGGGCGTACGCGGGAAGAAGCGGGCGGTAGAAGAGGGCTTCATGAAGGCCGCGCACCTGGCGCTTCACCGCTTGCCATTGCCGCACCAACTCCTGAGCGGACCCCCGCTTCAGCCCGCGAGCCACGCGCCGGAGGTCTTCATCGGACGTGGGCATGAGATGGGTCCGCCGCAGCCCCCACAGTTGAACGCGATGCTCCAAGGCCCGCTCAAAGCGATAACACTCGGCCAGATCTTCGGCTTGATCCCGCCCAATGAATCCGGCTGCGGCGAGGGCTGCCGCACCGTCCAAAGTCCCCGCAGTGCGCAGCGTAGGCTCCGTGCGTCCGTGGACCAGCTGCAACAACTGCACGCTGAATTCCATGTCCCGCAGTCCCCCACGGCCCAACTTGATTTCCCTGTCCACCTCGGTAGGACGGATGTGTGCCTCCACGCGCCGGCGCATGAGGTGAGCGCCGTGGACAAACCCTTCGCGCGAGGCCGCGCTCCACACATACGGCTCCATAACGGTGCAGTACCGTTCCCCCAAGGCACGATTCCCCGCGATGGGCCGTGCCTTGAGGAGTGCCTGGAACTCCCAGTTTTCTGCCCACCGATTCATGTAGGCCACATGGGATTCGAGGGTTCGTGTTAGGGGCCCGGCTTTCCCTTCAGGCCGCAGCGCCGCATCCACATCCCAGATGGCCGGTTCAGCCGACGGCGCTGAACTAACACGCTGCAAGGCCGCAGCCAGCACGCTCGTTCCGGCAGCAGCCTCATCCGCATCACACACGTATAGGACGTCCACGTCAGAGACGTAGTTGAGTTCCCTCCCTCCGGTTTTCCCCAAGCCGATGACGGCCAACACGGCAGTGGCGTGTTCCGGGTACTGCGCTCGGGCTACCGCCAGCGCCCCCTCCACCGTGGCTGCGGCGAGGTCCGCGAGTGCCGCCGACACGGCGGGGACGGTGGCACACGGATCGGCCGAGGTGAGATCATCAGCAGCGATCCGCAGCAGCCAGGCCCTGTATTCTCGTCGCAAATCATCCACCGTGTCAGCGCTGCTCGCCACGGGAATGGGCGCGTCAGCGTCCGCACCCACAGCAGCCAACACGCGCGCCCGAATATGCTCCGGGGATCGTCCAATCCCCGGCTTTCTCAGCGTGGTCAGGAGCCGAGGGCGGCGGATCAAGTGATCCGTGAGCCCCTGCGAGGCTCCCAACACGGCAACGAGACGCTGGCGCCAGCTGGCTGCGTCCGGCGCGGCATCGTGGGTGTCATCCCCTGCGACGACGGTGCTCTCCCACGTCCCTGGGGGCCACTCGGGCACCGCTTCGGCCAGGCGCACCAAACCCACCAACGCGGCGTCCGGATCTGCGGTTCGGCAGAACATGGTGATGAGTTCTTCGGTGAGGCCGCCGGTGGCGCTGATGAAGTCCGGGCTCGCGGCCATATCGATAGCGCGCTGGGGATGCTGGAATCCGGCGCGCGCGAGCCGCGCGGCAAGGCTCTGACCGCGGGTGGTGGGTGGACTACCGCCTGCCACTACATCACCTGCAGGCAGCGCTCTAGTTCAAACGGAGTGACCTGCGCGCGGAACTCTTCCCATTCCTGACGCTTGTTGGCCAGCACGTAACCGAACACGTGCTCGCCAAGTGTGTCAGCCACCAGTTCTGAGGATTCCATCAGTTTCACGGCTGAGGACAGTGACGTGGGAAGGGGATCAATGCCCATGGCGTGCCGCTCGCCATCAGTGAGTTCCCACACGTCATCATCCATGGGTTCGGGGAGGTCATAGCCTTCTTCAATACCTTTGAGTCCCGCAGCCAACATGAGGGCAAAGGCCAGGTAGGGGTTGCAGGCGGAGTCCAGGCCGCGGTGTTCCACGCGTGCGGATTCTCCCTTGTCAGGCTTGTGCATGGGCACGCGAATCAACGCGGAACGGTTGTTGTGTCCCCAGCACACGTACGCCGGGGCCTCCGCCCCGCCCCAGAGCCGTTTGTAGGAGTTCACGTATTGGTTGGTCACCGCCGTGATTTCTGCGGCGTGCTTCAGCAGGCCGGCAATGAAACACCGCGCCGTGGTGGACAGGTCAAACTGTGCTCCCGGCTCGTAGAAGGCGTTGCGGTCCCCTTCAAAGAGGCTGAGGTGGGTGTGCATCCCCGAACCCGGTTCTTTGGCCATGGGTTTGGGCATGAAACTGGCGTGCAGGCCACGTTCCAGCGCCACCTCCTTGATGACGTTGCGGAAGGTCATAAGGTTGTCCGCGCAGGTCAACGCATCCGCATACCGCAGGTCAATCTCGTTTTGTCCGGGTCCGGCCTCGTGGTGGGAGTACTCCACGGCAATGCCCAGGTCCTCCAAGCGAGTGATGGCGGCGCGCCGGAAATCGTGCGTTTTCCCGCGTGCCAGGTGGTCAAAGTATCCGCCGCGATCCGTGGGGACCAAGGGTTCCCCCTCGGCGCGCGCTTCAAAGAGGTAGAACTCCACCTCGGGGTGGGTGTAGAAGGAGAATCCCTGATCGGCGGCTTTGGCCAAGGCGCGTTTCAACACGTTGCGGGGGTCTGCGGAGGCGGGCAGGCCGTCCGGGGTCACAATGTCACAGAACATGCGGCCCGTGAGGCCTGGATCGTCGGCGGAACGCATGGCTTGGAAGGTGGTGGGATCCGGGCGCGCAATCATGTCAGATTCCGTCACCCGCGTCAGCCCTTCAATGGCCGAGCCGTCAAATCCGATTCCCTCGGTGAACGCTTGTTCCAACTCGCCGGGGGCAATGGCCACGGACTTCAGCGTTCCAAGCACATCAGAGAACCACAACCGGATGAATCGAATGTCCTGATCATGGACGGTGGTCAAGACCTGGCTTTGCTGGCGTTCCATGCCCCCCATCCAACCAGATCACGCGCGGAAAGTGCATGATGTGAGGGTGGCTAAGAAGATTGCATTTGGTATTGATATTGGCGGCTCCGGAATCAAAGGGGCTCCGGTAGATCTCTCCACGGGCGAATTTGTGGCGGACAGGGTGCGCATTCCCACCCCGGAGAACTCCACACCCACAGCAGTAGCCGAGGTCATCACGGAACTGGTGGGGTCCTTTGACCTCCCCAAGAAGGTGCCCATTGGTGTGGCACTTCCCGCTCCCATTGACTACGGCATTGTGCGGTCCATGGCCAACCTTGACAAGTCCTGGACGGGCGTAGATTTGCCGGCGCTTCTCCACGGCGCCACTGGCCGCCCCGCCACCGCTGTCAACGATGCCGATGCCGCTGGCCTGGGCGAACAACGCTACGGCGCTGCCGGGGGACGCAACGGCGTGGTGTTGGTGACCACGCTGGGAACCGGGATTGGCAGCGCCCTGATTGTGGATGGCAGGCTTGTACCCAACACGGAACTGGGTCACCTGGAGATTGACGGCTATGACGCCGAGACGCGTGCTGCGGATTCTGCCCGCGAACGCGAAGATCTCACCTACGAGCAGTGGGCCGAGCGCCTGCAGCGGTATTACTCCGTGGTGGAAAACCTCCTCAGCCCGGATCTCATTGTGGTGGGTGGAGGCGTGTCCAAGAAACACGAGAGGTTCCTTCCCCTGCTGAACTTGCGCACCCCCATCGTCGCAGCGCAACTGCGTAACACCGCCGGAATTGTGGGAGCGGCAGCCATGGCCGCCGATGACGCCAAGGCTGACAAGCCCATTCGGAGAGCCGTGGAATCCGCGCCGATGAGTTTCACCGCTGACGCCAAGTACCCGCTGAGCGGAAAGTAACGCGTCACCTTTCCCCCTCTGTGAACGACTCACCGCGTCACATCGCGCCATGATGTGCTGCACACGCGGTAGTGTCCCCGCGGAATAGTTCATTACTAGCGCGAGGAGGCGCAATGGCAAAGGTGGCGAAAGACCACATCATGGCTGCTGTTGTGGGCAGTGCAGGCTCCGGCATGACCACTATCGTTGAGGCAGTACTACACCGTGCAGGTGCAATCCCGCGCCCCGGTACCATTGCCGAAGGCAACACCGTGTCCGATTTCCAGCCGGAAGAGGTGGCGCGTCAAACCACGCTGACCCCGTCCCTGACGTACCTGGACTGGACGGATGAGAACGGCACAGACCACGCCGTGACCCTCGCCGACACGCCTGGTCACCCGGACTTTATTGGTGGTGTGGACTCGGTCCTTTCCGCCGCTGACTTGGCCGTTATTGTGGTGTCAGCCGTTGCTGGCGTCACAGCCGGAACGCGCGCCGGATGGGCTGCAGCAGACGCTGCAGGACGCCCCCGCATCGTGCTGATCACCTGTGCTGACCGTCCCCAGGCGGACTTCCGCAAGGTCCTCAAGGACCTCCGCAACTCCTTTGGCGATCACCTGTTTGCCGTGCAACTGCCCATTGGTGAGGAAGAGAACTTCACCGGCATTGCTGATGTGCTGAGCAAGCGCGCCATGAGCCTCGATGCCAACGGCAAGGTGTTCATCAAGGATCTTCCGTCCGATATTGCCGACGAAGCCGAAGAACTCCACATGGAGGCCACGGAAAACATCGTCGAAAATGATGAAGACCTCATGATGGCGTACCTGGAGGGTGAAGAACCGTCCGTGGAGGACCTGGAGAAGAACCTTGCCGAGCAGGTTGCTGCGGGCAACGCCGTGCCCGTGATTGTGGCCTCCGGTGTCACCGAGACTGGTGTGGACCGCTTCATTGACGTGCTGTGCCGCGTGCAGCCGCAGGTTTCTGGCCGTGACTTCACCATCATTGCTGATGACGGCACCGAGATGAAGATCGCCCAGGATGCTGAGGGCGAGCCGATTCTGTACTGCTTCCAAACAGTGGCTGACAAGTACGGCCAGGTGTCCGTATTCCGCGTGCTGTCCGGCACCGTGCGCAAGGGTGACAAGCTCCGCAACGCCACCACCGGTACCGAAGAGCGTTTGGGTGACCTGTTCCGCCTGCGCGGGTCCGAGCACATTGAAGTGGACTCCCTGTCCGCTGGTGATGTGGGCGGTGTTGCCAAGTTGAAGGACACCCCGGCTGCCTCGCTGCTGTGGTCCCGTTCCGAGCGCGCTACCGCTCCGGCACTGCCTACCCGTGCCCCGGTGTTCTCCGTGGTGCTGAAGCCTGCCACGCAAGCGGAC
>JAIRQO010000015.1 GCA_031256435.1 Cellulomonadaceae bacterium
CTGTTCTTCGTCGAGCACGGCGGCCAAAGACAACTTGCCGCGCGGGTCAACTTCCTTCAGTTCCACCTGGAGCTTCTGGCCGATGGACAACACGTCATCCACGGAATCGATGCGCTGACCGCCCACCAACTTCTTGACTTCGCTGATGTGCAGCAGGCCGTCCTTGCCCGGGGACAGGGAGATGAAGGAACCGAAGGTGGTGTTCTTCACCACGGTGCCCACAAAGCGCTCGCCCACTTCCGGCATGACCGGGTTGGCAATAGCGTTGACCATGTTGCGGGCGGCCTCGGCGGACGGGCCGTCCGTGGCGCCGATGTACACGGTGCCGTCATCCTCAATGGTGAGGTCAGCGCCGGTGTCCTCTTGGATCTGGTTGATCATCTTGCCCTTGGGGCCAATGACCTCGCCAATCTTGTCCACGGGGATGTTCACGGCAATGACGCGCGGTGCGTGCGGCGACATCTCGTCCGGAGCGTCAATGGCTTCATTGATGACGTCCAGGATGGTGTTGCGAGCATCGCGTGCCTGGCCGAGTGCCCCGGCAAGAACGGAGGCGGGAATGCCGTCCAGCTTGGTGTCCAACTGGATGGCCGTGATGAAGTCACGGGTACCGGCCACCTTGAAGTCCATGTCACCCATGGCGTCTTCGGCGCCCAGGATGTCCGTCAGTGCGGCGTACTTGGTTTCGCCGTCAACGGTGTCACTGATGAGGCCCATGGCAATACCAGCCACGGGAGCCTTCAGCGGCACACCGGCGTTCAGCATGGCCAGCGTGGAGGCACACACGGAACCCATGGAGGTGGATCCGTTGGAGCCGAGAGCCTCGGACACCTGGCGGATGGCGTAGGGGAACTCTTCACGCGTGGGAAGCACGGGGACGAGCGCACGCTCGGCCAAGGCTCCGTGACCAATCTCGCGGCGCTTGGGCGAGCCAACGCGCCCGGTTTCACCGGTGGAGAAGGGCGGGAAGTTGTAGTTGTGCATGTAACGCTTCTTGGTGACGGGACCAAGCGAGTCAATCTGCTGCTCCATGCGCAGCATGTTCAGCGTGGTGATGCCCAGAATCTGGGTTTCGCCGCGCTCAAACAGGGCGCTACCGTGGACGCGAGGAATGACTTCCACCTCGGCGGACAAGGTACGGATGTCCTTGGTGCCACGGCCATCGATGCGAATGCCTTCGGTGAGAACGCGCGTGCGCATGAGGGTCTTTTGCAGGCTAGAGAAGGCTTCTTTCAGTTCCTTCTCGCGGCCTTCAAACTGCTCGCCGAGTGTGTCAAGCAGGTTCGCCTTGATGGCGTCCAGGCGGTCCTGACGGGTTTGCTTGTCCGCAATGGTCAGCGCCTGGGCGGTGTCATCAGACACGGCACCCTTGACGGCCTCGAGGGCGTCATCCTGGTAGGCCGGGAACACGGGGAAGTCCTGCACGTCCTTGGCAGCCTTGCCAGCAAGGTCAGCCTGGGCTTCACACAGGGCACGCAGGAACGGCTTGGAGGCTTCAATACCCTCGGCCACCACGTCCTCGGTGGGTGCCGTGGCGCCACCAGCAATGAGGCTCCAGGAGTCATCCGTGGCTTCAGCTTCAATCATCGCGATGGCCACATCCGGGTTACCGGCGGCATCGGTGACTACACGGCCAGCCACTACCATCTCAAAGACCGCGCGCTCTTTGTCAGAGTACTTGGGGAAGGCCACCCACTGGTCATCAATCAGAGCCATGCGCACACCGGACACCGGGCCGGAGAACGGCAGGCCGGAGATTTGGGTGGACAGCGAGGCTGCGTTGATGGCCAACACGTCATAGGCGTCATCCGGGTGAATGGCCATCACGGTGATGACTACCTGCACCTCGTTGCGCAGTCCCTTGACAAACAGGGGGCGCAGGGGGCGATCAATCAGGCGGCAGGCCAAGATGGCGTCCGTAGTGGGACGCCCTTCACGGCGGAAGAACGAGCCGGGAATCCGCCCTGCGGCGTACATGCGTTCTTCCACGTCCACGGTGAGCGGGAAGAAATCAAACTGGTCTTTGGGGTGCTTGCCTGCCGTGGTGGCGGACAGAAGCATGGTTTCGCCGTCCAAATAGGCGGCCACACAACCGGCGGCTTGGCGGGCCAGGCGGCCCGTCTCGAAGCGAACGGTGCGCTTTCCGAACCGGCCATTGTCAATAATGGCCTCGGAGAATTGGATTTCGGGACCCTCCACTGGGTGCCCTCCTCTTTCTTGATGGGGTGATTTTCAGTTGTCAGGGGTCATTTCAACAGACAAGCCCGGCTCCATGTGGGAGGCCGGGCTGGAATGTCGGGCGGAGCGTCGCCCAAAGCGACGCAACGCGCCGGAAAGTGCCGTGTGACCGGTTCAACACCGGACCCAAGGCACCCCTGTGGCTCAAGACCGTTCGCCTTAGCGACGGATCCCAAGCCGAGCAATGAGTGAGCGGTAACGCTCAATGTCCACCTTGACCAGGTAGTCAAGCAGACGGCGACGCTGACCCACAAGAAGAAGCAGACCACGGCGTGAGTGGTGATCGTGCTTGTGCTCCTTGAGGTGTTCGGTCAAGTCCTTGATGCGCTGCGTAAGCAGAGCAATCTGGACCTCCGGCGAGCCGGTGTCGCCCTCGTGAGTGGCGTACTCGGAAATGATGGACGTTTTCGTCTCGGTGCTGAGCGGCATGGCTCTCCTTTGTGAATCCTTGTTGCGCGGCGCGATGCGGCTTGTCCGCACGCACTGGGTGTCCGCGGCCGATCTGACGGCACGGGCTACCTTACCAGCGCCTGGGCACCTGGCCTAACCGAGCGGTCATCCGAGGGTTGCGCAGTGGCAGCGAGTTAGCGCAGGGTGGCGCCCACTCCGTCGAGGAGGTCCGCAAAGCCGTCCGGGGCAAAGGTAATTCCCGCACCCTGACCGGCGGCAGACAGGATGAGGGGAACCAGCGTGGCATCCTCACGGTCAATGGCGTCCTGAGCGGTGTCCACGGCAATGACCAGGTTGCTGACGGAGGAACTCATCAGAGATGTGCGGACCTCGTCGAGCCCGGTGACAGTAGTAGTGGCCTCGGTGTCAAAGCGGAACGCGGACAGCACGCCCTCGCGCCGGCGGTCCCTGAACGCCTTGATGGCGGACTCAAAGTTGTCCCTAAAGGGCCCTGGGGGAACAAACGCATCGCGACGTCCACCGGGAATCTCCACCACCAGATCAGCGGTTCCGCGTGTCAGCGCGGCTTTGACGGCCGCCATCATCAACGGCTCGCCCCACAGGCAGATGAGTTCCGGGGATTCCTCTGCCACGGTTTCCTCCACCATGCCGGCAATGGACCGCGCTGCACGGTCAAACGCGCGTTCCGCCGTGCTGCCGGGAGCCCATACCGTCTGCTCCAACTCCCACGCGTGTGGTCCTGCGACGAGAAGGTCCGCACCATCATGGTCCACGGCCACTCTCAGTGTGCTGACCTCATCATCAGCAGCAAGGGCGCAGCGAATGAGGTAGGGCGAGAACGCCCACGAGGCGCTGGGCTGAGGGGGACGGTGTCGCAACGGCCTGTCCACCACCACTCCTGTTGCGTCCGCAATCAACATGCGTCCGTGGGCGCCTGCGCGCCGTGTGGGGTGAAGCGCTGCTGCCTCAAGCGCTGCTATCACGCTCTGAGGTGCGCCTTGGTCCGTCAAAGACGCCACCAGCGCCTCCCGTTGCGCAGCAACGTCGTCGGACATGGGCGAATGACCGCTCGGCATGGCATCCACCACCACCGTAGCGAACGGCCCCTGCCTGCCGAGGAGTGGAGTGATCCATTCACTGTTCATGATTGCGTCCTTCCCGCCTGATCACCAATGAGTCTATGGTGCCGGATCACTTCTGCGGTGACAAACGCTCGGAACTGGTCGGCAAAGGCGGGATCAAGCCCTGATTCCTTGGCAATCTGCGTCAGGCGCGCCATCTGCAACCGCTCGCGCTCCGGATCCTGCGGCGGCAACGAGACCACGGCTTTGATTTCTCCCACCCTGTGGGTGGCTTTGAACCGTTCGGCCAGCAAATGCACCAGGGCGGCATCAATATTGTCAATGGTACGGCGGAGTTGGTGGATATCGTCGGGGATTTCCTGTTCGGACATACCTCCATCCTAGTAACCAGTAGTCTGAAGGGTATGGATATTGCGTCAACACCGAACATGGTGACCATTGCCCCTGAAACATCCATCAACACAATGTTGGCTAACCGCGTGCGGGATCGTGGAGACGGCACCGTCATTGAGCGCCGCGCGGGCGAGCGTGGACCGTTTGACATTGCGGTATCCGCCACCATGTTTGACGAGCACGTGATGGCTTTGGCCAAGGGATTCATTGCCTACGGCATCAACCCCGGAGACCGCGTGGCCATCATGAGCCACACCCGGTACGAGTGGACGCAGATTGACTACGCCCTGTGGGCCGTGGGCGCGGTTCCCGTCCCCGTGTATGAAACGTCCGCTCCTGACCAGGTGGAATACATTCTGAACAACGCCGGAGCGCGTCTCATCCTGGTGGAGAACCAGCGCAATGAGGACACCATCAACCAGGTGCGTGACAACGTTCCGAGCCTCACGGATGTTCTGGTCATTGACAAGGGATGCGTATTCACCCTGAGCGATGCGGGCCGTGATGTCACCGACGAGCAAGTGCGGGAACGGTCCGAGGCCGTGGTGGGGTCTGATCTGGCCACCATCATTTACACCTCGGGTTCCACCGGCCGCCCCAAAGGCGTGGAACTCACGCACGGCAACTTTGTTCACGTCACGGAGAACGCGCGCGCCTGGCTGCCCGAGGTTCTGGAGGATCCCGGAACCCGCACCATCTTGTTCCTGCCGTTGGCCCACGTGTTTGCCAGGCTCATTGAAGTGGCCGTCATCAGCAGTGCTCACTGCGTGCTGGGACACACCGCGAGTGTGCGGTACCTGGTGGAGGACCTCAACCACTTCAAGCCCTCCTTCCTGCTGGCCGTTCCCCGCGTGTTTGAGAAGGTCTACAACACGGCGGCCCAAAAGGCATCCAGTTCGGCGCTGACCAAGAACATCTTCCACTGGGCAGACCGCGCCGCTAAGGGCACGTCCCATGATTTGGAAACGGGCAAGTCACGCCTGCACGTGAAACTGGCCTACACCGTGGCGGACAAACTGGTGCTCAGCAAGATTCGCGCCTCCATGGGCGGCAACGTGAAGTTTGCCATCTCCGGTGGCGCCCCGCTGGGAACCCGGCTCGGCCACTTCTACCGCGGCCTTGGCGTGACAGTGCTGGAAGGTTACGGCCTGACAGAAACGTGCGCGCCGTCCTGCGTGAACACCCCCTCACGCGTGGGAATCGGCACCGTGGGCGAACCGCTGCCCGGCACGCAAGTACGGATCGATTCCGATGGCGAAATCCTGCTCCACGGGCCGCACCTGTTCCGCGGCTACCATGACCAACCCGAACTCACCGCTGAGGTCCTCACGGACGGCTGGTTCCACACCGGGGACATAGGAATGCTCGACGACGAAGGCCGTCTCAAGATCACGGGACGGAAGAAAGAACTCATTGTCACAGCTGGTGGAAAGAACGTGGCGCCAGCCATTCTTGAAGACCGCTTGCGCTCCCACCCGTTGGTGTCCCAGGTAGTGGTGGTGGGCGATCAGCGCCCGTTCATCGGCGCACTAGTGACGCTGGACACGGAGATGCTGCCGGGCTGGCTGGCCACGCACGATCTGCCGCCCATGAGCGTGGACGAGGCCAGGGAGAACCCCGTGGTGCTGGACCGGTTGCAAAAGGCTGTGGACCGCGCCAACCGCGTGGTGTCCCGCGCCGAATCCATCCGCAAGTTCACCGTGCTCCACAGTGACTTCACGGAGCGTAACGGCTACCTCACTCCGTCCATGAAGGTCAAGCGGCACCTGGTGCTGAAGGACTTCTCCGATGTAGTAGATGACCTCTACGGCGGCCCCGTAGAATCCGAGGAAACGGGCAAGAAGTAGCGGTTGCTGTGGTCAGGGTGCGCTGACACCCTGAGTTGCGCCGATTCAGCCGGTTCAGCGAGTTGCGCCGGTCCAGCCGGTTGCGCAGCATCCATTTCGAAACCACCGCGCCTTACGGTAAAAATTGTTGATTGACCAACAATTTTTGGAGTTCTGGTAAGATATTGTTGATAGACCAGCAATTTCTAAGGTGGCATGGTGGAACTCATTGAACGGCCCAAGTACGTTGAGTGGCTTGGTCGGTGGCGTGACACGCCACTTATCAAGGTCATTACTGGGGTGCGGCGTTGCGGAAAATCTACGTTACTTGAGTTGTATCGTCGTGCGCTCCTCCGCGAGGGCGTGCGCTCGTCGAACATGCATACCTATAATCTAGAGGACCCCACACTTGAACGTTCCCTGGTATCCGGGCTTGGACTCTACGAGCGTGTTGCATCCACACGCAATCCTGACGAAACAACGTATGTCTTCATTGACGAGGCCCAACACCTCGAAGAGTTTGAGCGAACGGTTGCTGGGTTGAACCTTCTCCCGAGAATGGATGTTTACGTCACGGGATCAAACTCGCGCTTCTTGACTGGTGATCTTGCCACGCGCTTGACGGGGCGCTACGTAGAGATATCCATGCTCCCCTTGTCCTATGCAGAGTTTGTCTCCGCTCCGGCAACCCAGAACCGCATCACCCCCCTGGAACCCGGTAGACCGGTGCCTGATCCCCTATACCAGTACCTCGAAACCGGAGGATTCCCTTTTGCTGTCACGCTTGGCCAAGACCCAACGATGCATCGCCAGTATCTGAGCGATATCCTGAGTTCCGTGATCCTCAAGGATGTGGCCACCCGGCAACGTCTGGTACAACCCACAGCGATGCTCAGCGTTGCCACATTCCTCTTTGACAATATTGGCAACCTCACCAACACCAAACGGATCTCGGACACGTTAACCTCAGCAGGGCACACCGCAGGACGAGTGGCGGTAGACAACTACCTCGCCGGATTGGTGGATGCATACTTGTTCTATCCGGTTCGACGAATGGACCTCCGTGGGAGGGCAATCCTGCACGGGAACGCCAAGTACTATGCGGTGGATCTAGGAATGAGACGCGCCATCCTCGGAACCGGCGCTGCTGACATTGGGCGGCAACTCGAGAACCTCGTGTACGTGGAACTACAACGGAGGGGACTGCCTGTGCATGTTGGAACTGGACGCCATGGTGAAGTGGACTTTGTCACGGGGCACGGGGATGACACCACCTACATCCAGGTGGCGCACAATGTGGATAACCCCAACACGCTGCAACGGGAACTCACTCCCCTCAAGGCACTCCCGGACCAGTATCCCAAACTCCTCATCACAACGGACACTCCAGGTACTCTCTCGCACGGAGGCATTCGGCAGGTCAACGTCCGCGATTGGCTCCTCGACGGGTAGAGGTACAAGACCCTCTCCACGATACGACGCTCTCTTCCGCGCTGGAAAATCACACAGTACTATACAAATCCCATATCCAACGGCACGGTGCTGGGAACCCCGTCATCTTGCTGTGAAGCCGCAGGTTGTCATGGGCCTAGCAGCGCGAGCGGAATCACAGCAACCCCGTCGGCGCGACGATATGCGTGGGGGCCGGTGTTGATGATCACCTTGTCTGCTAGGCGGTTCCCGAGTTGCTCGTCAAGCCAGTTGAGATGACGCACATCGGCATCACTGACCGTCTGGGATAGTTTCACCTCTATCGCAACGGTGGCCAGGCTGCGGTCTTCCACAATCAGATCAACCTCGCGTGAGGTGTCAGCCGAGCGCATGTGCCCGATGGTGGCATCTGCGGCTCCGGCATAAACCCTGACCGATTGGGTGACAAGAGACTCAAACAACGCGCCAAGCCATGTCCCGGCTGCTGGGGTAACTCTGGAGTTGCCACCGTTCAGGAGCGCTCGCTCGTCCACTCCTGCCAGATTTGCGGCCAACGCCGGATCAACCAAGTGATGTTTTGGTTTCTTTGTCAGACGGCGCAGCGGAGCGAACGCGGGAGTCCACGCAGGTACGGGATCAAGCACAAAGATTCGTTGCAGGTGCTCACGGTAGGCATCCACGGTTGCTCGCGACGGCTTGTCTGGTGTACCGGCTGTGGCCGCAGCCAAGATCGTGGAATAGGAGGCGTCAGTTGCGGTGGCGGCACCGTAGGCCAGCAACCAGGAACGGAGTGATCCGGGTCTGCGAACCGTTACCCCGGAATCGGTCAACTCGTGCTCCACCATCCTGTCAACATAACTAGACAGTTGAACGGTGCGCTGGCGAAGTGGGGCGTTTCTCATGCCAGGGAAGCCTGATCGCAGCAACTCATCCACGTACTGAGGCAAGGCAACATCAGTTTTCCCGGCAACAGGGCCTCGGGTGCCAGAGAGCAGTTCCTTCAGTGAGACAGACGGTGTCTCCATGCCGCGCTCTGAAATGGCCAGCGGGCGCATCACCATCCTGACGATTCTCCCCGCCCCAGTATGCAGACGAATACCTGGCGCCACACCCGCCGAACCTGCAAGGAGAAATGCGCTTGCTGGATCGCGATCAACCAAACGCCTGATCCGATCCCACACCGGAGGATGCAACTGCCATTCATCAACAAACACCGGACGTTGAGCCTGTCCAACCCAATCCAAGTTGGCTGCAAGCGCTTGTAACTGCGCGGGATCGTCGAGATCGATCACGGTTGCAGCTCTGCGGCTTGCCGTGGCCGTCTTGCCAACCCCCTTTGCTCCTTCCAAGGCCAGTGCAGGTACGCCTGGAAACAACTCATCAAGGTGGCTATCAATGACACGACGCGAGTATGACATACACACACCTTAGCAGAAATAGGCTTCTCTATTAGGCAGAAATAGGCTTCTCTACTAGGCAAAAATAGGTGGTTCTATGAGGCAAAAATCGGTCACATGACGGAACCTAGGATCGTTACTCGCAGCCGATGCCGTCGCCGTCACGGTCCAGGTGTGAGCCGTAGCCGGGATCGCCGCGGTGTACCGGCGCGGCTCCAGCCGCGCGGGCTGCCGTGCAGTTCTTGAACGGTGCGGTAACTGGATTCTTTTTGGGAGTGCTCTTCTTGGGAGTGGCTTTCTTTGCCGGCGTAGAGGCAGTTTTGAGCACCTTCACGGTGGCTTTCTTGGGTGCCTTCATGGTCACCTTGGTCCCGCATGATGACTTGATCGCCTTGGTGATGGCAGCCTTTTCGTGAGAGTCCACGCTGAGGTGCCAGCGCCATTTCACGCCTACGTAGGACTTGATGTATTGGCATCGGTCAGCCTTACGGGGAAGCCAATCGGCGGGGTCCCTGTCCCCCTTGCTGCGGTTTGCATGAGCTGTCACCGCTTTGAGTGTTCCGGAGTACCCCAGGTCATTGGCATATGCCTTCCGTGTGGAGGCGTTCCACTGCCAAGCACCAGAATCCCAGGCCTCCTTGAGAGCCACCACATGATCAATGTCCAGTGTGCCGTAGCGCTTCACCTTGACGTTGTCATACGTGGAAGTCCACTTGCCTCCGGTGAGCCGGCAACTCTTGCCCTTCTTCGGCTTGACAGACGCATCCCGGATGAGTACCCGTTGCCGCGTGTTACACGTTTGGCCGCTTGTTTTGATCCAGTGAACAAACAAGGTCCGCTTATACCCTTTGACGTGTTCCGCCTTAGTGGGCAGTTGTTTCAACAGCGTCTTCACCGAGACCGGCTTACCCGCCTTCACCTTGACGGCCACCACGGGATGCGCCGCCGCATTGGCGGCGCTGACACCGGTGAACATCAACGCGAGCGTCATCGTCGCACCAAGCACCGTGCGCACGCGATGGCTCGGGCGTGCAGCGGCTTCTTCCATTGTCACTTCAGTTGCTGTCAACATTTCTTTCCTGGCCTGTTTCCTAGGTGATGGGGAATATGTCATCACGGCTGATTTTCAGCCTCGGTGGCGAAAAAGGGGTTAGGGAATAGCGAACCGGGCTACGCCCGCACGCGGGACTCTGACTCGATGCGCCCCAGAGCTTCGTCGAATCGTGCATACTCTGATGCGCGAGTCACACGCTGAGCCTCAAGCTCCTCGTGCTTTTCAAAGAGCCACTGTTGGTACGTATCGACGGGTGGGTTCGGAGCAACCGTGAGCATTTGTCGAGTGTGGCAATAGCCACAGGAGCCAGTTGATCCATGCATCCCTGTTAGGGAAACTCCACAGCCGATGCAACGAACAGTGATAGTTCCGGGAACCGGGGGCGGGGGTGTTGTCACAGGACGGACTGCTGAAGGTGTCGGCTCTGCGGCAACCTTGACTTCAGGCTGCGGCACTCCACGGAAAGCGTCAACCGTTCCCCGAATTGCTCCTCCGATGGCCGAGAACACAGCGGGTGCAAGGGGCGGCCCATCGATCTCCTGGAGATTCGCCAGGGTGATCACCCCCGAATACCGGTCAATCCTGGCGCCACGCAACGCCTTATCTTCGGCGTCGCCATTCTTCCGGAAATCCCTGACGCTCATATTGTTGGCGTACTTGATCTTCTTTGTCAGATCCTTGACAAGGGCGTCATACTTCACGCCCGTCTCCCTCGACACCGCACCGAGGTCTGTCATCCCGTGGGTGACGACGAGGTCAATGGCATCACTCATCTTGCTCTGGCTTCTGATCAACAGAATCATCGGAATAATTGGGAGTAACAAGATTGGGAGTCCCGAGGTGAAAATGCTGACGACGATCAACGTTGGAACACCAAGGACAACGGCAACAATGACACCAATCCAGAAAGCAGGGCCCCGCCGTGCCCTGGTTGACACATTGAACATTGCAGTCTGAGGGGGCGCTCCATATGGTGGTGTATCGGCGGTCCAACTGGACATGACGGGTCCTTTCGGGTCGGTTCTTACGGCTTGTGTGTTGTCACTCATATGGGGGTGGGTGCGGAGTCCGTAGGCTCCGCACCCAGTTGGTCAGTGAAGGATCAGGACTGCACCATGGAATCTCACGGTGCAGCGCCCTTTCCTTGGGGTGCTACTCGCAGCCGACCCCGTCACCATCGCGGTCCAGGTTTTTGCTGTAGCCGGGGTCACCCCTGTAGACGGGAGCAGCTCCAGCGTTCCGAGCCTCGGTACAGTTCTTGAACGGACCGCTCACGGGGTTCTTCGGCTTAGAGGCAGCCGTGCTTGAGTTGTGGCTGGACGAGGCCTTGGCGGCAACCTTCACCGCGTTCGACGTCACCACCCGGCTCTTGTAGCCAGAGCGCTTTGCCGTGACCTTCACCGTGATTTTCTTTCCGGCATCCGAGTTAGTGAGCGTGTACTTAGCTTTGGTGGCTCCCTTGATGGACTTACCGTTGCGCAGCCATTTGTATGCGACCTTCTTAGCCGAGGGGGTAAACCCGCTCGATTTGGCCGTGAGCTTCTTCCCTACCTTAGCTGTGCCACTCACCTTGACCTTGCCAGCAAGTATCTTCTTGAAGATGGAGGAGACAGCCGTATTCGCTTCCTTGGCAGTGAAATGCTCATAGCGCAACTGCCGAACGAGTCGGTCCGCAGAGAATGAGTACAATTTCCGATAGGTTTTCCCACTCTTAATTGCCTGCTTCGTCCAGTTGACCGAGAGCGAGTTCACGGCCTTGGTGGCCACGGACTTCGTAAAACCCTCGTACTTCAATTGATTAATCAGACGAACCTTCGAGAAGGGCATGGCTTTCAGATATCTCTTGGCGGTTGTCACTGCCTTCCGTTGGCCTCCTGTCATCTCCTTAACAAGGAACGGCACCGAGGTTTGTGCGAAGCCAGCATGGGAGGAGCCGGACAGGGTGGTTGCGGAGGCCGAGCCTGCGATCAACAAACTACCAACGATGGCACCAGCTGCCGCTGCGGCACCGATTCGCGTGAAGAGTTTCATAGTGATTGTCCTTTTCAGAATGTAAGGCCACATCGCAGCCCGGGAAATGTTGTTAATTTGCAGAGCGTGTTACGCGGTTGCCGCGGGGGAGACGGGAATCTTGCGGTTGGTTGCCATCGCTACAATGGCGAATACGAAGGTCACAGCTGCTGCGCCGAGGAGGACGGTGCCAGCAAGGCCAACCGAAACTCCGTATGCTGAGGCACTTGATCCAACAGCATTCAGCAACATGCCGTTTCCGGCCTCAATGAGAGCGACGATAATCGCCGCGATTCCCGTGAGGACTACGAGTCCCCGCCTCCGGGTCCACAGCGCGAGGCCAGCCAGTGCCATGAGCACCAATACCGGGACAACCATCCCCATCGCCTCGTCGGGCGAATCCTGGAACGCCGTGAGGTAACTACCGCCACCGGTGGCCATTGGCAGAACAAAGATCCCTGCGATGGCTGCTACAGAAGCGATAATCAGGACATGCAGACCCTTGGACCCGCTGCGGTAAGTGGTTCTAACGTCAGATGACATTTCATTCGTTGAGTTCATGGTGATTTCCTTTTCATTGGGTGAAGCCGAATCTCGACTTCACGATGATCTAGTGCGTAGCAGTGCCTGCGTACGCGAGGTAATTAGTGTGGGAGTGAAGGGCGGGTGCACCGGTAACGAGAGGCGCAGTGCAGTGCGAACTCGGGTGAGCGAATCAGCACCATTAACAGCGTCTGCTACATGCCGGCCAGCAGGGACATGGCTTCGGAGAGCTTGACGTTGATCCGCGCCATCGTCTCGAGGTACGTAGTCAGGTCGGAACCACTCAGGTTGTCATCGAGATCGTCACTTTGCTCAGCCCAACTCGAGGCGTCCTCCATCAGGCTCACATACTGGGTCATCAGGCTCAGGTCAGTGGGGTTTTCCGCGTAGTTCTGTACGAATGCGACATAATCGTCAACCCATGCCTCGTAGTCAGCCAGGAACTGTTTCCACTCACTTGAGGCTTCATCAGCAGCGGCTTTCTCAGCAGCGGCCTTTTCTTCGGCGGCAGCCTTTTCAGCAGCGGCCTTCTCCTCCGCTGCGGCCTTCTCTTCCTCAGCAGCCCTCTCAGCAGCGGCTTTCTCCGCCGCAGCAGCTTGCTCAGCAGCGCGCGCCTCTTCAGCGGCAGCGTCTGCTTCAGCGTCGGGTGTAGTTTCAACTTCAGGTTCAACTGCGGTTACTTCGGTTACAGGAGCGCCAGCCTGAGCAGGTGCTTCGGTTTCGGTGGGGCCACAGGCGACGAGGGATGTGGCCAGAGCTGCTGTTGCTACGGCGGCTCCGATTCGGGTGAGCTTCTTCATGGTGTTTTCCTTTTCAAAATGGGCAGGCTGGGGTCAGCCTGGTGGGTGGGGAGGGGTGTGCTGAACCCCAGCTTGCGCGGGGGGGTGCCGAAGCGAGTGGTGCTTAGGCGGTGATGTGCTTGCGGGAGCGGAGTACGAGGGCTCCGGAGATGAGGGCCACGAGGGCGGCACCCAGGATCATCAGGGACGTGCCCGTGGTGGTCAGGCCCGTGACGTGTGAAGGGTTAGTGTCAGCAGTCACCGTGGTGGTGCCGTCAGCAGCAGGGTTGCTGCTAGTGGTATCACCCGTTGTGGTGTTGGACACCGTGTCCACTGTGGGACCGAGCGGAATCAATCCACCAGGAATCACAGACGGCCGCGTGGTGTCAGGAGCCATCGGCTTGGTTGGGGTAACCGGCTTGACCGGAACCGTGGGTAACGTGTTATCCGGAGCAACAGGAACAGTGGGCGTGACCGGTTTCAGCGGGTAACTAGGCAACGTTGCGTCCGGAGCCAAGGGCACAGTCGGCGTGCCCGGCTTCGGACTTACCGGCACAGCCGGGGTGATCGGCTTCGGTACTACCGGTGCCGGCGCTACGGGGACCACAGGCGTGGTGGGGCAGTCCGAATTGCCGAGATTCATGGGGCGGACAAAGTCCTGCAGACCCAGGCTTCCGCTACCGGCTGACCGCACATTCACAAACCCGCGGTTCTGACCGCAGGCGGCATCACCGGACTCGATAAACCCAGCCAGAGGGATGGAGACCACAATGGTCTTGTCACCGTTGCTGGTGGAGGAGCCAACAGCAGCCGAGGAGGGAGCCCACGCCTTGTCCTTCCACACGCTGGCCACGGCATCACCCATGGTGTTGCCGTGTTGCTCAACAATCACACGAAGGTCACCGGCAGAGCGACGAGGTTGGTGCTGAGAAAGGTTCGCCAGGTGGTTGACCTCCACAATGAACGCGTCCGAACCGCTAGCGCTATCACGGTTCATCGTCACCGTGAGTGTGGAGCCGTTGGTCACCGCTGCGACAACCTCGCCAAGATCGGCACCCTTGCTCATGGATTGACCGTTACTGCCGGTGTTCCACGTTGTGACAGGCGCGTTCTCTTTCGGGTTCCCCTGAAAGACCGTAGAGTCAGCCTTTCCGAAACCGTCATTCGTCACGACGACAGAGGTGTTGCCGCCCGTTGCTGCCAAGGCAGCCGGAGCGGCGCCACCAGCAGTAAGTGCCAGCGCGAGGCCAGCCACAGCGCCGAAGCGCATCAGGGTATTTCGGGCATTCATGGGGGGTCCTTCAAGTTGCGGGCCTCTCACGCGGGTCTCGTTCAATAACGCGAGATCAGACCCGGAGAAACGTATCGGTGGATAACTGATTGCCCTATACAAGCACCCCCCCCCGTGGTTCAAGCAACCGCTCAAACCACGTCGATCATGGGGTATCAATCGCGCCACCTAAGTAGCCACACAGCGTCACCGTGGACACTACTCACACCGCAACAACAGCCGTCACCACAGGCCACTCCCAACCCCGCCCTTCCACGGCGCAGGCTCGCAGAACCGCCAAATCCCTACTGACCCACCTCGGCGTCAAAAATCTCTTCAGCAGGCAAAAACGCGTGTCCTTCCTGGTGGAGAGCGGAACCGTGTTCCGCTTCCCCGCGCCCCAGCGTGATGAACAGCACCAATCCGGCCAACACCACCAGCAGTATCCCCAAGGTCCCCCAAATGGTTGCGCCAAGGATGGTGATGAAGAGCGTCCACATGGCAGGCGCCATGAAACTCGCGGCCTTGCCCGTGGTGGCGTAGAGCCCAAAGATTTCGCTTTCATGCCCGGCAGGGATTCGTCGAGCCAAATAGGAGCGCGCAGCCGATTGCGCTGGCCCCACCGTGCAGCACAGGATCAGTCCGCCAATCCAATACACCACCGGCCCCAACGAATGCAGCGCCACCACCGCGGACCCGGCAATCAACAGCGTTGTCAGGGCAACAATGATGACTCGTCGGGGGCCGAAGCGATCATCAAACCTCCCCACCACAATCGTCGCAATACCAGCCACAAGATTGGCAGCAATGCCAAAGATCAGCATCTCCAACCCGGAGAATCCAAACGCCGCCGAACCGATGATCGCGCCGAAGGCAAACACACCGCTGAGTCCGTCACGGAACACTGCCGAGGAAATGAGAAACCAGAACGTGGGCCGTTGATCACGGTAGACGCCGCGCACGGTGCGGAAGAGTTCGCCGTAGGCCGCAAAGAATGAGGCGCGGGCGCGGACGGACGTTGAGACATCGGGAACGTTCTTGAACAGAGGCCAGGCGAACACCAGCGCCCACACCACGCCCGCTACGGCGATGAGGCGGAACGTCATGCCGTTGGGCGCATC
>JAIRQO010000040.1 GCA_031256435.1 Cellulomonadaceae bacterium
CCGACCAGCACCACCCTGACCCGCACCATCCCCACACGCACGCGGGTGCCCTGCCAGCCACCCCTCCGGAACTCATGCCAGCCAGTCCTGCAGAACTCATGCCAGTCACCCCTCCAGAGTTCATGGCATCCAACACCATGGACCTCACGGCAACCCTGCCCGCCGCCATCACCCAGGCGATCACCGTGGCGAGCACGCGCGTTCAGTACGCGGGGCCGCGCGCGTGGCTCAAACACGCGGTTCTCCCCCCTGGCTAGAGTGCGGCCATGAGCCGAACGCCCCACGTCACTGCTCGCACGGCAGGCCCTCGTCAGAGCGCGTCCGCGCGCAACGCGGCATCTCCCCAGGCAGCCTCGTCCAAGGCAGCCTCCCCCCAGGTTGTCCGTCGTCGCAAAACCGTAGGGATCGCAGCCGCCATGGTGGTGGCCCTGGTGGCCAGCGCGTCTGCCTTGGTGTGGCCGGGCTTCGCGATGCCTACACCAGAGCCCACCCCCACCGTGACGGTCACCGCCCCGCATCCCACGCCCACCGTGGCGCCCAGTCCGCGCGAAGGCGAGCAAACCGCGCTCACCGATGCCTTGCCGGATGCCGTGATGGCGTTTGCGCAAGCGGGGATTGTGGAACTTGACGCCTGGCACGAGGAGTTCGGTGCGATTGAGGCCTGGACCTTCACGTATCGCGAAGGTGACGCCCCTGGCGCGGCCACCATTGTGGTGGACATCGGCCAGTGGGCCACCGCTGAGCGCGCGCTCGCTTTCCGCAATGAGCAGGTGTCTGCCGCCGGAACCGCGATTCTCAACGGCGATGTTCTGGTGGGTGACGAGGTGGTGGGGCAGTACGCCCTGGTTCCCGATGCCGCGTTCACCCCAGATCCCAACGCCAACGCCAACGATGGCGGCTCCCACCTTAACCCCGGCACGCTGTGGTGGAGCAACGGCACCGTGGTGTTGGCGGCCCGAGGCAGGATAGACCTCATCGAAGCGTTCTACTCGGCGTTCCCGCTGTAGGACCTCGCTGATGGTATCGCTGGAGGTTCACGCTGTAGCAGTCCGCAACCGTTTGCCCGTCCCATAAGTCCCCGTCTCCACACCTCCCGCATCCCTCCCTTTCCCCATCCCACCTCCCCGCACAAGGAACCCCACCATGAACCTTTCCCAGGCCCGCGTGGCCATCCTCGGCACCGGCAACATGGGGGAGGCAATCCTCGCCGGAGCCCTGCGAGCCGGCGTGGCTCCGGATCAGTTGATCTGTAGCACGCTCGACGAATCTCGGCTCGAGTTTCTCAGGAGCACGTATGGCGTTCAGGTCACGGGGGATTCTGCCGACGCTGCGAGCAAAGCCGATATCGTCGTCGCAGCAGTGAAACCGCAGGACATGGATGCGTTGCTCGGTGCTGTGGCCGGTTCGCTGAAGCCGGGTGCCATCGTCGTGTCTGTGGCCGTGGGGTTGGACCTCGCGTGGCTGGCTGCCAGGCTCCCTGCCGGAACCCCCATTGTCAGAATCATGCCGAACACCCCCGCTGCGGTGGGAGCCGGAGTGTCCGTCATGTCCTGCGGCGCGCAGGTCACCCTCGATGACGCTGGGCTGGTCAGGGCCATCTTTGAGGGAGCGGGAGACGTGGTGGACATCCCCGAGAAGTTACAGGCGGCCGCCGGAGCCGTGTCAGGAAGCGGGCCCGCCTACGTGTTCGCCATGATTGACGCGTTGGCCGAAGCCGCAGTGAAGCAGGGCATCCCGCGCAATCTCGCCGTGCGATTGGCCGTAGGGACGGTGGGCGGTTCCGCGCGATTGCTGGCCGAGACGGGGGAGCATCCGGCGCTTGCCCGGGAGCGGGTGTCCTCGCCGGGTGGCACCACCATTGCTGGCTTGCACGCGCTGGATGCGGCAGGGGTGCGCGCCGCGTACGTGGCCGCCGTGGAAGCCGCCGTAGCCCGCACGCACGAACTCGCCGCGCAGTTGGGCTGACAGGAACGCGGTTGATGAGGGTGGTGTGTGATGGGTGTGTGGGGTTGACGGCTGATTGACGACGACGTGATGCGTGGTGGTAGCAGTTGGCGGACGTGAGGTCAGGGTTGCTGGGACGATGAAGCCATGACGAGCGGGGGACTGGTGTGACTGACAACGTTCAAGGAGTGAATCCGCATGATTCGGCTCCGCCGCCCCCGGCAGACCCGTGGGTTCACCTGGTGTATTTTGAGCCGCGCATTGCCGGGAACACTGGGTCCGCCATCCGGCTGGCAGCCTCCACGGGCGCGCACCTGCACTTGGTGGAGCCGTTGGGGTTTGATCTGTCCGAAGCCAAATTAAGGCGGGCCGGGCTGGATTATCACGATCTCGCCGTGGTGACAGTGCACGCCACCTTTGACGCCTGCATGGACGCACTGCCTGGCAGGCGAGTGTTCGCTTTTGAGGTGGCCTCGGAGCAGTGTTATACACAGGTGGCTTACCAGCACGGTGACGTGTTGCTCTTTGGGCCAGAGCCCACGGAAATACCGGCCTGGGTCCTGGCTCACCCGCGGATTTCTGCCCGAGTCAGCCTGCCCATGCTCCCCGGCCGCCGCTCCCTGAACCTCACCAACGCCGCCTCCATCGCCACCTACGAAGCCTGGCGCCAACAATCCTTCCCCGGCGCCTAAACCCCCCACCCGTCGGCTGAGCCAGCGCCGCCGGTTGAGCCAGCGCGCGGGGGAGGAGTCCGCACAGCGAACGTCTCGAAACCATGCTGTCCATCCCCCATCCGGCGGTTGAGCCAGCGCCGCCAGGCGCGACGGCGCCGTCCTGAGCCCGACGAACGGTCGAAACCCCGGCGGCTATCACGCCGCAACCTCGTGGAGTTGTTGGGCTAGACCCGCTTCACGGTGAGGTGTGGGTTGAGGATTCGGATGTCACTTGGGTCAGAGGTATAGACGGTTGCGTGACCCACGTAGGCGGCGAGATCGGCAACATGGGCATCAACAACGTCAGCCGTTCCGGTGGCACCGAGGAGAAGTCCAATGCGGCGGGCGGTTTCGTCATCGAGGGGCATGACTCGCAGGGCACGGGATTTGAGCAGTCGGGAGATGTGATGCTGTCTAGGTCCGCCGCGCCACGTTTGGGCAACAACACTAGCGGGGACAAACGTTGGCACGCGGTACGTCACAATGGCCTCAACCAAAGCTGCCATGCGGCGATCATGACTCTCCAAGGCAATCAACGCCCCAGCATCGAGAACTACGGCCCTCACGCGCTGACCAATTCTCGTTGGTGTGGCACGGTGGCACTCTCAGGCGGGTGAATCGATAGTCCTAGTGATTCCAGTGCCCAGGTGCGGTCTTCAGCGGTGATGCCGCCCGCATCGGCTACCAGATTACGGGCGGCTGCTCGTGCCAGAGCCCAGTCTGGTTCTCGCTCAGCAATCCTGGCAAAGAAACTGGAAACGCTCTCTGCCACACCGGCGGCAACGGCCCGTTGGGCCTTGTCCGCCACCTCGTCACTGACACTAATGGTAATTCTCTTCATACTCGCAGCATACACCGTGCATAACCTCCATGGAAAGGGCTATGTCCGGTTACCTGAAGGGGACAGAGCGGTTGCGTTATGACGTTGGCATCGAGGACAACGTGTGGGATTGCTTTCATCGGGTACTGACGAGATTGTCGGAGCGAAGGCCCGTGGTGTAGGTGAGTTCAGAAAGTGCTTCACGGCGTTCACGGTGCCAGGTCTCGCGGAAGGTCATCACGTCCTCAAGGGCCAGACGACGGTGCGAGCCGGGGCGGGTGTAGGGCAAACGTCCTTCGTCGAGGAATCGCACCACGGTGGGCCGTGAGACTCCGAGGATGTCAGCAGCTTCTTGGGTGGTGAGCGTGGTATTCACGTGTCCGATGGTGACCGCCTGCCCGGAGGACAGGGTCGCGATGATCTCATGGAAAGCCTTGGCAACGTTGTCAGGGAGGGGTTGACTCGTGCCATCGGCAAACACCACGGCCACGGGCAGCGGAGTGTGGCTGAGGTCCACCGTTGGATGCCGTAGTGCCTGAGGGCCTGGCAGGGTGACTGTTCGCTCCATCAACATAGTCATGCCGCCAGTGTAAAACGAACGAAACGAAAGTGCAAGAACCGGGCGTCACGGAATCAGTGGTGGGCTTCGTTGCTTTGTTGTGTGCTTGCATGTCAACGCATGTCAAGGTGCGAGCAACGGGCGGGATAACGATGCGTTGATAACGAAACGGTAACAATGTGGGTGGGCGAACGCCTGAAGGTTGTCTGAAGTCGCGGGGGGGCGTCGTGATGGGCTAGTGGGGTGCCGCAACGAGGCGGCGCATGAATTGCGCGGAGGACCACAATGGTCATGGTGAAGAAATCCACCCGAAGGGCTGCCACGTTCGGCGTGGCGTTGAGTTTTGTAGTAGGTGGTGTTGCATTGGTTGGGCCTGCCTCGGCGATGCCCTCTGGGGGAAGTGCCCCCACGGTGGGAGCGGTGTCAACCGTGCGCCTAGTGAGCGCCAAGAAAGCCTTCAAGAAGGGCAAGGTGGTGATTCGCGGCGTGGTGAGCCAGGGAAAGACGCTCACGGCCAAGGCTTCCACCTTTTCCCCACGGCCCACGTGGTACACCTACCAGTGGTATCGCAGTGGGAAGGCCATTGCAGGCGCCACGTCCAAGACCTACAAGGTGAAGGAGGCTGACGCGGGCAAGAAGCTGTCAGTCAAGGCCAAAGCCGCACGGTCTGGGTACAAAGACAAGACAGCCGCCTCCGCCAACACCAGTGTTGTTCCCAAGGTCAGTTGGGCCGGTGGCACAGCAGGAATCTCCGGGACTAAGTGGGTAGGCGTCAGGCTGACAGCCACCACCGCAGGCTTCTCGCCAGCGCCGACGAGCCTCACCTATCAGTGGTATCGCAACAATGAGGGGATCCCTAACGCAACGTTCAAGACCTGGCAATCCTCAGTGACGGATCTCCACGCCAAGATCAAGGTCTGCGTGACAGCACGCCGCAACGGGCGCAACACCAAGACGGTGTGCTCGGGCCAATACCAGTTGAACCCCGACGGCTCCTGGCGCGCCCCGTTCACCTGGGGTTCTACGGTGACGGTTAATCGGAATGGATATGGGACTCCGGAGAATACGGGGATGACAATGCGGGCAGAGAAGCCACGGAACATTACTGCAGAGTTGAAGGCGATCAACCCTCTTGATTGGGATTCGAATTCGCCGAGGGAGGGGAATGTCTATTGGCTCTCCAAGATCACACTCACTAACGCGAGCAGGGATGAAGATCTCAGGTCGGCGTACAGTTGGGGCTTCCTGGCGAACTCCGGGAAAGACTATGAGGCTGATTATTCTTGGGACTATGGTTGTCCGAACGACGTCGGGCGTCTCTATCCGAATGGTGACGACCCTGTGCCTGGAGGTGCGAGTTCATGGCGGTACGTATGCCAGGAGGCTCCGACGAACGCGTTCTCCAGTGGAAAACTCTACTTCGGGTGGTCTTATTCGCAGGATTATTGGCAATAGACCCACGTCGGGGTACGTAGAGATACTGCGACTCCGTATCGCTCGCGCGATTCTCCGCGCAGTATGACGGGTGATGGGCGAACTTCACAACCCCGTCATTCTGCGGGGCCGCCGGGGTTTCGACCGTCGCGCCTGGCGGCGCTGGCTCAACCGCCGACGATGGGGCTTGTTGAGTCCTCTACGGTTGGGCGTTCTCGAAGTTGACTTCTGGGTCTGGGCCGTCGCCTGTGTAGGAGGGGGCTGGGGTTGGCGTTGGGGCCGCTGGGGCTTCTACCGCCGGGGTTTCGACTGGCGCACCTTGCGGCGCTGGCTCAACCGCCGAAGATGGCGCACCTTGCGGCGCTGGCTCAACCGCCGGCGTTCCTGGCTCAACCGCAGGCGTTGCTGAGTCCGCATCAGAACCGGCGGGTCCGGCGGGAACCGTGGGGACCGGTTGTGGCTTGGGCGTCACCGAAATCTGGACCGCATCGCTGACGGCGCCGGGGATATTCGGGGTGAAAGCCACCACCGAGTATTGACCCGGTGGTACGGCGGCCAAGCCTTCGGAACACACGTGCGGGGCGGAGGTTCGGCCCGGCCACTTCACCGTGCGGCTGTAGAAATCGCCAGGCCCCAGGAGGAGTTCGCGGGTTTGCTCGCCGGGACAATCGCGGGACGTCCACACCACGGCGCCGGTGGCGTCACGGATCTCGATCACCCGATTCTCCGCACCCGCTTCCAGCACACAGGGCCTGCGCCCGGTGTGTTCCACGCGGACTGCCAGGGGGAGGGATTGCCCCTCACGGATGCTCAGGGAATCCGGCGTCACGCTGACCGTCAACGAGGTGGCGTGGCACGCTGCGGCGGGACCGTCCACAATATCCGGGTCCGGCGGGGCGATCTTGTGGGATTCCAACACTCTGGGGCCTTCAGGCCACACGGACCGCACAAAGTGAGCGCCGCGCCCCACGCCATACCCGAGCGCCACCCCAGTTCCCGTCAGGAGCACCACTACCGTCAACAGCGCCATGCCCACTACCCCGAGTTCGCGCCGCCGCTTGCGTTCGGCGGCAGTTCTGGGCGGTTTGGTAGAACGAGTCTTGCTCAACGCTGGCCGGGCTGAGCCGGGTTGTGTTCCGCCAGGTCTGGCGGAGCCGGGTTTGCCGGAGGTCCGCGTACGTTTCACTGCGCCTGAGGTTGAGGGCGGCGCCCCGGACGGGGAGGGGTGAGGATGTGCGGAGGCCGTTGCGGCGGGCTTCGTCGTCGAATAGGGGCGGGATGCGGACGGCGTTGCCGAAGCAGGCGCGGCGGGCCGAGACGAGGTTGGCTTTGCCGTGGCGGGACGTGCAGAAGACGCTGGGTTCGGCGAACGTGTTGCTGCCGAATACGGGCCCGACGAATAGGGTCGCGCGGGCGTGGGCGCGGCGCGTGAATCCGAAGAGGCGGGCCGTGACGCCTGGGGTTTGCCAGAGGATGAGGCGGAGCGGCGTTGACGGTTGAACGGCACGGACTCCTCCTTCCCTGGATGCGTTCAGGGTTCCACGCAGTGGTGCGGCCAGAGTACGCGCCCGGAGCAGCATCGTCCCCGAAGGCACGCGGAAGCCCGGGCTTTCCCTCCTCGGCGGGCTGAGCAAATTCTGGCTGGGGAGTGGTTTGTCCTGGGTCCGGATGAGGTGCGTGGGTGTGCTTGTGGGTCCGGATGAGGTGCGTCGGTGTGCTTGTGGGTCCGGATGAGGTGCGCCTGCGTGCTTGTGGGTCCGGATTACATACCTAAAGGCGGCCATTGGGTAAGTTATCCGGACCCAGGACGTGGACTGTGCACCTCATCCGGACCCAGGACGTGGAATGTGCACCTGGTCCGGACCCAGGGAGCGGATACCCACTGCGATCCGGGCCCACAGCGCGCCACGGAGTCCCACGCCACGGAGCCCCACGCACCGGCAAAACCCGCACCGGCGCACCCAACACCTACACGTAGCGCTCCAGGATGGATGTTTCTGCAAGGCGGGAGAGACCTTCTCGCACGGCTCGGGCGCGTTGTTCGCCCACGCCTTCCACGGTCATGAGGTCATCCACGGTGGCGCCCAGGAGTTTCTGCAGCCCACCAAAGTAGGTCACAATCCGGTCCACAATGGTGGCGGGCAAGCGCGGAATCTTGGACAAGATCCTGTATCCCAGCGGGCTGACGGCGATGTCCAACGTGACGTCCGTGGTGGGCAGCGCCACGGCGGTGGCGATGGCGGGTAAGTCCAGCAGGCCGTCCGAATTGATGGCGGCCAGGGCTTCCTGGACCTCGGTCAAGGACCGGCGCCCACCCTTGGCCACGTCCATGTAATCGCGGAGCACCAGACTTTGATCGGCACCGGTCCCGCCCGTCAACTCGTTAAGTTGCAAGGAGAGCAAGCGCCCGTCCACGCCCAGAACCGTCACATAACCGTGGATTTCCTCGGAAATTCGTCGCACCATTTCTAGGCGCTGCACCACGGTACACACGTCCCGCACGGTGACCAGATCCTCAATTTCCAGGGCGGACAGGGTGGCCGCAACCTCGTCGAGCCGCGTGCGATACCGCTCCAACGTGGCCAGAGCCTGGTTGGCGCGGCCAAGAATCGCCTCGGACGCCTCGATGAGATGGCGCTCGCCGTCCAAATACAGGGCGGTGGTGTTCATGGAGTGGCTGACGGAAATGACGGGGAAGCCGGTTTGACGTGCCACGCGCTCCGCGGTGCGATGCCGCGTGCCGGATTCCGTAGTCTCGATGCCCGCGTCCGGCAGCAACTGCACCGCGGCTTGGGTGATGCGCGTGGCGTCAGAACTCAGGATGACGGCGCCGTCCATCTTGCACAGTTCGCGCAATCGCGCGGGGGAGAAGGGGACGTCCAGCGCGAACCCGCCGGAACACATGGCGTCCACGGCCTTGTCCCGGCCGAGGACAATCAGCGCGCCCGTCCCGCCACGCAGGGTTCTATCGAGGCCATCGCGCAGGTCCGTTCCGGGCGCCACCATGGCCAGGATGGCGCGGAACTCGTCATCGCGCATCAGGGTTGGAATCGGCACCACGAGGTTTAGCATACCCGCTGTTCAGGGGCTCATGCACGACGAAATTGGTGGTCAGCCAGGGGGTAGCGCACCCGTTGTGGGCCCGGATGCGGTGCGCCTGGTTGCTCGTGGGTCCGGATTACTTACCTAAAGACGGCCATTGGGTAACTTTTCCGGACCCAGGATGTGGAATGTGGTTTTCATCCGGACCCAGGGTGAGTGCGCACGCACCCGATCCGGACCCAGAACGGGAGCTGAGGTGGGGATGGCCAGCCTGGGGCTCATGCACGACGAAATTGGTGGCCAGGCACGTGCGCCACCACCGAGGCCACCTCGGCCACCACGTTCTACGCCAGTGCGGCGAAGTCCTCGAGTTTGTCCGCGTGGCCGGAGCACACAATGATGTCCTCCGCCGCTACCACGGTGTGCTGGGTAGCGTACACAAACTCCTTGCCGGGGGATTTCACACCGATGATCGTGATGCCAAACCGCTGCCTCAAGTTCAGCTCAGCCAGCGTGAACCCCTGGATTTCCACGGGTGGCCGGATCTTGACAATGGTGAAGCCGTCCTCCACGTCAATGTAATCCAGCAGCTTCCCGGACAGCAGGTGAGCAACGCGGGAGCCGGATTCCCACTCAGGGTAAATCACGTGGTGCGCACCAATGCGCTCCAGAATGATGCCGTGCTTTTCCGAGATGGCCTTGGCCCAAATCTGCTTCACCCCCAGGTCAGCAAGGTTGGAGGTGGCCAGAACGGACTGTTCCAACGATCCACCGATTCCCACCACGGCCACCTCAAAATCGGCGGCTCCCAACTGCTCCAGAGCATCAGAGTTGGTGGCATCCGCCTGAACCAAATCCAAGCGCCCGGACCAGGTGTTGATGATGTCCGGATCGCGCTCCACCACCAACACGTCCTGGCCCAACTTGTCCAGCGCGGTAGCAATGGCCGTTCCGAAGCGCCCCAAGCCCACCACCAACACGCTGTCATTGCGGTCTCTGTTACGGCGCTTTCGCCTATCAGCCATGGTGAGGTTCTCCTTGTCTCGGCGGTTCATCTGGGGGAGGGTTATCCCACAATCGGACGTTCTTCAGGGTAGCGGATGACCCTGCGACGATCGCGCTGTGCCAGCGCGGCGGCAAAGGTGATGGTTCCCGTGCGTCCCACAAACATCAACATGCACAGAACGAGTTTCCCTGCCGTGGGCAGGGCGGGGGTCATCCCTGTGCTGAGTCCCACCGTGCCGAAGGCACTGAGCACTTCAAAGAGGACTACATCGAGGGGTCGCTGGGCAATCTGTAGCATGATCAAGGTGCCCACCAAAATAATCGTCGCACCCACCATCATGACGGCGATGGCCAGACGAATGGTGTCCTTGGGGATCCTGCGGCCCATGGCTTCCACATCATGATCGCCTCGAGCCTCGGCGCGGATTGCCAGCAAGAGCACGGCGAGCGTGGTGACTTTGATTCCGCCGCCAGTGCCTGCGGAGCCGCCACCCACAAACATCAGGGCGTTGGTGACCAGCCAACTCGCTTCGGTTTCGGCCCCAATGCTCACGGTGGAAAACCCGCCGGAGCGCGTCATGACGGAACTGAAGAGCGCGTTGAGCATCTTGTGACCCACGCCCATGGGGCCGAAGGTGTCCGCGTTGGTCCACTCCAGAGCCAGGAATGCCACAAAACCAGCAAAGACCAGCAGGAGGCACATGGTGATGGTGAGGCGGCTATGGAGGTTCCAGTGAAGCCACGGGCGGCGCCCCTTTTTGTGGGTGCTGACAATGTTGAGGATCACCGGGAAGCCGAGCGAGCCCACAAAGACCCCCAGAATGAGGGGCAGGAGGATGAGGGGATCATTGGCGTACGGGAGAATGCCCTGGTGGGTGGGGACAATTCCGCCATTGTTGAACGCCGAGATGCCCAGGAACACCGAGGTTCCAATGGCGTCACCCACGTGCTCGTGCAACACCAGGAAGCGCGGTAGGAGAAGGAGCATGATGATGACTTCCAGCGCCGTGGAGGCGATGATGACCACCCGCAGCAATGCGCCCACCTCGCCCAAGCGCTCGGTCTTGGTTTCGGACGCGGTGAGCATTTTCTGGGTGAGGCCCACGCGCCGTGAGACCATCAGTCCGAGCAGGGAGGCCACCGTCATGATGCCCAGCCCTCCCACTTTCATGGCTGCGCAAATCACGGCAAGCCCCCACGGACTCCAGTACAGCCCCGTGTCCACGGTGGTCAGACCTGTCACGCACACGGCGGAAACCGCAGTAAACAGGGCGTCAATGAAGGAGGCGCCACGCAATCCCATATGGGTGGCCCACGGCGTCATCAGGAGCAGCGTGAAACCCGCCACCACAAAAATGAACACCGTCACGGCTAGCCGGGCCGGAGATCGGCGAGCCCAGTGGACGGCCTGCTCGCGCAGTACGCGGGTTCGGCCACGCTGGAGTGCTTCCCGGCGGAGTTCCCGCAGGCGGCGTGCTCGGCGTGCGCGGGAGGAGCGGGGCGGTTTGGGCGGCATGGTCGGAAGGGTGGGCATGGAGGGCTTTTGCGGCAGGCTGATCCGGGACGGCGAGGACGGACCAGTGATGCGGGCGGGTGCAGTAATCGGATGAGTGCCGGACTGGGCGCTGCGCTGCGCGCCGGGTTGGGTGCCGCGCTGAGTGCCGGATTGAGTACCGCGTTGGACGCGCTTCAACCGCGAGGGTGCCTCGCGGGGTTTGTCCATCTCAGCCTCCTGGCGTCTCCACCTCAGGGTCACGCGCCATCCCCAATGAAGGCGCGCCACAGTACCGATCACTCCCACCCTGCCACTTTTGGGGCGCTGGCGTGTGGTGATGCACACTTGGCGAAACCCGAGGCGGACCCTGGGCGCTCGCGGATTGGTGTGTATCCCCGGTACTGGTATCCTTAGCGGCGGATTTCTGTTGGTTGTATTGCGCCGCCTCGGTTTCCTCCGCGTGGTGACCACGCGAGGTCCCGGTGCCACGCGCAATGTGGAACCAACCTGTTCCACACAACCACAACGATTACGTACTACCGGAGGGCCACATGGGTTCTGTCATCAAGAAGCGTCGCAAGCGGATGGCCAAGAAGAAGCACCGCAAACTGCTGCGTAAAACCCGTCACCAGCGCCGCAACAAGAAGTAGTACGCGCTTCACGGTTTGCGCCGCGTAAGGCGCACATCACCAGGGCATCTCGGCATCGCTTTGCCTCAAGGGCGGTGACGGGATGCTTTGTTGTGCCCATGGGCGGGTTCTCGCGATGCCTTGTGAGGCTTTCAGTGTGCCCTCGGCCATGCCATCCCAACCCATTGACTCGTCGTCCCCTCACCGGGCCAATTTTCTACGACGAATCCTGCGGCTGTCCTTAATGTGAGCGGCCTTCCACAAACCGCTTGATGGCGCGATACGCCACGCCGATTCCCCAGGCAGCACCCGCTGCAGACGCCGTTTGCAGGGACCGATTCCGCATCCGGTATCCGCGTCCACGGAACTCACGGATGGGCCACCCAGCATCGCGGGCAAAGATGCGCAACTTCCTGTCCGGGTTGATGGGGCAGGGGTTCCCCACGGCCTGCATCATGGGTAGATCGTTCACGGAATCGCCGTAGGCGGAACTCTCGGCCAGGTCAATTCCCTCGCGTTCCGCCAGTTCACTGATGGCTTCCGCCTTGGCTGTCCCGTGCATCATTCCGGATTTCATTTTGCCGGTGTATACACCCTTGATGTGCTCGGCCTCGGTGCCGAGGCACCCTGTGGCCCCCAGTCGCTTGGCAATGAGGCCGCCGATCTCCACCGGTGCTGCCGTCACAAACCACACCTGATCTCCATGCGCCAAGTGCGTTTCAATCAACTTCTTGGAGCCGGGGTAAATGCGCAGTTGGATGACCTGGTCATACACGTCCTCGCCCACGGCGGTGACCTCGGCCACCGTGCGGCCAGCAATCAACCCCAGAGCCCTGTCCTTGACGTTTTCAATGTCCTTCTTTGATTCCCCAAAGAGCAAGTAGCGCGCCTGAAGAACCCCAAAGCGGGCAATATCCATCGTCGAAAAAAAGTGACGGCGGTAGAGTTCCCGCGCCAAGTGGTAGGCCGCAGCGCCACGAATCACGGTGTTGTCCACGTCAAAAAACGCGGCTGCCCCGGTGGGTTGCGCGTTGGTGGATTCGGCCATGCTCCCACTCTAGCCCGGTTGCGCTGCGCAAGCGTGGTTGGGGCGTGCTTGCTCAACCCGTGGAACAATGAAGGCATGGTGACCACTATTCATTTGGTGCGGCATGGCGAGGTGTTCAACCCGGATCGCATTCTCTACGGACGCATGGACGGCTTTCGGCTGTCCACGCGCGGGCAGGAAATGGCACGGTTGACGGCCAAATTCCTCAGCGGATTGGGCAGGGACGTTGCCTCGGTCACGGCATCGCCGCTGCTCAGGGCGCAACAGACCGCCGCTCCCATCGCCGAGGCGCTGTCCATCACGCGCGTGTTCACCGATGCCGGATTGATTGAGGCTGGCAATGATTTTGAGGGAACGTCCGTGGGGGCGCAACCGTGGAAACTCGCCGCTCCACGGTACTGGCCGCGGTATCGCAACGTATTCACGCCAAGTTGGGGCGAGCCCTACGCGGACATGGTGGCGCGCATGTCCGCCGTGGTGGAGCGCGTGCGGTCCGAATCCGTAGGCCGAGACGCCGTTCTGGTCTCGCATCAGTTGCCCATTTGGGTCACGCGGCTCTACTTTGAAGGCAAGCACCTCTGGCACAACCCGGCCAGGCGCCAATGCACCACGTGTTCCATCACGTCTTTGGTATTCGACGACGAAGGAGCATTCCAGAAAGTGGAGTACGCCGAGCCAGCGGCTGACCTCTCGCAGGACTTTTCGGCCGACGGCTGGAGTGCCAAGTAAGGGCTGGGTGCCTGGGTTTACTGCCTGGGCTAGGGTATCAGCGTGAGCGTTGGGCTGGGTGTTGGGTGAGGGCACGGGATGCTGCGCGCTATCCCGCCGCTGCTATCCCGCCGCTGCCAGGGCGATGGCGAGGATCACCGCATAGGCGAGTTCAAACATTCCCGTGCCCATGAGGAGCGGAATGAGGGCTCTGCCTTGAACCCCCACGCGGACGGCTCCCGTGAGCAGAACAGCGGGCAAGAGGAGCAGCGCCAGAAGGAACACCCAGCCTGAGAGCGGGGCCAGGGCAAAGCCGAGAAGCAGCGGAATCCAGATCATTGCCGCAAAGACCCGCCGAGCGGGGACGTCACCGAGTCTGACAGCCAACGTGTGCTTCCCCGCCAGCGTGTCCGTGGGAATGTCACGTATGTTGTTGACCATCAAAATGGCGCAGGCAATCAACCCCACGCCCACGGCACCCACTACGGCAGGGATGGTGATGCCACCCGCCTGAGTGAAGGTGGTTCCGAGGGTGGCCACCAATCCAAAGAACACAAAAACGCCTATGTCACCCAGGCCCGCGTAGCCGTAGGGTCGCTTGCCACCCGTATAAAGCCAAGCAGCCGCCACGCAGACTACGCCCACAGCGATCAGCCACCAGTGACCGGTGATGGCGGTGAGGATCAGGCCAAAGATTCCAGCCACGCCGAAAGCGCCAAAGGCAGCCAGTTTGACGTGGCGCGGGAGGGCCAGGCCGGACGCTGTGAGACGGAGCGGGCCCGCGCGGTCAAGGTCCGTTCCGCGCACGCCATCGCTGTAATCATTGGCGTAGTTGACTCCTACTTGGAGGGCCAGGGCTACCACGAGGGCCAGCAGCGCGCGGCCCA
>JAIRQO010000064.1 GCA_031256435.1 Cellulomonadaceae bacterium
CGGGGTGGACTCCACGTATTACGGGGACATCATTGACAGGCCGGTGTACTGGGCGGACCACAACCGCAGAATCGCCGAGGTGGGCGATGCGCTGGTGGCCGTGAGGGCACAAGCTCAGCAGAACATTCGTCAACTCAACACCTCCCATGACCTCAACTACACGGTGGCCTTGGGTCAACTGACGTCCCGCCCCACCGATTCCGCCCCTGACGTATCCGAGTTCTACCAGTAGGAGCCCACCATGACCGCCGTGAGTGACCTCAATGACATCCTGGGCATTGACCTGGGAACCGTGCACACCAACGCCCCCGCCTCGCCGATGGAGCAGGCGCTCGCGGAGGTGACTCCGGCCGAACAGACCGCGTCCACCCCCGAGGAAGCCGCGTTCCAGTTCAGGACGCTTCTTGCCCCCGAGGCATTGGAAGCGCTCCAGAAGCGTGCTCCAGCCATCACCGATTCCATGATCGCTGACCTGAACCAAGTGCTGACCTTTGGTGCTCCGGTGCTGAAGAAGATGAACGATGCCTCAGTGTCCTTGCTGGAGGCGCAGAAGGACATCAAACTCCCGGATGCTGATGACATTGTCAACGGCCTGCTGCGGGAGATGGACAACTTTGAAAAGAAGTACCGCAACAAGGCGCTGGAGGAGAAAGCGTCCAAAGTGGGCCGCTGGTTCAAGGGGTCCAAGAACTCCATTCAGGCCATGGTGCAGGAGTCACAGCCCATTGCGCAGCGCTTGGACATGGCCGAGGCCAAGTTGTACGAGATGGAAGGCAAGATTGGGGACAACATTGCCCGTGGCCAGTACCTCCACCAGCAAACGTTGGAACACCTCGACGATGTGGTGAAGGTCCTTGCCGCGCTGGAAGAGATTCAGGATTGCGCACGCTCAGAGTTTGCTGACGCTGACGGCGTGCTGAAGGCTGCCGAAGGCGAAGGCGACAATGCCGTGTGCGAATGGAAGGGTGAAAAGCTCTCCTTGGCACAGATGCGCGAGGTCCACACGCAGTTGGCCACGGCGGTGAGCGAGATTGAGAAGACCTGGTTTGACTGGCGTCAACAGTTTTTCATTGGCTTTGCGCACGCGCCGTCTACGCGCAACCTGGTGATCACTGAGTTTGCGATGCGCCGCCGGTTGCAGACGTTCCGAACCATGGGTTTACCCTCCGCACGGCACTCGCTGGCCATGTGGCAACAGGCTGCCTTGGCCCGTCAAGGTGCCGAATTGGGTGCCAAAGTGGGCGAGGGAACCAACCGCCTGATCCAGCAGAGTTTCAAGGAAACGGCCGACGCTGTCACCACGGTGGCACACGCCGCGCAAGCGCCCGTGATTGACGAGTCCACGGTGTTCACAGTGATTGAATCGGTACGTCAGCAGTGCCAGGGGATTGTGGCCGCAGAGAATGCCGGGCGTGAACTGCGTGCGCGGAACCTGAAGGCGTTGGAGGCCGGCGAGGCCACTATTCGCGACGAATTTGTGGGTGCCCGCCGTGCGAGCATCGCTGGAACAACGGCACCGCAACGGCAGGCGATCACCCCATAAGAGCGGGTGATCCCGCCGGTTGAGCCGGAAGGCTTGCCATCCGTGACGAAACCCGGGGATTGTAGTGCTGGCTGCGTGGTTTCGACCGCCGTTCACTGCGTTCTCTGGCTCAACCATCCGTAGGTACCCGCGCGTTTCACCGTCAGAAATAGTGTGCCAAGCGATAGGTTGGGGGGCATGGGCATCCTTATCGCCACACTTCCGAGCACCAACGTGGACCAAGCGGCGCTGCGCTCTGCGCGGCTCCTCACCGAGGCCTCCGCTGACGAATGGCGGGACCGCCTCAAACTGGAGATGGCCGAACTCGCAGCCGGTTCGGGCCGATACCCGCGGCCCATGGTGTCCCTCAATGACGCCGAGTGGGTGTGGCGTGAACTTGCCGTGCAGGCGCTGAGAGAGGACTGCAAACCGGAGATTGTGCGCTTGGCGGTCATCGCGGGCCTGGTGAGGTCTACCGGGGCACGGTATGGCGATTTGATCCGGCTGCGTGCCGAGGATCTGGACCTCGGCCCACTCGATGAGGATTCACCCGTGGGGGAGGGGACGGCAGTGGTCAGCCACGGGAAGCATCGCACCGAACGTGTTCATAAGGTCCCGCCCCAGGTGGTGGTCATTCTTCGACGATGGATGGATGTGCGGGTTACCCTCTGCGAGGCGCTCGAAGGGTCACTTCCTCGGCCTCTCCTGCTGACCGTGCATCACACGCATGACAACGGGACCACGGTGTCGTCGGGCTTGCCGATCACTAAACAGGGCCTGGTTCTCAGTTGGCGGCGTCACGTGGCACGCACCAATGCCCGCAACATGGGGGACACTCCCATTCTTCCGGCGCGGTTCGAACCCATCCGCCGAGCCTGGATAGCCGCAGGACTCCCCGACCCCGGCACGCTTGTGCGCCAGTAATGCTGGGTGCGGCAGTAGTGCTGGGTACGTCAAAGTACCGGGTACGCCAGGAGTGTTGGCCGTACTCAGGTGGCAATCGCTACATCAAGTGCGAGCGAATGAACCAGTGGTACTTGTCCAGTTCCTCCAGTTGCGCAAGGAGGATTCCCTGGGACACGTCATCGCCCTTGTCCGCGGCAATGTCCGCTGCGGCGTGGTGGTCCTTGTTGAAGTTGATGTACACGTGGTCCAGTGCCACCATGTGTTCCTGCGTGGACACGCGGCCAAGTTTGTAGTCATCCCAGGTACGGGCGGCCACCAGGGCACCGGCGTTTCCGTTGGGGGAGCCGCCGAGCATCGCAATCCGCTCAGCCAAGGCATCGGCCATTTCACGGACATCCTCAATCTGAGGATCAAGCATCTCGTGGACCGCAATGAAGGACGGTCCGGTCACATTCCAGTGGACGTGCTTGAGAACCAAGTGCAGGTCATTGAGGGCAAAGAGACGCATTTGCAGAGCGTCAATGATGCCTTCGGCGTCAGTGGTGGTGATGTACGGGACTGTTTGGTCAGGTGTTGTCATGCGCCCCAGTGTACGGTCACAGCATATTCATTGCGTGGACACCCGCCGCTGCCGCCGCAACGAATGCTGACGGATCGGCGTCAAGCCCGCGCCCCATCGTCGAAAGCCTGACGGGGGCATCAGCCAAAGCATCTACGAGTTCTGGGCCCACAGGCACGTCCACGAGCCGGTGCTTGATAGAGAGTTCGCGCACCTGGGAACGCATTTTCACCGTCAACTCGCGTCCCCACCCAGTGAGTCCTTCCACCGAGGGCATGGGGACGGGCACGGGGACATCGCAGCGGGTCATGGCCACGCGTCCGTAGGCCGTCAGGGAGTGGTGGGAAACCCCCACGTGCCGGTCCCGCGCGTCCGCCCCGGACATCCGCAGGGAGGCCACGGGGGAGCCGCGCAGGGCAGCAGCGGCGTTGACCGCTTCTCCAGCGGCCACCCCGGAGAACCCCCAACGTGTCCCGGTTCCCAGATTCCCTGGGCCCTGAGCCACGATGGTGAGGTCTGCCTTGGTCACCAGCTTGGCCGTCAGTAAACCGGTGTGGGCAGTGACGGCCTCGTGATCGCCACCAAAGGCTTGTCCCACGGTGATGACGGAATCAATCCATCCAGCATCCCGCAACCGCGCCGCTGTTTGGGAGAATGCCACCGGCAATGCCCCGCCGTCCGTCATCACATAGGCGACGGAAGGTTCGGGAGCACCCGCCAGAGCGGCGGCATAGCGTGCCCCGGCAATGATTGCTGGTACCGCAGAGTGTAAATCCGCCACCACCACGGGCATGGCGTCAAGATCATCCGCCTCGGCGAGCAGTTGGTGGAAGGGTGATTCCTGCTCGTCAGCGCCCATGACCATGGCCTGCAGGGGCGTGTAGCGTGCTTTGACCAAGTGCCCCGGTCCAGGCTCGGGATCCAGGGGAAGATTCTCGGCGCCGGGCGCCGCAACCAGGGCATAGCCGCCGGTTCCCAAGCCTCGTGCGAGGGCCGAACAGTTGAGCAGGAGGGAATCTCCCACTTTGGGATCACCCACCAGTGCCGTGTAGGCCAGGGCCTTTTCCGTGGGGTTGGTCCGTCCGGGAAGCGGAGCGTCCAGGGACACCACCAACTCTCGGGCTCCGGAGGGGCCCATGCCCCAGGTTTTACCCGTCTCCACTACTGTCCCGCTGCGCCATGTAATCACGCATTCAGGCTACCGGGCAGTGGTGCGGGTCCGCGCGCTCTCGGCGCCGCGCTACCATCAGCCTATGGCCTCCAGGAAATCCGCCGTGGCGCAGCGCATGACGCGCATCATGCACCTCTTGGAGGCCTCCGGTGGCATGACCAAGGCCCAACTGCTGGAGGTTGAGGGTCTCTTCCCTGGAAAGAATTCCAAAGCACGCGAGCGCATGCTCAACTATGACTTTCAATATCTGACCGGTTTGGATCTTCTGCGAGGGCGCCCCAACCGCCAGACCACCGATGGTGAACTTGTGTACTCGCTGGTGCGCCCCACCATCACTGTTCCACCTGTGGACCTCACGCAGCAGGAACTCGCTGTCATTGAACTCGCCGCTCGGTCCTGCGGTGATGACCGCATTGCGTCCGAGGTGTCGAGAGCGTTGGACGCGCTTGATCCATCGTCGAACCGCGTGGGCGATGACCCAGAGCCGGACAGGGAGCACCAGAACTACATTGTGCTGGCTGAAGCGGCCGAGCGGAGACGATGCGTCAGTTTCCTCTATGACGGCCAGAACACGGGCAAGGCCACGGCGCGGAGCAAGGTTCAACCATGGGACGTGTTTGCGCGTGATGGAGCCTGGTACGTTCACGGCTGGGATCCGTATGCCACGGCGAATGCTGCGGGGCAAAAACGCAGGACGTTCCGGATTTCTCGGATCGCCTCCACGGTAACCGTGAGCGGGAAGGATCACGCGTTCCCCATTCCTCCCGTGGTGGATCACGCGAGGGCCCTGGGTGAAGAACCTGAGCGATTCGCCACCCTTGCCGTGAAGAATGACCGTGGCCATGTACTGCGGGCACGGGGCACACTAGCGCCTGGCGTCACGGTCCCTCACGGCTTTGAGGCGGTGAAAGTTCCCTTTGCCCACACGGAGCGGATGGCCGATGAGGTGGCAAGTTTTGGTGATGCGGTGATAGTGGTGGATCCCGCTGATGTGAAAGCGGGCGTCATGGCTCGGCTCACCGCCGCAGCCCGGTGGGCAGACGCACAACAACCTTCAGCAGGAGGCGCGACTGATGAACACTGCTGAACTTCGCCGTTATTCCGGTTTTGACCGCCGCCTGGCAGAACTTGCCTTGATTGACGCAGGCTCGGTAATGTCCGTGAAGGAACTCGCGGAAAAGGTGAACGCCTCTGAGGATGTTGTCATTGACGATCTCCGGGCCTTGGCCACCATCAGCGAACGCCACTTCCCCTCGCAATATCTGTTGGAAATTGACCTGGATGCCCTGAAAGACGAGGGAATGGTGGTTCCACGTGGCGTCCCGAGAAATGTGCAGCACCTTCACCTTTCACAGCGGGAAGCTTCAACGATGTCCTCCGTGCTCAACGCCTTTAGTGCCTCATGGCTGGCCTCAGCAGATGATGACCTTCGATCCACCGCCCAGTCCGCGTTGGCGAAACTCACGGAAGCCACCCAATGCTCGGTGCGTGACATGGTGAGGATTCCGCAGGAGGGATCGGCGAAGGCGCAGAACGCCGTGGTGGCAGCCATCCGGGACCGGCAACGCATTGAGGTTAGGTACGTCAACGAGGCCGATCACGTACGGACCCATGAACTCACCCCGGTTCGTGTGGTGACCCAGGGGCGCCGAGCCTACCTGAGGGCCTGGCTGCATCGCGCCGACGGTACCGGACATCCCATGACGTTGAGAGTGGACAGGGTACTGGAAGCGAAACCGCTGGAAACCTGCGCGGATCCGGAGGATGTGAATGCCGTTGATGCTGACATCAACATTGCCCGCGCATCTGCTGCGGCTCAGACTGACGCCACCATGGTGACCATTACCCTAGAGACCACCTCACGGTGGCTGACGGAAGAGTTGCCCGTGGAATCCCGCAAGCAGAATGCTGACGGTTCCACCACAGTGACGCTCCGCGTTGCCTACCAGGTGTGGTTTGACCATCTCCTCCTGGCCCAAGCCCCCAATATTCGTAAGATTTCCCCGGCGGCTGTCACGGCGCAGGCCGCTCAGGAAGCCAAGGCCGCTCTTGCGCAGTACGCGCTCATCAGCGAGCAACCCGGTACCGCCACCCGGTAGGCTCAGGATCATGTGGTGGCTCGTGTGGGTAGTGCTGGTAATCGGCACACTGGTGGGCGCCTTTTTCCTCCTGCGAGACTTGTGGCGCAAGGCTCAGCGCCTGGCCCGAGTGGCGGGTGAATCGGCAGAAACGTTGGGGGCTGTCTCGGCAAGAATCCAAGAAGCCATGGACGCTGCGGAGCAGCCGGATACCTCGCCGGTGGTCTTTGAGAACGTGGCCATCCTGCAACGCAGGGTTGATGCGCGGGCGCACCTGAAGCAACACCGCAAAGAAGCCAAGGCGTTAGCACGCCAAGAACGTGCCAAAATGTGGAATCTCGACACCTGGTTGGCCGAGCGCAAGCAAGCGCGGGGGGAGGCAGGGTAGCGTTGGTTAACGTGGCAGAAACCCCCGAGCGCAAACGCCGTCTTGGCGTAGTTGTGAACCCCACGGCCGGCAAAGGCCGTGGCGCACGCGTGGGAAATGACGTGGTGAACCGTCTCTTCTCCGAGGGCTATGACGTGTGGAACCTCTCGGGGAACAGCGCCACCTTGGCCTTGGAACACTGCAAGCGTGCCATTGCTGACGGGTTGGACGCGCTCATTGTGGTGGGCGGAGATGGCATGGTTCACTTGGGGATTAACGCCGTGGCGGGAACCGGCGTCCCGCTGGGCATTGTGGCCATGGGAACAGGCAATGACTTTGCCCACGTGATCGGTCTGCCCGTTCATGACACTCAAGAGACCGTAGAGGCGATGGACCTGGCGTTGGCCCAGGGCCCCGCCGGGATTCAGAGTTTTGATGCTCTCCAGGTGACAGGGCTCGGCCTGGAGGGTGAGGAGACCAAGCATCCGGAGTACGTGAGATATGCCGCTGGAGCGTTGAGTTGCGGGATTGACGCAGCGATCAATGCGCGAGCGAATATCATGACCAGGCCCCGTGGCTCTGCTCGCTATGTTCTAGCCGCGCTGCGCGAACTGTCCATCTACGACGCCTGGCAGTACCACCTCATCATCGAAAACGCCCGAGTAGAGGAAGCCGATCTCCCACGCCTCCTCGCTTTCCCCGGAATCACGGACGGCGGACCCGAGGCCGATGGCGTAGGGCGGCGGCTGCACTGGGATTCCCCTGGCGCACTGGTCACCGCTGCTAACGGCAAGCAAATTGGTGGAGGAATCCTGGTAGCCCCGGACGCCTTACCCAATGACGGCCTGATTGACTTGGTCATTGCCGGGGACGTGAAACGTGCCGGCGCAGCGAAATTGTTCCCGCAAATGCTTGGTGGCGGATCCCATAAGGACTCGGACGATGTCCGGATCATCCAGTGCTCAGCGGTGACGGTGGAATCAGGGGATGGCGGCAGGCACCTCCCGGCCACCTTTGCCGATGGTGAATACCTGGGAACTCTTCCGCTCCGGGCTCAAATCATGCCGGGCGCGCTGAAAATCCTGGTACCACCCCAGGAGGCAAGCGCCAGCGAACCCACATCACCGGAGTAATGCCACCGGAAAAACCACCGGAACAGCGCCAGGAGATCGCCGTAACGAGGAGATTCATGCCATCAGAAACCCTGCTGTCCGAGTTCCGAGCCTCACTGAGTTTCCCGTTGGATGCCTATCAACTCGATGCATGCCGCGTCCTTGATTCCGAGAGGTCCGTGTTGGTAGCAGCCCCTACCGGGGCAGGGAAAACACTGGTGGGGGAGTATGCCATCACTCGCGCCCTCGCTGCAGGGGAGAAGGCGTTCTACACGGCACCCATCAAGGCGCTGTCCAACCAGAAGTACCATGACCTGGTGGCACTCCACGGGGCGGAGGCCGTGGGACTCCTCACCGGGGACACCTCCGTCAATGGTGAAGCGCCCGTAGTGGTGATGACCACCGAGGTCCTACGGAACATGCTGTATTCCGGCAGTGACACTCTGAACGGTCTGCGCTACGTGGTGATGGACGAGGTTCACTACCTTGCTGATCGGTTCCGGGGTTCCGTGTGGGAGGAAGTGATCATCCACCTTGATCCTGATGTCCTCGTGGTAGCGCTCTCGGCCACCGTGTCCAACGCTGAAGAGTTTGGCGATTGGCTGGCCATGGTGCGCGGAGATTGTGGAGTCATTGTCAGCGAACACCGCCCTGTGCCGCTGTACCAGCACGTTGCGGTCAGCCAAGGAAAATATGACCTTCCAGCACTGCTGAGCCTCAAAGAAGCGCAACGGCTTCCCAAGGAGCAGCGTCAAGCTCAGACACGGCAGCGAGGATCACGTCAAGGCCAGTCACGACGCTACCAGTCTCGCCAAGACTACGCTCGAGAAGACCAGTCAAGCCAACGCTCGCATCGCCACGATGACCATGACCAGCGGGCTCCACACCAACGCTCGGGTTCACACCATCGTCCAGCCCCACTCCGGCGCCCTCCGCGCCGAAGCGCCGTGGTGGAAGCCTTAGAGCAAGAACACCTCCTCCCCGCTATCTTCTTCATCTTTTCGCGCGTGGGGTGTGACAAGGCGGTCAGCCAGTGCCTTCGCGCTGGCCTCACCCTCACCACCCCGCAGGAGGAAGCCGAGATCCGATTCCTTGTGGAGAACCGCGCCGCAGAGATCCCTCCCGAAGATTTGGACGTGCTCGAGTATTGGCAGTGGTCGGCCGCCCTGGCACGGGGAATCGCCTCCCATCACGCAGGGCTCTTGCCTGTGTTCAAGCAGACCGTGGAGGAACTCTTTGTCCGTGGCCTGATCAAGGTGGTGTTCGCCACGGAAACCCTAGCGCTGGGAATCAACATGCCGGCGCGCAGCGTGGTGCTGGAGAAACTCGTCAAGTTCAACGGCATTTCCCATGAGCCACTCACCGCAGGAGAGTACACGCAACTCACGGGCAGGGCTGGACGCCGTGGCATTGACGTGGAAGGTCACGCTGTGGTGGTGGACCAGCCGGCGTTGAACGTAGGGGCTCTGGCTAACCTCTCTACTCGTCGTACATACCCGCTGAACTCGGCTTTCACGCCCTCATACAATATGGCGGTCAACCTGATAGCCCACGCAGGTGACGCCCGAGCACGGGAAATCTTGGAGATGTCCTTTGCCCAGTTCCAAACGGACCGTTCCGTGGTGGGGCTCGCAAAGAAAGCCCAGAGCATGCCTGATAACCGGGCGCGGAAAAAGCTCATCAAACGGATCACCTCCATGACGGGGACAATAACGCGGACCTATGATATGAACTGCGGAGTTCTGGAAGAACTCGGCTATCTCCGCAGATCACACGGCGAGTTGACGGTCACCGAGCAGGGGCAGTGGCTGCGGACCATCTACACCGAGAG
>JAIRQO010000027.1 GCA_031256435.1 Cellulomonadaceae bacterium
GTGGTGGGGCGCAGGATTCGCCGTTGTGCTTCGGTTCTGCGGGTGCGGGGGGCTGTGATGGGGTGGTGGGGCGCAGGAATCGCCGTTGTGCTTCGTTGTTGCGGGCGGGGTAGGGCCGGTGGGGGAGGGCGAGGCAGTAGGCTGCGCGGGTGATGACTGCATCTCGTGGTTCCAACCTTTCCGGGTCCAACCTGTCCGCCTCCAAGCGATCCGTCTCGGACTATGCCGCAGCGGTGCGGGCGTTGGTGCTGCCTGCACTTCCTCCACGCACGCTGGAGGCCGATGTCACCGCCCCGTGGGATTTCCCGCGTTTTGACAACGCTGCCATGGACGGTTTTGCCGTGCGGCGGGCCGATCTGGTGGGCCTGTGCGACGACGAAGGGGGGCGTGGTGCGTCCGCCATGTCCTACGACGATGCAGCGGCGGGGATGACGCTTGCGGTCAGCCAGACCATCGGCGCCGGAACGCAACCAGAACCCCTCGCGCCCAAAACGGCGACCCCAGTGATGACGGGTGCGCCCATTCCGAGTGGCGCGGACGCCGTGGTCAAGGTGGAGGACACCGTGGACGGACGGTTTGACGTGGACGTGGCGCGATTCCGCGCGGTTCCGGGGCTGGGTGATCACATTCGACGAGCGGGCGAGGACGCCCGCGCTGGCGAGACCATCCTGACGGCAGGGACAGCCCTGGGTCCGGTGCAGGTGGGGGTGCTGGCCTCGCTGGGCATGGACGTGAGCACCATCATCCGGCCCGTGCGCGTCCTGGTGGTGTCCACGGGCACCGAGTTGGTGCAGGGTGGTGCCGCCGGCAGTGCCAGTGCTCGTCCTGACAGGGCAGGTGCTGACAGTCCTAGTGCTAGTGCGGTGGCAGACGATGTTCGAGGTGCTGGGTCTCCTGGTGACGCCACAACCCCCGCACCCGCCCAGGTGTATTCCTCCAACGGCGCCATGCTGGCAGCAGCGTTGCGCGGGGTGGGGGCGGAGGTCACGCAGGTGACCGTGCCTGATGATCCCACAGCGCTCCGAGCCGCCGTTTCGGAAACCACCGCTGATCTCATCCTCACCACGGGTGGCATTTCTATGGGAGCGTTCGAGGTGGTCAAGCAGGCGCTCGCAGGTCCCAACGCCTGGTTTGGCCAGGTGGCCTTGCAGCCCGGCAAGCCCCAGGGCTCAGGAACCGTCAGCGGGATCCCGTTTGTGGCGCTGCCTGGCAATCCCGTCTCGGCATTCGTCTCGTTTGAGATGTTTGTGCGTCCTGTGTTGGCCGAACACGCGGGATTGCCTCCCAGAATCTTGAGCGCCTACAGGGCCGCCGAACCGCTCACCTCCAAGCAGGGCCTCACCCAGATTCGGTTCGGAACGGTGAAGGACGGCCAGTTCCGCCAAGGAACCCAAGGCTCGCACCGCCTGATTCACCTCGCCCAGGCCACCCACCTGATGGTCCTCCCAGCCGAGGTCACCTCAGTGGCCGCTGGCGAGACCGTACACGGTTGGGAAATCTCCTGAGATCGGCAGGTGGCAGGGGCATGGAGGGGTATCACCCAGTAGGCTCTGCCTTGATGGCACTCGACGATTCACCTTCCCAGTCTGATCCGGACCCCACAGAGGATCTCCGCCCACCTGTGCACGCGCCGCAAGCCCCTACTTCACAAGCCCCCACCACAGCAATACACACTTCAGCACCACTCAGCCACGTCAACGCCGCAGGCGAGGCCCACATGGTGGACGTGTCCGGCAAACCGCCCACCACCAGGGAAGCCACGGCCGAGGCCACCCTCACCACCCGGGAGGATGTCATCCAACGCATCGCCACGGGAGATCTCCCTAAGGGTGACGTGCTGGCCACCGCTCGTGTGGCGGGAATCCTTGCCGCCAAGCGCACGTCAGATCTCATCCCGCTGTGCCACCCCCTTCCCCTTGCGGGCATCGACATTGCCCTCACCCCCACGGCCACCACCATTCAGGTCACCGCCACCGTGCGTACCACGGCCAACACGGGCGTTGAAATGGAGGCGCTCACCGCAGCGAGCGTGGCAGGGCTTACCCTGTATGACATGATCAAGGCTGTGGACCGCGAGGCCACGGTGACGAATATTCGAGTGACGGCCAAATCCGGTGGCCGTCACGGAACGTGGACCCGGGAGACCTGATGAGCCAAACGCCGTATCGCGTCAGCGTCATTGTGGCCTCGGACCGAGCGTCACGCGGAGAGTACGAGGACCTCTCAGGGCCCGCAGCACGTCAGTGGTTTGAGACCCGAGGCTGGACGGTGGACGTCCGCGTGGTTCCGGATGGAGACCACGTACGTACCGCTCTGGAATACACGCTCATGTGTGATCCCCCGGATGTCATCATCACCTCGGGCGGAACCGGCCTTGGCCCGCGTGACCTCACCCCGGAAGCCACGCGCGAGGTGATTGACCGGGAAGTGCCCGGCATTGCCGAACAAGTACGCAAAGCCTCCCTGGAATACTCCACCACCCGCGCTCCCGTTCCCGCAGCGGCACTCTCCCGCGCCATCGCCGGCGTGGCCGGAAGGACCCTGATTGTGAACCTGCCCGGATCCCCCAGTGGAGTCACGGATGGCTTGGACGCCCTGAGTTTTGTGCTTCCTCACGCCGCTGAACAGTTGCGCGGTGGCGATCACGGTAGCCACGCGGAGCCAGCACCTCCTGCACCTCCGGCTGAGTTTGAGGTGGTGTCTGCTCAGATTGTGTTCGGTTCCTTGGACCCCGCGCCGCCGGTGGACCTGGTGAGGGATGACGCTTGTGGAGCGGTGGCCACCTTTGTGGGGCTCGTCCGCAATCATGGCGATGACCCTGGCCGTCCCGTGATCTCCCTCAGCATTGAAGCCCATCCGGACGCCGAACCGTGGCTGCGGGACGTGGCCACCCGCGTGGCCGAGGAAACTGCCACGGAGTATCGAGACAGAGTGCGCGTTGCCGTCCACCACCGTGCCGGTGTCCTGGCCGTGGGTGACGCCGCCGTGGTGATTGCCGCTGCTAGTGGGCATCGCAAGGCAGCCATCGCGTGCGTGAGCACTCTTATTGACGCCCTTAAAGCCGAGGTCCCCGTGTGGAAGGAACAGAACTTCGCTGATGGCACCAGCGAGTGGGTAGGCGTGTGAGGTACGCCCGCCACCTCACGTTGGACGGCTTCGGCCCTGCGGCACAGCAGGCGCTCGCGGACGCCAGCGTGGCCGTGGTGGGAGCAGGCGGACTCGGCTCGGCAGTGTTGACCTATCTGGTAGCCGCAGGGGTGGGGCACGTCACCATCATTGACGACGATGGTGTGGAGGAATCCAACCTGGCACGCCAGGTCCTCTACGGGCCGGGCGATTGCGGTGAGCGCAAGGCCACTGCGGCAGCCCGCGCGCTGCACAGGCTCAACCCTGGCACCACCATTGTCACTCAGTCCGTTCGCCTGACCAGCGATAACGCGCGGGAACTGATTGCTGGGCACAGCATCGTCGCAGATTGTTGTGACAGTTACACCACCCGGTATCAGATTGAGGCTGCCGCCAGAGCCGAGGCGCTGCCGATTGTGTGGGGGACCGTGCGGGGGTGGCGCGGGCAGGTGGCCGTCTGGGGACCGGCCCAGAATGTATCGGCACAGAACGAACCCGCGCTGTGGTACAGCGATGTGTTTGGCCCGGAACCGCCTGCTGACCCTCCCGGCCCTGCCGTCCTGGGACCGGCCGTGGGCGTGGTGGGAACCACCATGGCGGTGGAGGCCGTGAAGGCGCTCACCGGTACGAGCACGCCATTACAGGGGTATCTACGGCTCTACGATGCTATGGCGGGGACGTGGGAAACGGTACGATGCGCCCATGAGTAAAACCGTGGTCATTACTGGCGCCTCCTCGGGGATTGGCGCGGCCGCTGCACGCCAACTGCACGCTGATGGACACCAGGTCGTCCTGGTGGGTCGCGATGCGGAGAAGACCAACGCCATTGCCGATGAGTTGGGCGTGCCGCGTTTCTTGGCCGATTACACACGGCTGGAGGATGTGCGCCGCCTCGCTAGTGCTTTGAGTGCTGCGCATCCCGGAATCCAGGTGCTGCTGAATAACGCCGGGGCCATGTTTGGGAAGTATGAACTCACGGAGGACGGCTTTGAGCGCACCTTCCAGGTGAACCACCTGGCACCCGCATTGCTGACCCGTATGCTGGGTGGCTTGCTGGTGGCCAACCGCGCCAACGTGGTGTGGACGTCCAGCCGTGCCATCAAGCGCGTGAAGAATTTCTCCGCCGAGCGGCTGGGGATTGATGACGCGCAGGCGCGCTCTGAGTTTGAGGGAATGAAGGCGTACGGCAACGCGAAACTCGCCTCCACTATTCTGATGAAAGAGATGGACCGCCGGTACCGTTCCCGGGGCTTGGGCACCATTGCCGTGCACCCCGGTGTGATTGCCACCAACTTTGGCGCACACACGGGACACCTGGTGGGCCGCGCCATCAACTCCCCTGTGGCTCGGGTGGTGTTGGCTAAGCCCCAAAAGGGCGCGCAGCGCCTGGTGGATATGGTGGAAGGCAAAGCGGGCATTGATTGGCACCGTGGAACCTACGTGGAAAACGGCATTGTGGTGCCCCGCGCCGAACTGCGCAACAAAGCCCTAGGCACAGCAGTATGGGACCGCACCGAAGAACTGCTAACGCTAATCGTCGAATAAAGCGACGAGAGGCGGGGCTTCAGTCTTGCCCGGGACGTGACACCGTACTCAGCGTGCGATCACCATCCACGCAGTTCAATTTAAGAGTTACTCAAACCGCTACGGTCACCACTGCGCCTACTACCAATACCACTCAAGCAATTCCTGTAGCCACTCAAAGACGGGTTGGGGCGTGATAGTTTTGCTATCCATATTCCACAATGTTGGCTAGCCATAGTCCACAATTTTGCCCGGAGAGCGGTTCTCATTAATGCCTCAATCAAGCCTATGGTCTGATCTCTGCCACACCATTGAACCGGTGATTAAATCAGACGTTTCTGAGAAAACATTCCAAGAATTGTTTGAAGCTCAACTGAAAGTCGTATTCGGGTGGAGCGATACGAACCTGACGAGCAGGGTTCCGGTGCAAATGGGTAAATCCATCAAACAAGCCGACGTGGTGCTAGCCGCTGATAACGCTAAACTCGTGATCGAAATGAAGAAGCCAGGCGTGAAATTGGGAATCTCGGAGGCATTGCAGACATTTTCTTATATGCGGATTTTGGGAACCCGATACGGTTTACTCATCGGTGACCGAATCACGATAATATACGACGCTGATCCTTCTGCTGATACACCGACACTGATATCCGACATTCCCTTTGTCTCGTCCTGTGAAGAGGGTATCGCACTGGGACAAGTTCTTGACTATTCAACGTTCACCAGCGCTAGATTGGAAGAATATTTTGTCAGTCATCTTCACCGGCAACAATCTGCAAAACAGATGAACAAACTCAAGCAAGACCTCGTTGAAAACAACGGCTCTAGAATCAGAGAAATCATCCGAGATCAATTGCTCCACGATGGTCACAATGAAAATCACGTTATGGAGATATTAGCCGGTATTGAGATACGAGATTGTGAGTCGGATTGGCAAGCAGCTTCCACCCAAACAAAGCGCGTCCTTACCCACAGGGTGAAACCAACGGTGACTCGGGGATCACTTCTTATCGGGGAAAGACCCTTCAAACAGTATTTCATCGGCGAATCTGAAGTCTCCAGTTCAACCTTTGAGGAGTACCTGCGGAAGCACGATGCAGTAGACGTTGAGATAGAGATTGATTATTCGAAGCGTGACACCGAGAAGAAGATATGGCACGCCCGGAACTTTAGCGAGCAAAGCAATCTAGCTGGGAATCTGGGTTCCGGGACTTTGAGGAATTGGCGCGAAAGAGAAATTGTGGCTGTTCGGCTCAGCGTAGGCCGTGACAAGAAACGGGGAAGATAATATGCCTGTCAATGGATCAAACCGCGTGATGGATTCCAACTTCACGAAGGGCCTTGTTGTGGGAGCAGTTGCAGGTCACGTGATGACCAGGAACAGCAGCAACCGCCGCAACGAACCCGACGATGGGTTAGGTTCTGCATTTGTAGTTTTGTGTATTTTGGGCTTTCTTATGATGTGGATTCCTTCAATGATGTTGAGCAACTCGAACGGAACCCCTGATGGTGAGCCTTCCGCAGGCCGAAGACTGATTGATGTTCGCTCACAAGAAGACTACAGGGCCGATCCTTGGTCGCGATCAAGCGGACCGGGTGGTTTTGCGATTAATCGCCCATTTGACGAGAACTTCAGAACTTCTATTAATGAATGGTTAATAACCACAGATAGTACCGTTTGGGTTTGCTCCTATGACACGCCGTCTGCCGAGGCAGCCATTGATGTTCTAGCCGGAGATTTAGCGATGAAGAACGTCACACTGTGGCCTCCGAATGGAATTTGTGGTGAACAGATTTTGGACAGAGGAATGATTGGGCAATTTTTTCCGACTAACTTCTTCGATTCTCGCCGCGCCGATTATCTTGAGCAGTTTGTCGCGGTGTTATTTCTTAGTATCGCGTGGGCAGGCGTATTGGGCTTTCCACTTTTTTTCCGCATGACGAGACGTGGGTTCATCCTTGGTGCGCTGTTAGCCATAGGAACAATGTTTACGTTGTTCTCCGTCGAACAACTATCGTGGAACAGACTGTGGATCACCGTGGTGACGTCGGCACTTGCTTATGTGATGATTATAGTTTTCAATCGGGTAAGGGAGTAATGGACGTCATAGGCTGAATTGGCATAAGAATCACGGTTCGCCCTGGCGGTTCGTGAGTTTTCCGCGTGACGTGGTGGTTCACCCGGCAATTCGAAGAGCCATCATCGTCGAGTAAAGCGACCGTGGACAACGCTTCAGTCCTGCCTGAGACCTGACACTGTGCTCAGCGTGCGATTCGAGAAGGATTCCGTCGCGGATGCCTCATCACGCGCCGTTGCCCGTTACCATGGCCCTATGGAGCCCTTTGTTCTTGCTAATGACCGCGTTCGGCTGACCCCTGCCACAGAATCTGATGTTGATGCCATCACGGCGTGGTGTCAGGATGACGAGGTTCGCCAGTGGACCACCATTCCGTGGCCGTACGAGCGGGAACACTCGGAGTACTACGTGGAAACGGTCATCCCTGACGGCTGGCATTCCGAGAAGGATTACACCTGGATCATTCGGGACGCTGCGGCCTACACCGAGGGTGGACCCGAACCGGTGGCCCTGGGAACCATGACGCTGCGTCCGGATAACGCCGACGAAGGTTTGCAATCGGGCGAGATCGCCTTTGCCGTGGCGCCCGAGGCGCGCGGGAAGGGATTTGCCACGGCTGCTGCGCTGTTGGCGCTGGAGTGGGGATTCTCTCCGGAGGGCCTGAACTTGGCGCGCGCCACCTGGCGGGCAGCACTGGGGAACTGGTGGTCACGTCGTGTGGCCTGGAAGTGCGGTTTCCAAGTGGAGGCCGTGATTAGGGCGGAGGTGCCCATGCGCGGTCAGCGCGGCGATGGATGGTTAGCCACGTTGTTGCCGAATGACCCACGCCAACCGAACGAGGACTGGCCTGCGGACGCCCCGTGGCCCGGCACTGGTGAGGCCGCCTAGCCCTTAGGCCATCCAGCAGGCTTCTACGTTGTTGCCGTCAGGATCGCGGACAAACGCGGCGTAGTACACGGTGACAAACTCACCATCGGTGTATTCCGGCCACTCCTTGGGTTCGTACAGAACCTCGGCGCCTTGCGCGGTGGCGGCGGCAAAGAACGCATCCACGGCGCCGCGCGTGGGGGCGGTGAAGGCAATGTGCGTCTCGCGGAAGCCTTCACCCGTCTGCTGCCCGCCAATCCAAAATTCCGGACCCGTGGTGCCATAGCCAATGGCCTCCGGGGAGAAGTCAATGAGACGCCTACCGCTGACGGCTGCCAGAACAGCGTCATAGAAGGTGGCGGAGGCTCCAAGATCAGCACATTGAATGGACATGTGGTTCAGCATCATGGCGTTCACTGTACCGGGGAGCCAAGGATTCGGCAGGATTTCAGTGCCGCACAGCCGTGACCTGCCCTCATAGGGCACACTGGCTGCATGATGGCTTTTTGGCAAGCGGTTATTTTGGGCATCGTGGAAGGAATCACAGAGTTCCTCCCCATCTCCTCCACAGGTCACCTCACCATCGTGAGCGCCCTGATGGGGTACGAGATTGACGATGCCGGCGTGACTGCTTTCACGGCAGTGATCCAGATTGGCGCCATTGCCGCCGTGATTGTGTTCTTCTGGAAGGACATCATCCGCCTGTTGGCCGCGTGGTTCCGTGGTCTGCGCGATCCTGAGCAACGCGGAACGGACTACCGCGAAGCCTGGATTGTCATTGCCGGCTCCATCCCCATTGGCCTGATCGGCTTTGCGCTGCGTCACGTGATCAGTGGTCCGCTGCGCAACATGTGGGTCATTGTGGGGGCCCTGGTGGTCTGGAGTTTTGTGATGTGGTACGCCGAGCGCATCGGCACCCAGCGCCGCGGTGAGGACAAACTGAACATGCGCGATGCCGTGGTGATTGGTCTGGCGCAATGCATTGCTCTCATCCCCGGAATCTCCCGCTCCGGTGCCACCATTTCTGCCGGTCTGTTCCGTGGCCTGGACCGCGTGGCTGCCACGCGCGTCTCCTTCTTTCTGTCCATCCCGTCCCTGCTGGCTGCGGGCGCCTACCAAGCCATTGGTGAATACGGGAACATTGGACACTCGGTGGGGTGGACAGCCACCGGTATTGCCACCGTGGTGAGTTTCATTGTGGCCATTGTGGCCATTGCCTGGTTGCTGAAACTGGTAGCCAAGCGGCCCATCACGGTCTTTGTGTGGTACCGCTTAGCCCTGGCCGCCGTGGTAGCCGTGCTCCTGCTGACAGGGGTGGTGTCCGCCACGGGTGGAGCCGCGTGACCGGCGTGAGTGCGGCACCCGGACCAGGGGCGGGACCCAGGCCTTCCCCCACGGCTGCTGATGAAGTAGTGGGCATCTGCCAGAACCTCATCGGCATTGATTCCTCCAACTACGGTGACGGTTCCGGACCGTGCGAACGCGAGGCTGCCGAGTTTGCGGCGGGCCTGCTCACGGATGTGGGCTGTGACGTGGAGGTGTACGAGCCTGCCCCGCGCCGCACCTCACTGGTGACGCGGATTGAGGGCACGGATCCCAGCCGCCCGGCGTTGGTTCTCCACGGCCACACGGACGTGGTGCCTGCCATCGCGTCCGATTGGTCCGTGGATCCCTTTGGTGGCGAGGAACGTGACGGCATGCTCTGGGGCCGAGGCGCCGTGGACATGAAGGACATGGACGCCATGATCATCTCTGTGGTGCGCGAGTGGATGCGCACCGGAAGGAGGCCCCAGCGGGACATCATCGTCGCGATATTTGCCGACGAGGAAGCGGGCGGGGTCATGGGAGCCCACTGGTCCGTGGAGCACCGGCCGGAATTGTTTGAGGGTGCCACCGAGGCTGTCAGCGAGGTGGGCGGATTCAGCATTAGCGTGGCAGGCCAACGCGCGTACCTGATCCAAACCGCAGAAAAGGGAATCCGCTGGCTAAAGATGATTGCCGAGGATAGGGCCGGGCACGGTTCCATGATCCATCCTGATAACGCCATCGTCGCACTGGCCGAAGCCGTGGAACGCATTGGCCGATACCGGTGGGACATCTCGCTCACAGATTCGTCGCGCGCCTTCCTGCGGGGCGTGGCTGATTTGACGGGGTTGCCGTTCACCGAACCGCGTGAGGACGCCGAACTGCGCGGGCAGATTGATGATCTGCTGCAGGCTCTTGGGCCCGTGGCGCGCTTTGTGGGGTCTGGGTTGCAGCACAGTGCCAACGTGACGGGATTGACGGCAGGGTATAAGCACAACGTCATTCCTGGGCGCGCCGAAGCGTGGGTGGATTGCCGTCCGTTGCCGGGGCGTGCCGATGAGGCGTCGGCCATGTTGGCTGAGGTAGCGGGCCCCGGCGTGCGGTGGGAAACAGTGATTGAGGATGTAGGGTTGGAGGCACCCGTGACCGGCGCGTTGATGGACGCCATGACCGATGCCCTGCACGCGGAAGACCCGCAAGCGGCGGTCCTGCCGTACATGATGGCGGGTGGAACGGACAACAAATCCATGTCTCTGCTGGGGATCACTGGCTACGGATTTGCCCCAGCGCGCTTGCCGGAGGATTTGGATTTCACCGCGTTGTTCCACGGGATTGACGAGCGCATCCCGCTGGACGCCCTGCGTTTTGGGACCAGGGTTCTGGACCGATTCTTGATGACCTGCTGAAGCGCGATGCTGGGCGCCGCTGGGGCAGATTCACGGTGCCGCTGGGACGGATCCAGGGTGCCTTGGGCCCCAAAAAGGGGTACGGTCAAGGCATGACCATTCAGCCGCGGATCGCCAGGGATCGATTTATTGCTGCCATCGAGGCACACTTTGACGCCGTCTCCACTCGTCGCAGTGTGGACGATCCCCGCATCGACGATGCTTATGCGGCCCTCGCGGACGCCTTTGAGGTGTACGACGACGCTTTGGATCAGGCCTTCTCGGAGTTGACGCCCTTCACCTTGGATGACCCGGATGAAGATGACGTGGATGATGACGTTGAGGATGACATTGACGAGGCAGACCTTGATGCGGATGACCTGGGCATCGATGTGGATGATGAACTTGACGATGAAGTCCACGAGATCGATGGGGACGAGGACCTGTTTGTTGACCCAGACCTTGACGGCCTTGATGACGTGGACGACGAGGACAGCATTGATGAGGATGAAGACATTGACGTGGACGCCGATGGCGATGCTGATCTGGTGCGCAGGCCGGTGAAATACACGGCAGTGAAGTAGAGGGCTGTGAAGTAGGTACAAGAGGCTGACGAGTTACGACGATACCGCGCTGAGAAGTCACGATGGAAACCTGGATTGCGCCCGAGGTTCCCGCACTGCCGCGCGAGGGGAGTGCTGACCCGGTTCTCGTTTTTGATTCCACACAGCAGGCTCTGGTGGAGGGTGCCACGGGGCCGGGGGCCACGCTGTACGCCTGCGGGATCACTCCGTATGACGCCACGCATTTAGGCCACGCACACACGTATTTGGCCTTTGACCTGCTCCAACGCGCCTGGCTGGACGCTGGCAAGCAGGTAACCTACGCCTCCTGCGTGACGGACGTGGATGATCCGTTGTTGGAACGCGCTACCGCCACCGGGGTGGACTGGCGGGACTTGGCACTGGAGCAAACGCAGCTGTTCCGCGAGGACATGGTGGCGTTGCGGATGCTGCCGCCGCAGGTGTGGCGCGGAGCAGTGGAATCCATTCCCGCTGTGGTGGAGGCCGTGACCGCCATGCTGGAGGCCGGCACTGCCTATTGGGTGGACCAGGACGTGTATGCGGACGTGGCGGCAGATCCTGCGTTTGGAACGGTGAGCGGGTATTCGCTGGAGCAGTCCCTGGCGCTGTTTGCTGAGCGGGGTGGGGATCCTGGCCGTGCGGGAAAGCGCAACGCCTTGGACCCCGCTGTATGGCGCGCGGAGAAGCCCGGTGAGCCGAGTTGGGACGGGGGAGTGCTGGGGGCCGGAAGGCCCGGTTGGCACATTGAATGTGCCGTGATTGCTCGTGACGGCTTGGGTGTCCCGTTTGACGTGCAAGGTGGCGGCTATGACTTGCTGTTCCCGCACCACGAGATGTCTGTGTCTCACCTGCGGGTGCTGAGTGAGGCTGGCGGTGCGTTGGGTGGCGGCGTGGGCCCGGGATTGGGTGCCAGCGTGGCGCCGCGGACGCACGTGCATGCCGGGTTGATCAGTTACCAGGGTGCCAAGATGAGTAAGTCCCTGGGGAACCTGGTGTTTGTGTCACGCCTGCGCTACTCCGGCGTGGACCCCATGGTGATTCGGTTGGCTCTGTTAGGTCACCATTACCGCGACGAATGGGAGTGGACGGATTCTGACTTGGCGGCCACGCGGGTGCGCCTCAGCCTGTGGAAGCCAGCGTTGGGGACGGCTGGTGGTGCAGGTGCGCTGGGGGCGGCTGGCGCGGGTGCGGCTGCCGGTGGCAGTGGTGATGAGGTGACGTGGGGGAGCACCGCGCTGGACGTGCTAGATCAGGTTCGCAGCGCCATGAGGGCGGACCTCAACGCACCCGAGGCCTTAGCCATCATTGACGATTGGGCCGCCTCCGGCGGACAGGACGCCCCTGCCGTACGCCTGATCCTCGATGCCCTCCTAGGCTTAGCGCTGTAGTCATCCGGGTGGTTGAGATCACGGGTGGTTGAGCCAGCGCCGTGAGGCGCGGCGGTCGAAACCCCCCCGTGAGCCCCCATGCACTAAACTGGTCCTGTGCGGACGAGTTGGCTGGATCGTCGCAGCCCGTGGGGATCCCTGCGGGGTGAGGAAAGTCCGGGCTCCGAAGGGCAGGGTGGTGGCTAACAGCCACCTGGGGCAACCCACGGGATAGTGCCACAGAAATCAGACCGCCTCGCACCGGATGGTTGAGCCAGCGCTGCAAGGCGCGTCGGTCGAAACCACGCGGTGCAAGGTCAGGGTGAAACGGTGAGGTAAGAGCTCACCAGCGCCGTTGGTGACAGCGGCGGCTTGGTAAACCCCACCCGGAGCAAGGCCAAGCAGGGGATGCTGGAGCGCTGCCCGCGCGATATCCCCGGGTAGGCTGCTGGAGCCGTGGAGCAATCCACGGCCTAGATAGATGACGGTCACCGGCCGCCGGAGGTCACGCTGAGCGCGGCCCCGGCTACCGGCACAGAACCCGGCTTATCGGCCAACTCGTCCGCACACTCAGGTTAGTACTGTACCGAACCCAGCCAACGCGTCACCGGTGAGCCGATACGTCATCCACTCGTCTTGCGGCTGAGCGCCGATGGACCGGTACAGGTCAATGCTCGGGGTGTTCCAGGTGAGCACGGACCATTCCACGCGCCGGTATCCGCGTTCCACGGCGAGCGCGGCCAGGCCACGCAGGAGCGCTAATCCGTAGCCTTTGCCACGATGCTCCTCAACCACAAAGAGGTCCTCCAGCCAGATGCCGTGGCGTCCCGTCCACGTGGAAAACGTTAGGAACCACAGGGCGATGCCCACAATGTGGTCGTCGCACACTGCCACATGAGCAAAGGCTGCAGGATGGGGACCAAACAGGGCCGCCGTGAGATCCGCTTCCGTGGTTTCCACGGCATCCGGCTCGCGCTCGTACACAGCCAGCGCCCTGATGCACGCCAGAATGCCCGCCTCATCCCCCGGCACAGCAGGCCGGATGTGCGACGAGCCGACTGGTGCGCGCCGCGCTGGGGAGAGAACCTCCGCTGGGACATCATGAATCTCGACGGTAGCCATGGATGCAGGATATCGGCCCGCTGAGATGCAGCAAGCCACAGTGTCCGTGCGTGATGGGCGTGCGGACCAAACGAACTCCGTCGGTTGACGAGTTCGCAAAGCGAACGTCTCGAAACCACGGATTTTTCTGCTGGCCCATTGGAGAGGAACACTGTCTTTTCAAGGGAGCGCCGATGCGGTTCAGGGAACACTGCAATCAACGCAGATCAAGTCAGCGTCCAGGACACAACCACTACCATGGTCCCGTGGATTCCAAGGACGTTGAGCAGCTAGCGGTTGGGGCCGTCAAGACTGTATTTGCCCACGTTGGGTCCCTGGCGGCGTACATCGATGAGAACGACAAAACTCCGGTGACGGACGGACGAATTGACCTGCATCAACCGGGAAAACAGAGGACGAACGCAACCCGCCTTGGGTCCATTCAGGTTCAAGTCAAGGGACGGGTTCAGAAAGCCAAGAGCCGTTCTGGTGGCAAGTTTCGATTGAAGAAGGAGACCCTGAACAACTTCCAATCTGAAGACGGCGTGTTATTGCTCGTGGTTGACCTGAATCCATCCACGCGCTCACAGAAGTGCTATTACAACAACCTGAGTCCCTTTAAGATTAAGAAGATCCTCCGGGAATCGAAGCCTGAGTCCAAGTCCTTTTCGGTATCGCTCAAGCCACTTCCCACCAGTGACGATGAGCTGCACAGGTTGGTGTACTATGCCTGGCAATCTCAAAAGGAGGCTGATTCTGTAAGGTTCAACCCGGGGAGGATGGCTTATCCCGACGGATTCCGCCTGGTGACAAGTAAGAAAATGGACTTCAGTCAGCCAATGTCTCTAGACGTCATGGCAACAGATTTCACACTATTCGCCACCTACGAAGACGGTGGGGAGGTGCCCATTGATGGCCAACTTCACGTAGTACCACATGGGTACCTGTGGAGAGAAAGCGAATTAACGTTTGAGGCAGGCGTAGTGAAGTATCACCTGCCTCAGCATCGTCAGGAGGGTCCCGACACCCACGTTTACCAGCTTGGAGAGTGCATTACCTACACCCGAGGCAAGGTGGCTCAGGGCACTGCTCATAATTTCCACTTCAAGCCAGCAGGGAGCCTCGCCTCACGGCGCAATGCAGTTGAGTTTATGGTTGCGCTACGGGAGTCCAGTTCATTCGCGATTAATGGAACGCGAATCAAGGCGCCTTTTGGTGATCAGGAAGGTTCCAGTGCCCTAGATGAACTTCGAGAGTTTATCTCGGCCTTGTGTGAGCTCTTTGAATACCTTTCGGTTGATGTGCGCCTCATTGATCTTGACGAGTTGGACGACCACCGAATCGACCAACTCCTGTGGCTCCATGGAATAATTCTTCAGGGTGTTCCTGCCCCAGTCCATGACACGTGGGGTCGGGTGCAGCAACCCGTTGGTCGTTGGGTCCTTGAACTAGCCACTCGGGAGGATGAAACCACGGGAACGTGGGTCTGTGAAGACATCTTCGGACTCCCTGCAAAATATCAGTACTTGGCTGAAACAAAGGAGAACGGAGAGACGGTGAAGTACAATCGGATCACCCCGTATGAACTCCTCGATCACGAGTCACTTCCGCAAACCCTTAACCTCAACCTCGGGGAGATCGAGGTTCACTACGAAGCGATCATGGACGATCCCGAATGGGAGAACCTTGCCAACTCCATGGTCGTAAGGCTTATCCATGCGGCAGATCGCGAAAGGGCGCGCCGGGACGAGTTTCTTGATGGAGCGGAACGTTTGATTGAGTTCGTCATCAGCCGAGGATCCTGCACGGCGTCCGGACCCCAACCTCAACTCAAAATTAACTGGTGGCAAATCCTGGCACGACGAGACGGACTAGACCAGGAGACGGTCACTGCCGTCAGAACTCTCCGTACCGAAATTGGCAGTGATGCGGACCCCCAAGCGATCCAGGCTTTAGCAGCCTGCGCTGTCCTACTGGGAGAGCGAGACGAGGCCGCTTACCAACTCGGGCGGTTGGACGATGAGTGTCGAGATACCTTCATGACGTGGCCCATTTATTCCCTCATGAACCCAGATGAAAGCCCAGTGCGTGACTACTACAGCCCGAAGGACGGTGAGGTGCTCGCATTTGTGGACTCCGGAGCGGTAGAGTCCCTAGGCTGACCGTCGAGAATTGACGACGACCAGGGTGACTGAAGCCCAGACGGAGAGACGGTTCTAGTTGGACATGCCACCCGTGAGAAGCGAGACATGTAATACGACCATGATTTCAACCTCAATGACAAACAGCCAAGTCACGGTGACGTCCGCGCACCTCGTAGCCGTCTTAGCGAATCCACCAACTACATCCAGCGAACGAACACTGGCGAGAGTTCGTTTAGCAGCAGAAATCCTTGGTTACCCTTCGTGTTCGGTGGTGAACCTGGTGCTAGAACCGACCTATCGCACCGGTGGCCTGGCTCAGGTTGGGGCAACCCGTGCGTCGAACGCGAGAGCATCCTCCGGGTTGAGCGACAGTAGCAGGAACGGGAGATTGCAGACCAGTTATTGCCTGCCTCACATCGCGGGCAATCTAGTTTCCGTTTCGGAGCGGGATTATCCTCTCGGATTCGCGTGTCGTCGGCCTCATATCAACATCAGGCACGGTGGCGGTACTTTGACAGAACATTGATCTCACTAAGTACGCCATGAATCACTTTCGCCCGATCGGTCCGTCACCCAACTTGCGACACTCATCACGCGTTAGTTTCCCGGTAGTTGCTACAGTCGTGTCCGCAGCAAAGACTCCGACAACCCAGCATGAAATTTAAAGGGAGGAAACATGGGTAAACTGCGGTTCCCGAACCCGGGGTCAGACTTTGATAGGTTAACCTACATCTTCCACCTCGTCGCAAGCGCTTGCGAGGGCACGGATCCCTTCGACCTTGACTTCATGGCCAGTGTTGTCGCGAAGAAAGGACAAGCGTCGTCACAGGGCGCCCAGGGCCAGATGGCACTGAATCGTAGTAGTCGGCCCGATCGTTCACGCGATCCCCTATATAACCAGATGAAGAGCTACAGTGAACTTTACCGGCTGTTTGGATGGATACGCCCGACAGAGGAGGGCAGGCTTCACTTTCGCACTACATTAATTGGCGATGTGGTGGCCGCCTACGCAATGAATGACTCGTCACTTCGCGGGGGGCTACTGCGAGAGGCGCTCCTGGGAATGGTGTTTCCGAATGCGGTCAGCCAAAACATCGGGGTGACCAATCAACGTCCGTTAGTGTTTTTGTTGCGACTGATGGGATTGCTTGGCGGGTCAATCACCAAAAACGAAATAATCCTGGGACTTCTGGGTTGTGTTGACGATTGCGAGTCAGACGCACTGGAGAAGTCAAAAGTGGTGATTGAGCAACTTCGCACCAGTTCAGCAAGCGCTGCAACGGCTGCAGTTGAGGAGTTTGCCGTTAGGGAGTCGGTTACCCGAGAGACCTTGTCGAACTATACGCGATTTCCAATTGCCGCGCTCAGTTCATCCACTATTGGTTGGGGTACAAAGACGAAGCATGTCGATCTATATGGAGGGCCAGAATCCGTCCACGCAGTATCATTAACCAGGCATGGTATGGAGACGGTGGCCAGCCTTGGCGAGATGACGGACCTTAGGGCACAAGATGTCGAAAGTCTTGATATTGACTCCCAAGCTGACCTTGCCTCGTCAATGTATTATGTCATGCTCAAGAGAGCCGGCCTTGCCGAAGTCGATGTGGATCGTGGTATTGCAGAGTACGGCATGCAGGCGTCTGCGGCACTGGGCCTATCGGGTCAGTCGGCGATGCTGTGGGTTCTATATAACCCGTTTACGCAGGCAACCGATGAAGTAATCAATCGAGCAACTGGCGGCGATGATAAATGAAGCCTATCCGGAGAAATCATCCTCCCGCACCAATAAGGAGTATCCTCGACATTCACTCCATTTCTCGTTGCGGAACTGACCTAAGAGGTACAGGTGTTACAAATAACGGCAAGTCCGGACTGACAGTGTGTGTTGCATGTTCGAGTGTTCCATGCATAGCCGTGTCTTCGAGTGGTGTCGCCAGGTTCGGATCGAGTTGTCCATCCGGGGCACTTCAAATGAGATCGGACCAAATGACAATTCAGATTGATGAGAGGGCGTGCATCGGGTGCGGGATATGTGCGGCAATGTGTCCAATTGGCGCGATCGACCTAACCGAATTAGGCAACTATACAATCAGTCGGCCGGCGGATCACGAGTTAGTGATGACAACGGTCACCGATGGAGTTCAAGAATACTGGCTTGAACAGGTTCGAGGTCACCTTAGGTGCTCTTCGTCAACTCGACAAGAATACATCTTTCGGGCCATGGAAATCGCACAGGATTTCGACCAGCGTTCGTATTATCCACTAATTGAGTCACTGTTCGTCGCTATCGGTGTTAATGCGAGGCGTTCGCAATCCGGTGATGTCAACTACCGAGTGGACATGGAACTGCCTGATCCACAGCAACCACTTCCCGTCGAGATCAAGTCATATTCTGAGTCTCCAACGATTACAATTAAGGGGATTCAGCAGGCTTTGGAGAACAAGTTGATCATCTCAAGGAACCGAGAATTACCGTCACTCACCGCAGCCTCGTCCCTCGTCGTCGGACACGAATATCCCGCGGATCGCTCTGACGTCGATGAACTAGTATGTGACATTTATTGCACCTATGGAATCTCCATCGGGCTCATCTCAACTCGGCGACTCTATGAGGAGTTGCTCAGAGTTCATATTGATGGCCAAGTATTCGATAGGCGCCGACTCGTTGACTTGCGAGGTCGATTTTGAAACCAATTAGACGTCTAGCGGCCAACTTGGGTTATCCACCACCTTCCCTTGAGATAGGTGAATCAATAAGGCGGTTCTTTGAAAGCACGTCAGAGCAAGGAGCATCGAACTCTGGATGTTGGCGATGCCCTGATATTCCATGTCTGATGTTTAAGTCGTCGGAAGTCAGTCTCACGGCTGCTTTGAGAATAGCTGGCGATCCGGACACACGGGTGTGCCCGGTTGATGCACTGGTAGCAAGAAGCGATGGAGGTGTGGAAGTTGCATTTCCAGACCGCTGCATCGGGTGCGGGATCTGCGTACGGCGCTGTCCCATTGGAGCAATCCATCTAGATCCGGAATCAGGAGTTGCAACTATCGCGCCCCCAGTAGGAAACCGACCAGTGGCGGTGGAGAAGTTCAGGAAACTACGGGATTGCTTCGCTAGCGAATTACCTGAAGAAATACCAGAACAAGTGGAATCGGCTGAACTGTCATGGATCGACGAGGTTCTCAGTTCATTTACGGGAAGCGGGGCGTTGACCCCGAAGGAGATCCGTTTACTCGTACGGAACTATCTCGTAGTTCTCGACGGGGTTGCATCATTGGCGACTACAGGTGATAACTCTGCATGGGCCGAACTGGTCGCAATGGCAAAAATGGAACATGAGCAGGTGTTCGTGTTTGAAATTGATATAAATGCTTCTCCCGATGCATGCAGGCGCATCCTTGCCGGTTTGGCAATTAGTGGTAACAGATACTCAATGGATTTACAGGTATTTACGCCGATCGTTGTGATGCTTGCACAGCCAAACCGCAGGTCTGAGTACTACACCATTGTGGCAGACGTCGCCAGATACCTTGGTATCAAAATTAAGACTCTGCCGATATCGGCAATAGTACTGGCATCACGAAAAAAGGCCGACCTGCTGAGTAACCTCCAATCTGGCGGGTATGTAGATAGCCTACACATGAGTAATTGTGAATGGCTGTCGAGTTTTCTTGGACCTGGATCAGAGAAATTGTCTGGGACCCGGCCTGCCAAGTAAGTCAGTATAGCAGAGGTGCTGGTATTGGTTCTGGGCGAGATTCGCCGAACTCGGCACCTACCAACTGGGAGAGCGCCTGTTCATCGGTCCCAGATAGTAGGCGCTCATTAGCAAGTTGCACGAATTGAGGATTGATTTCCGAAGCCCAGAATCGGCGACCTAACTGGTGCGCTGCGAGACACTCAGTGCCGCTTCCTCCAAATGGAACAACCACGAGATCCCCGAGTTGAGAAAAGTGTTTTACGATTCTGTTTGTGAGGCTTAGGGGCTTTTGTGTTGGGTGGTCAACTTTCTCGTCTCGGAAACGGCGACCGGCTAATACTGGAAAACTCCATACATCCCCTGCTAAGCGACCATCTGGATGCGGAGTCCAAACCTTGCCGTTCTTCTTTATTGGATGCTTGAGCCGCTCAGTGCTCTTATAAGGTTCACGGATCGGTTCGTAATAATAGGTGTCACTCTTCGAGAACCACAGAATCGGCTCGTAATGAGTTGCTAGAGTCTTTGTAGATTTACTCCATCCATTCTCGTACCTCCAAATAATCATCCGTCGATACTTAAATCCAAGTGAGTACATTAGCGCCTGTACGTGCCCGATGTAGTGATGTATTCCGTATACGAAAATCGACCCGTTTTGGTCGAGTATTCTGTGGCATTCTCTCAACCACTGCTCGCACCAAGGTAGCCAACCCTCTGAGTGTATCCACTCCTGATCAATGCCGAATCGGGGGCCGATGTTATACGGGGGATCTGCGATCACAAGGTTCGCCGAGTTGCTTGGTACATCCCTAAGGAGTTCGACGCAATCCCCCAGATGAACTCCTGTCCGCAGTTCTTCCATCATAACTCCTTCCTCATAATGACAATATTCTGGTGGTGGACGTTGGATACGTATGCAGCTGGGTATCCGTAAGGGAATACGCGTTTGTGTCTTTGGTATAGGACGTTCATTGCCTTGAGAATGAAAGATTTCTGCTCCATCGCACGTGCTATATCAGCATGAAATGGAAAATACCGCCCGCCATGTCGAAAATCCCCAACGACTAACGCTAGATGGCCTCGAGGCTTCAAGCTTTGCGAGCATAGCTCAAGACAATTGGCAAGTTCTTCAATGAACGTCTCATAGTCCCCGATGTTGGCTAAGTCTCGCGGATCATCTCCGTAGTGGGTCGCCAAGTTATTTTTGACGCGTTCGGACTTGACCTTGTGATCAGGCTTCTTGTTCAGGATTCCCCAATAGGGAGGGCTGGTGACGATGAAATCCACAGACCCTGATTCGATGTCGCTGGCCGCAACGCGTACATCGCCAAGGAGAATCTTCTGATCCGTGGCTGTCAGATCACTCGGCAACTCAAGTGCCAACCGCTGGCGTGCGAGTGAGACAAATTGTGGATTTAGTTCGATCCCAATTCCGTTTCTGCCCAGCAAAGCTGCTGCTTTTAGTGTAGATCCAACACCGACAAACGGATCAAGAACCGTCATTCCAGACTTGGTGAACATGGCAATTAAACGAGAGACGTCCTGGAAAGAGAACGGAGCGGGGTGCTGTCGCTCAATTTGTGCATGTTCGTGTTGAGCGCCGAGTCCACGTTGCGTCCAGACGGACACGCTCTCTGACATCCATTCCTTGGCAGTAAGGTCGTTGAGTTTGTTCCTAGGCGACACACCAGCAGGCTTGGCCGTCGCATCTGGTGGTATCGGCGTAGTCATGGTCACGAGGTCTCCTGGTGGTTAAGCACGACGGCCACCGGCCACGCGATCTGAGCATGTTATCGGACTGGTGCTGAAATACTCGGTGCTTTGGCCGAACCACTGTTGTTGTCTTGGCCGCCTCGAAACTGCCTCTCGCTCAGTTGGGTCTCGATGATACGCCAAGCGACTGGTTACAACCACACTGCGGAATCGGAGGACTCGTGGGATTGAGTCGCTCGGCTTGTGGCGGCTGAGCCACTGTGCTTGTATTCATTGAGTCGGGAGTTCTTTCGGTGGTTCCTAAACTAATGCGATGAGACATAGGGAATTACCTGACCGTCAAACCAGCAACAGTGAGGAAGTGCGTGATCGCTGGCCACCTGAGGGCCGAACAACCACGCCCATCGCACCGTTCCTTCACTCGTTGTCCCCCTACGTTCTGGTCGGGAGCCACGCAACGGATACGGGGAATACGAAAAGCCCGATCCCATGGTTGTTCATGGGTCGGGCTTTTGTTTGGCACCGTTGCTTCCCAGGGTTTTCTTGGTTGTTGCCAAGGGTTCCCTGGGGGAGTCGCTGTCCTTCCCCGTGGGGAAGGGGTCACGCTCCTTGGTGGCCTGCCAGCATGGGTTTCACCTGGTGGGGTGGAACCTTGTGTTGGTGCTTGCTGTGGGGAACGTATCCTCACCACTTCAAGCGTCAGGGCTTTCATTGGGGTTGTCCGTACCGTGATGCGGGTTGGCTGTCTGCGGAACGTATCCAGTCCAGGGTCACCATTTCCAGTGACTTGCTTAACTCCGGTAGAACGTATTAGTCGCTTGCGCTCCCTCAACAGCTCTCCTGCGGCTCGGCATCGAACGCAAGCGTTCGTGCTCTCACCTTAGTCGGCTGTATCTTTCCGACTCCCTCAGTATCTGCACATATCGCGGACTTTCGTCCGGCAACGCCTTCAATCGGTTCGGTATCGAGAACGAGTTCTCGTACGCTCACCTCAATCGGCTCCATCCAGCATGCTGAGCGGCAAGGTTGACCCCTTGTCCTTTCGTGAAGGTTTGCGGCCTCCCCGATGGGCGATTCTTCAAGCGACGAGAGCGCTTCTGCGGTTCTGCCGTTTGAAGTTCCCGCGTTGGGGCTTTCGCTCCCAGACCATACCCGTGAGCATGTCCTGGTGGAGAAGAATCTCACCGACCTTCGTCGAATCCCTTGCGGGGCTTCAACGGTGCAACATGTCTACGGTTCTACCGCTTGACCTGCCGTGTCGGTGTGTTTCGTCGTCGTTTCCGGCGACAAGAAGAACAGTACGCGCTGACGTTACCTACCCGCAACCATTTCAGGGATTCGTGAACTATGTTCTGGCTGCTGTTGATTCACAGGACACTAAATCCGCAGGTCAGGGGAGAAGCAGTGTGAGTGGGCTGGGTAGAGATCCTGCGACTGCGCTTCGCTCCGCGCAGGATGACGGGGGGGAGGGGCTCGCCCTGCGAGCTTCGTCGAACCCTGCGTTGACCGCGTCATGGGGCCC
>JAIRQO010000078.1 GCA_031256435.1 Cellulomonadaceae bacterium
ATGCCTGCCTGCCTGCCTGCCTGCCTGCCTGCCTGCCTGCCTGCCTGCCTGCCTGCCTGCCTGCCTGCCTGCCTGCCTGCCTGCCTGCCTCGATTGTGAGCCGCAGACAGTAGTGTCAAGCACCATTGCCGGCGAGTTGCATCCCTGCATGATCACTGCTTTCGCTCGCTTGAATCTGTTCGTGAGTCTATGTGGGATGGCCTGAATGTCTGATTGCCCTACGCCGCGGGATCCTTAGCGTGTCGCCGGGCGTCTGCACCGGCGGACTGTCGATCGAACGCAGTAAGGGACGAACTGCTGATGCAACGCAAATGCGATTGTGGCCTCGGCCTCGGCGCAGAACCTCACGATATCCTTATCCTTGTGTGACATGGGTACTTGCCGGGCTGTGGGTGCCTTCCCGAAAAAGGTCTCGTCTGGAAGAATGGTCGGGTGACTGAAGTAACCCTGCGGCGCCTTGTGTGCGGCGAGTATGCGCTGCTGCGCGAGTTCACATATCTGGCTATTCATGTGCCCGACGGTGAACCGGTGCCGCCAATGTCCGTGGTGGACAGTGAGCCGTTGTTGCGTGCGTATTGGGATGGGTTTGGAGATCGGTCAGGTGATCTGGCCGTAGCGGCCGAGGCGGACGGCGTCGTTGTAGGGATCGCCTGGTCACGCCTGATTATTGACCCGCGCGGCTATGGCAACGTGGATGACGAAACTCCCGAACTGGCTATCTCGATCCAGCCCGAATACCGAGGTCAGGGCCTCGGTGGCAGCCTGCTTTCCGCTCTCCTTTCCGCACTTGCTAGCGAATGCTGGCCACGCCTGTCACTATCCGTGGACACCCACAACCGGGCAATCAACCTCTACCGCCGCGCAGGATTCCACGTCATAGCCGAGCAAGAAGGCGACTACCTGATGGTTGCCGAGACGGGTTGCACCGGCACCGCAACTCGGAGTCATTGACGGAGAATTCTAAGTAGCGGGTCTTGCCGTTGGGTGGTGTTGCCGCCGGGTCCCTGGTTAGGCCTGTTCCTAGTAAGCCGAGTTCTTAGTAATCGGCGGAGGCGGTGGATTCCGTGTTGGTGAAGCCGGCGAGGACGGCGGCGGTGCCGGAGAGGCCGAGGCGGGTGGCGCCGGCGTCAATCACGGCAATGGCATCCGGCAGTGAGCGGACTCCACCCGAAGCCTTCACCCCTAGGCGTCCTTCCACCGTTCCTGCCATCAGTTCCACGGCGTGTGGGGTGGCTCCCCCAGTGGGGTGGAAGCCGGTGGAGGTCTTGACAAAATCGGCCCCGGCGGCTTCGGCGGCCTTGCTGCACTGGACGATTTCCTCGTCGGTCAATGCGCCACTCTCAATGATGACCTTGAGGACGTTGTTCGGCACGGATGCCTTCACGGCAGCAACGTCCGCCTGCACGGCGGCAAAGTCACCCTCCTTGGCCTTGCCGATGTCAATGACCATGTCCACCTCGTCGGCACCGTCACGAATGGCTGCGGCGGCCTCGGCGGCTTTGACTTCGGACAGATGCTTGCCCGAGGGGAAGCCGCACACGGTGGCTACCTTCACGCGGCCAGCGGCCACCTCTTTGGCGTGGGCCACAAAGGTGGGCGAGACGCACACGGAGAACACTCCGAGGGCGGCACCTTCCTCAATCAGGGCGGTCACGTCAGCGGCGGTGGCCTCTGGCTTGAGGAGCGTGTGGTCAACAATCCCGGCAAGCGCAGCAGGGGTGTCATAGGCGTGAACGGTACTCATTGTGGTGCTCCTTGAAGGTGGTGGTAGATGGACATGATGGAATCGGCAAGGTTCTGCCGTTGGTCAAAGGGAAGGAAAGCGGACCAGGCCGCGGTGATAGTGGCATCAAAGAAATCGTTCAGGGTCCACCCGGCTTCCGTGGCGAGCAAGCAGAACTCATTGCTCATGGACGTTCTGCTCATCAACCGGTTGTCCGTGTTGATGGTCACGGCGAAGCCAAGGTCCCTGAGCGCGGTGATGGGGTGATCGGCAATGCTGGTGGCGCCTGCAGCATGGGTCTGGAGGTTGGACATGGGCGCTACCTCCAGCGGGATCTGGTGATCCAGGACCCACTGTGCTGTTCGGCCCAGGCAGGTTCGGTCTGATTCTATACGACGAAGGTCATCACCTGATGTGGTCTCCCTCAGGCCATCAGAGGCCGTCTCGTGCGCGGCTTCGTGCGGGCCGAGCCGAATATCGTCGACGATGCGGACGCCGTGCCCGATTCTTTCGGCACCCCCCACCTGGATGGCCTGCTTGATGGATTCCACCCCATCACCCTCCCCGGCGTGAATAGTGCGCGGGAACTCTTCCTGGTTCAGATACGGGAAAACGTCAGCGTGCCTGGTCACGGGGAAGCCGATCTCGCCGCCAGCAAGGTCAAACCCCACCACGCCTCGGTCACGGTAGGCCACGGCCAGTTCGGCTACCTCCTGCCACCGGTCTGCGTGGCGCATGGCGCAGAGGATCTGACCCGCCTGAATGGTGTTCCCGGCAACAGCGGCTTCCGCGATACCGGCATCGATGCCACGTTGAACGGCCTCAACGGCTGCTTCCAGGGTCAACCCGGATTCCTGATGTTGTTCCGGGGCCCAGCGTTGCTCGGTGTAGAGGACGCCATCGGCCGCGAGGTCCACGATGGCTTCCCGTGCTACGCGTTCCAAACCTTCTTCCGTTTGCATCACGGCGCAGGTGTGGACAAACGTTTCCAAGTACCGTTCCAGAGTCCCGGAATCCGCAGCCTGGTAGAACCACTCCCCTAGAGACTCCGCGGTGGAGGCGGGAAGGGGATGCCCCACCTTTTCAGCCAACTCCAGGACGGTGGTGGGCCGAAGTCCGCCGTCGAGGTGGTCATGGAGTAACACCTTGGGCAGGCGTGGGATGAGGGCAATCAGGTCATCATCGGCATTTTGAGCGGCATTCTGTGTGCCGTTCTGAGGGGCGCACTCAGAACCGCTCTGAGCGGCGTTCTGATGGGCGTTCTCTGTTCCGTTCTGAGGGGAGTTCTTCACGCTGGACTCAGCCATAGTCCAGCCTCACACTATTTTCTCAATGACGATGGGACCGGGGGTGAACGCGGTCCCTACCGGCGCGATATCCCAGGCTCCGTCGAGAACCTCCAAAGCGCGCGGGAACTGGTCCGGGGTATCCGTGTGAAGCGTCATGAGGGGTTGCCCCGCCGTGACCTGATCCCCGGGCTTAGCGTGCATGACCACACCGGCACCAGCTTGAACAGGGTCCGTTGCCCGGGCACGGCCCGCTCCCAAACGCCACGCCGCCACACCTACGTCCAGCGCGTCCAAGCGCGTCATCACGCCATCGGTCTCAGCAAGAACGTCCTGTGTTTCCGTAGCCCACGGGAGTTCGGCATCCACATCTCCACCTTGGGCAGCGATGAGATTGCGCCACTTGTCCATGGCGCGCCCATCCTGCAATGCTGCGCGAACTTCATCCTCGCCCTGTGGTTGCCCGGCAGCATCCAGCATTTCCACGGCCAAGGCCACGGTGAGGTCCACCACGTCCTGAGGTCCGCCACCCGCCAGAACCTCCACGGACTCGCGCACTTCCATGGCGTTCCCGGCAGTCAATCCAAGCGGCGTGCTCATATCCGTGAGCATGGCCACGGTGTTGACCCCGGCATCCGTTCCGAGATCCACCATGGTTCTGGCAAGTTCTCTGGCCATGTCCAACTGCTTCATGAAAGCACCGGAACCCACCTTCACGTCCAGGATGAGCGCGTCCGTACCCTCGGCAATCTTCTTGGACATGATGGAGGTGGCGATAAGGGGAACGCAGTCCACAGTGGCGGTGATGTCCCGCAACGCATACAACTTTTTGTCCGCAGGAGCCAGATTGGGACCGGCAGCGCAAATCACGGAACGGACGTTGGGGTCCTTTAGTTGGGCTTCCACCTGCTCGTTGGTCAGGTTGCAGTTCCATCCCGGAATGGACTCCAACTTGTCCAGGGTTCCGCCCGTGTGGCCCAGCCCGCGCCCGGACAATTGAGGAACGGCCACCCCGAATGCTGCCACGAGTGGGGCAAGAGGCAGAGTGATCTTGTCACCCACTCCGCCCGTGGAGTGCTTGTCCGAGGTGGGAACACCCAGGGACTCAAATCCCAATCGCTCACCGGAATCAATCATCGCGTTGCACCAGCGGGCAATCTCTGGGCGCGTCATGCCGTTGAGAAACACGGCCATGGCCAGAGCACTCATCTGCTCTGGGTCCACCACCCCGCGTGTATAGGCATCGATGACCCAATCGATCTGGTCATCGGACAGGATGTTCTTGTCCCGCTTGGTACGGATGACATCCACAACGTCAAATTTCTCGGCCACGATGGGCCCCTTCCTGGTGGGTTTCTGCTTCGACGATTCTGCGCCTAGGTGGTTGGTTCTGGAGCGTCTTGGGCTGGAACGTTCTTGGTCTGTACATACTGAGCAACAAGATCCAACGCCTCGGGTCCGAAGCCTTGCGGAAGAACTTGATCCAGGGTCATGACGCCTTGAGGCGTCTCCATCAACATGTCCTTGCCGCCGTGTTCAAAGAGGATTTGACGGCACCGCCCACACGGCATGCACACCTCGCCTCGGCCATCCACGCAGGTGAACGCCACCAAGCGACCGCCCCCAGTGATGTGCAATTGGGAGATCACGCCACATTCGGCGCAGAGGCACACGCCGTACCCGGCATTCTCCACATTGCAGCCGGTGACAATCCGCCCATCATCAACAATGGCAGCTGCGCCCACGGGGAAGTGGGAGTAGGGACAGTAGGCCTTCTTCATGGCGGCCACGGCGGCGGCTCGTAGTGCCACCCAATCCACATCCGGCGTCAGGTTCACCTCGTGGTTCAGGTCCTGAACGCTGTTCGGCTCCGCGTCACTCATCAGTGACCTTCTACCGTGTACGCAACACCATCTGCCGCCGGCGCTCGGGACTTCCCTACCAAACCGGCCACAGCAAGCAGTGTCACCACGTAAGGCAGCATCAGCATGAACTGGCTCGGTACCGGCGAGCCAATCACTGACAGCACGGATTGGAGGTTGATGGCAAACCCAAAGAGCAGGCCAGCCAGCGAGGCGCGAATGGGATCCCAGTTACCAAAGATCACGGCTGCCAGAGCGATGTATCCAAAGCCTGCCGTCATTTCCCGGTTGAAGGACGGGTTGGACACCAACGTATAGGACGCCCCGCCGATTCCCACAATGGCTCCGGCAATGAGGACTGCCAGCCATCGTGTGGCGTTAACCTTGATGCCCACCGTGTCAGCAGCCTTGGGATGTTCCCCCACCGCACGGGTGCGCAAACCCCACCGGGTTCGATACAGAGCAAACCACACGGCGGCCACGGCCACGTACATGATGTACACAATGACGGGACGGTTGAACAGCGCGGGTCCAATGATGGGAATTCTACTGAGGAGCGGAATGGCAATGTCCGGGAAACGGTGTTCCAAGGTGGAGTTCAGGCGTTGCATATCCGTTTGGAGCCACGCACTGAACAGGAAGGTGGTCACACCGATGATGAGGACGTTCAGGACCACACCAACAATGACTTGTTCCACCCGATAGTTGATGGCAAAGACGCCAAGAATGGCCGCCACGCCCGCACCGGCAAGGATGGCTGCCAGGAGACCCACCCAGGCATTGGCGGTCAGGGAACCCACCACGGCTCCTGTGAAGGCGGCCATGAGCAACTGTGCCTCAATGGCAATGTTGACAACACCGGCACGCTCTCCGATCACTCCACCCAGGGCACCGAAGACGAGGGGGATGGCTACCAAGATGGCGTTGCCGATGAGTCCCACCACGTTCAGACGGCCTTGAGCTCCCGCGCCCGCCCAAGAGAGAAACGCTGCCACGGCCAACAGACCGAATACTGCCGAAGCCCATCCGGGGAATTTGGAATAACGGTAGGACAGAACAAAAGCCACCACGGTGAGCACCGCCATGATTGCCACGCAGATCCAGGCAAAAGGCACGGCAGGAACGGCAACAACGCCACCTTCTCCAATGCTGAAGAACTCATTGCCCAGGGTGATCTGGAAGTTGGTTTTCCCTTGGCGTGGGCTCGCTACCAGGAGCAGAGCCAGCAAGGCTGTGGCCACAGCCAGGATGGTGGCTGTTTTCACGCTTCTCTTTTCAACGATGCGATGCTCGATGGGACCCTCGTCAGGAAGGACGGTGCTGGGGTCAACGGTCACGGTGCTCATGCGGAGACCTCCTTCTTAGCAGCCGCTTTCGCTTCGGCTTTGGCGGCCTTGGCAGCAGCCTTTTTGGCCGCCGCCACTTGAGAGGGTTGCGGTAGATGGAAGATAGCGCGGACCAAAGGCGGCGCCGCAATGAATAGCACAATGAGTGACTGGATCACGGAGACAATCTCAATGGGGATCATCTGCCCGGCCTGCATCATGGAGCCACCGGCCTTGAACGCTCCAAAGAGCAACCCGGCAAAGAGCACACCTACGGGCTGCGATCCGCCGAGGAGTGCCACGGTGATGCCGTCAAAGCCGATTCCGCCGTCAATGCCATCGGTGAACCCGGTGGTGACCGTTCCGAGAACCTGCATGGCCCCGGCGAGCGCCAGAAGCGCACCGGAAATGGCAAAGACCGTGATGGTCATCCTGTCCGTGTTGATACCGGCTACCTTGGCGGCCCGCTTGTTCTCCCCTACGGCTTTGAAGGCGAAGCCCAGCGACGAGCGGTTGAGGAGCCACCAGCAGAAGGCCACGGCCAGCAACGCGATGAGGAAGCCGGCGTTGAGGGGGAACTGCCTGCCAAACAATCGTGGCAACTGCGCGCTCATGGGTGTGGCCGGGGTGATGGGGTTGGACGATCCCGGGTTCTGCATGAGACCAGGGGTAGCCAGCAGGTACTGCAGGAGATACAGGGCTACGTAGTTCAACATGATGGTGGCAATGACCTCGTGCGCTCCCGTCTTGGCGTTGAGGAAGCCTGCCAGCGCACCCCACAGCGCCCCACCGAGGATTCCGCCCAAGATGCAGACAATGAGGTGGATGCCCACGGGCAGGTTCGGCAGGCCGAAGGCCAGCCATCCGGCAAACACGGCTGCCATGAGCATCTGGCCTCGTCCACCAATGTTGAACAAACCGGCTTTGAAGGTGACGGCCACACCCAAGCCAGCGCAAATCAGCGGGCCGGAGTTGTGGAGCGTCAGTAGCAATGGGCTGATCATCCGTTGGAAGGTGGGCGCTTCCCAGTTGAAGATGGAGCCGCGAATCAGGGAACTGTAGGCCCCGCCCATAGCGCTTCCGAGCGCGGAAAAGAAGTCCTGCGGCCGCGCAAAGAAGTAACTCGCCGCTTCCCTCACCGCGGCATTGGTGAAAGCGATCATGATGGACCCCACCAGGAAGGCCAGGATCAAGGCACCGATGGCAACACCGGGACCACCGGCGAGCATCTCGCGGAAGGCACCCTTCCAGCGCCCTTCAGGCTCGGTATCCAGGTTCATCTGTTGGGATTCGGAAATGGCCAAAGGCTCGTTGGTGCTCATGCCTGCGCTCCTTCCTCAGTAACGGGGACCGGGGCAATAGCTGCTTGTTCCGGCGGAATTCCTGCCATCATCATGCCGAGCACGTCACGGGGAGTGTCTGCGGGGACAATTCCCACAATGCCGCCGCGATACATCACCATGAGTTGATCGGCAAGGCCCACGGCCTCATCCAGTTCTGTAGAAACCACCACTACCGGAATCCCTGAGTCTCGGGCTTCCACCACGCGCTTGTGGATGAATTCAATGGACCCCACGTCCACGCCTCGGGTGGGCTGAGAGGCCACAAAGAGGTTCAGATCTTTAGACATCTCCCGGGCAATGATGACCTTCTGAGCATTACCGCCGGATAGGGCGTTCACGGGTTGATCGATGCCCTCGGTGCGAACATCAAACTCTTCAATCTTTTCCCTGGCAAACTCGTTGCGGAAGGGGATCTGCAACACCCCCCCTTTGACAAACGGTGCACCGGTGGCGCGGTTCAGCATGAGGTTCTCCGCCACGGTGAAGGCTCCCACCAAGCCGTCCTCGTTGCGGTCTGCGGGAATGAAGCCAATTCCTTCGTCGAGCATTTGACGCGGTGTTTTGCCCAAGAGTTCCTTGCCATTGAGGGTGATGGAACCCGTCACCCCTGGTTCAAGGCCTAGCAAAGCATTGGCGAGTTCGGTTTGTCCATTGCCGTCCACACCAGCAATGGTCATGATTTCCCCGCCCCGGACGGTGAAGGAGATGTTGTCCACCAACACCTGACCGTCGGCCGAGGTGACCACCAGGTCCTTGACCTCCAGAGCGTTGCTGGTGTAGTGCGGTTCGCCCTTGTCAACCGTGAGCTGGACGGCACGTCCCACCATCATTTCGGCGAGTTCAGAATCGGTGGAGGTGGGGGAAGCCTCGCCCACTACCTTGCCCCTGCGAATCACGGTGATTTTGTCCGCCACTTCACGCACCTCACGCAGTTTGTGCGTGATGAACACAATGGCCTTGCCTTCTTTGCGCAGTTGGTCCATGATCCCCATGAGTTCATCCGTCTCTTGGGGTGTGAGAACCGCCGTGGGCTCGTCAAAGATCAGGATTTCGGCGTCACGCGCCAGGGCCTTGATGATTTCCACGCGTTGCTGAACGCCCACCGGAAGATCCTCGATGACGGCATCCGGGTCCACATGGAAGTTGAAGTTCCCGGCAATCTCATTCACGCGTTCCCGTGCGGCCTTGGTGTCCAGGGCGATGCCCTTAGTGGCTTCATTGCCAAGCATGACGTTCTCAGCCACGGTAAACACGGGCACCAGCATGAAGTGTTGGTGGACCATGCCGATCCCTGCTGCCATGGCATCACCCGGGCCAGCAAAGTGCTGTGGGACACCGTCAAGAAGGATCTCCCCTTCCTCCGCTTGGTAGAGGCCGTACAGGCAGTTCATCAGCGTTGACTTGCCAGCACCGTTTTCTCCGAGGAGACAGTGAATCTGACCGGGTTCAACCACCAAATCGATGGAGTCATTGGCCACAAACGTACCAAAACGCTTGGTGATGCCTTGCAATTCAAGCCTCATGCTTGACCCTCCCATGGTGGGGTGAGACGGGGGGAATGGTCACTACTGTTTCGTGCAGTAATCCCGGGAGGACCGGCGGCCCTCCCGGGATTGACTCACATCGGTTTAGGAATCAGCAAGGTACGAGGTGACCTTCACGTTGCCATCAATGATTTCTTGGCGAAGGTGCTCAACCTTGTCCCGCAGATCCTGGTCAATCTTGTCCTCGAAGTTGTGGAACGGCGCAATGTCAACACCGTTGTTCTCCAGGGTTCCAATGTAGGGTGTGGGGTCAAAGTTCCCCCGGCCTGCGGCCACCACGGTCTCTTCCACGGAAACGTCCATCTTCTTGCGAATGGAGGTCAGAACGTAGTCCTGGGTGGTGGGGTCAGTCTCGAACAGGTCAGCGTCAACACCAATGAGGGCAATGTCACGGCCGGAGTCCTTGATGGCTGCCAGTGCGGACTGGTAGATGGGGCCACCCACGGGAAGCAGGACGTCCACGCCCTGGTCAATGATGTTGCGCGCGGTGGTCTTGGCGGTTTCGTTCGCCTCGAACCCACCGGTGAAGGAACCTTCGGTGCAGTCCTCGCTGGTGCAACCCACTACCTGAACGTTGGCGTCATTTTCCGTGTTGTAGTAACGAACACCCTGGTAGAAGCCGTCCATGAAGATGGTAACCGTGGGGAAGTTCATGCCACCAAAGGTGCCCACCTTACCCGCAGTGGAGAAACCAGCAGACAGGTAACCGGCCAGGAAGGCGGCCTGAGCTGTGTCATACAGAAGCGGCTTGATGTTGGGGGCGTCCGGCTTGCCGTCACCCGTGGTGTCCGCCATGTCATCAATCATGAGGTATTCAAGGTCCGGGTTTGCCGTGGCTGACTCAGCGGTGGCAGCAGCAAGCTGGAAGCCCACAGCCGTGATCAACGTACAGTTCTGGTCCACCAGCGCGGCAATGTTGGGAGCAAAGTCACCCTGAGCAGAGGACTGAACCTCGCGGTGCTCGGTTCCTAGTTCCTTGGCAGCAGCCAGAAGGCCTTCATAGGACAACTGGTTGAAGGACCGGTCATCAAACCCACCCTGGTCAGAGACGATGCACGGCAGGAAGTTTTCAACGGTGTCTCCCTGATCGGCAGTGGCGTCCGGGCTGGCCGTGTCCGTGGCTCCAGCGCCGTTGGTGGTGGTTTCCGGTGCTGCTCCACAGGCACCGAACAGCAAGGCGGCAGCAGCAACAACGGCTGCAAACTTCATCGTTCTCTTCACTTCACGCTCCTAGTGAGGTGTTGGGAGAGCCACACAGTGCGGCTCTGCACTCATCTGCGAGCGTATCGGCAGGATTTGACAACCCGCCAGGTATCAGCGGCGCTGCGCCGCACTGCAATCGAATCGCAACAATTCGGCTATATCAGCAGGTGCCTCCCCATGGTGGCACCCCTCTGATTCAGCCCCACCGAACCGAGTCCACCAACCAAGTCCACCAACCGAACCCACCAACCGAGCCCATCATCTAGGCTCTCAACCCAGATCTTCACCAGCCGCCAGCACGGACAGCAACTCCACTCCCACACGGATGGCGCCCTCGTCAATGACCAGGTCACCCTGATGCAGGTCAAAGCGAACGCCGTCAGGCGTGCCCGTTCCCAACCGGGCCATGGCTGCGGGAACGTGGCGGCAATACCAGCCAAAATCTTCGCCGCCCAGGGACTGCTCCACCTGGATCACGTTCTCCGCACCAACCACCAGGCGCGCGGCATCCTCAATATTCGCCGTCACCTGAGGATCGTTGACCACGGGGGGAACGCCGGCAATCCGATCAATCTCCACGTCCACGCCGAAGGGCGCCACCACGGCCCTGACGGCGGAATCAAACAACTCGCCTGCTTGCTCCCATACGCGCACATCCAGGCACCGCATGGTTCCGGCCACCCACCCGCTGGACGGGATGGCGTTCTTGGAGTTTCCGGCCTTCACGGAACCCCAGGTGAGGTTCACTCCGGATCGCGGGTCAATGCGGCGCCCCAAAATGGCGGGAACCTGGGTGATCAACTCACCGAGCGCAAACACCACGTCCCCGGTGAGGTGAGGCCGCGAGGTGTGGCCTCCGTGGGAGGACACGGTCACTTTCACGGCATCCGAGGTGGACGTCAGCGCTCCCACCCGCACACCAACTTGGCCGCTGTTCAGCGATGGCTCACAGTGCAACGCCACCGCACGGTCCACCGCGTCCAGCACACCGGCCTGGATCACGGCAGCGCCGCCTCCGGGCTGCGTCTCCTCTGCAGGCTGGAAGATGAACCGCACGGGATGGGTCAGGGCATCGTCGTCGTACAACTCCTTCAATACCAACGCGGTCCCCACCAAAATGGTGGTGTGGACGTCATGGCCACAGGCGTGAGCCACCCCATCCACTGTGGATTTCCACGGCAAGTCCGTCAACTCGGGCACGGGAAGGGCGTCCAGATCAGCCCTCATCCCTAATCGCGGGCCGTCACCAGGGCCAAGATCGCAATACAAGCCGGTGCCTTCCAAGAGGACTGGCTCCAACCCCGCCGTCCGCAGCACTTCAGCAATCACGGCGGTGGTGCGCACTTCCTGAAGTGATACCTCCGGGTGCGCGTGGAGGTCCCTGCGCAGAGCAATCAGATCACCGTTCAGATTCGCCACGGACTCGCGAATACGCTGAAGGAGGTGATCAGAAATGGGCATGGTCTGAGGTTACAGCGCCTGAGCGATCATGGCACGCTTGAGTTCCCCAATGACCTCTGTAATGGGTATATCGCGAGGGCACGCCTCGGTACAGTTGAATGTGGTGCGGCATCGCCACACCCCTTCGCCATCACTCAGCGCAGCAAAGCGTTCCTCAGCGGCCACGTCCCGGGAGTCAAAAACGAACCGGTGCGCGTTGACCATGGCCATGGGTCCGGTGTAATCCGGATTGGTCCACAACACCGGGCAGGAGGTGGTACACGCGGCACACAGGATGCACTTGGTGGTCTTTTCAAACCTGGCGTGCTCCTGAGGGGACTGCAGCCGTTCCGTGGTGGGCGTGGTGGAGGTGTCCGCAATGAGGTACGGCAGCACGGACCGGTAGGCAGCAAGGAACGGCTCCATATCCACCACCAAATCCTTGACCACCGGCAGTCCCTTCAGCGGCTCCAAGGTGATGGCTCGCCCCGGCCCCAGATCCTTGACGAGGGTTTTACATGCCAACCGATTCTTGCCGTTGATCCGAATAGCATCCGAACCACAAATCCCATGCCCGCAGGAACGCCTAAAGGTCAGCGTCCCGTCCTGCTCAGATTTCAGCGCCATGAGCACGTCCAGAATCCTGTCCGTAGGCTTGGCCTCCATGTGGTAGGTCTGCCAGTAGCCGGGGGCTGTTGAGGTACGGGCCTTGCCGGTCCTCGGCTGGGCGGCGCCGGCCATTTCCCCCGACGATTCCGCGCCCACCACGCTCCGGGAGGCGCCCTCCTGCTCGGGAACGCGCCGAACCTTCACGGTGATCTCCATGTCAGTACTTCCGTTCCATCGGTTCATAGCCTTCATTGACCACGGGCTTGCGTCCCAGGGTCACCGTTCCGTCATCGCTACGCCACGCCACCGTGTGCCACAGGTGACCGGCATCATCACGCGTGGGGAAGTCCTCCCGGCAGTGTCCGCCTCGCGATTCCCGGCGCTGCCGTGCCGAGGTAGCCATCACCTCGGCAAGGTCAATCAGGTAGCCCAGTTCTATGGCTTCCACCACGTCTGTGTTGTACCGCAGGGACCGGTCATCCACGGCAATGGAGGCGTATCTCTGGCGGATTTCCTTGATGGAATCCAAGGCGTCACTCAGGGACTCGTCCGTGCGGAACACCCCGGCGTCCGTATCCATCACGGTTTGCAATTCATCGCGCACCTGCCCCACGCGCTCACCCTCGGTCCGTGTCCGCAGCGCTGCCAACTCGGCCACCACCGCGGATGCCGCTTGACTCGCCTCGGCGGAGGTCAGGGTGGCGTGAGGTTCCTGCGCCGCGGCAAAGGCTGCTGCCGCCGCTCCCGCCCTGCGGCCAAACACAATGGTGTCCAGCAGGGAGTTGGTCCCCAGCCTGTTGGCGCCGTGGACTGACACGCACGCACATTCGCCGGCCGCGTACAGCCCCGTCACAGGGTTCTGGGAGGCATCCAGTGCCTGACCGTGCAATGTGGTGGGAATGCCGCCCATCGTGTAGTGCGCGGTGGGGTACGTGGGAACAAACTCCGTGTACGGCTCCACGCCCAGGTAGGTCCGCGCAAACTCGGTAATATCCGGCAACTTGGCGTCAATCACGTCCCGTGGGAGGTGGGTGATGTCCAGGTGAACGTAACTCTTGTCCGGTCCGCACCCTCGGCCTTGACGAACCTCCGTAGCAATGGCCCTAGCCACAATGTCACGCGGTGCCAAATCCTTGATGTTCGGCGCGTAGTTCACCATGAACGCCTCGCCGTCACAGTTGCGCAACACCCCGCCCTCGCCGCGAGCCGCCTCGGAGAGCAGGATGCCCAGCCCGGCCAACCCCGTGGGGTGGAACTGCACAAACTCCATGTCCTGTAACGGCAACCCGGCCCGCAACGTCAGCGCCATGCCGTCCCCCGTGAGGCAGTGCGCGTTGGAGGTGGTGCGGAACACCTTCCCCGCTCCCCCAGTGGCCATGATCACCGCGTGCGCTTGGAACACGTGCAGGTCCCCCGTGGCCAGGTCCAGCGCCACCACGCCCGTGATCCGTGGGGTGGTGTTCACTGTATTGCCCTGTTGCGATTCCGCCCCATCATCCGCTGTCACCGGGGAGTTCTCCGTGATCAGATCCATGAGGTAGAACTCGTTGTAGAACTCCACGTTGTTCTTCACGCAGTTCTGGAAGAGGGTTTGCAGGATCATGTGCCCGGTGCGGTCTGCGGCGTAACAGGCTCGGCGTACGGGCGCTGCTCCGTGCTCCCGAGTGTGGCCGCCAAACTTGCGCTGGTCAATGCGGCCATCCGGGGTGCGATTGAACGGCAGCCCCATGTGTTCCAGATCCACCACGGCGTCACACGCTTCCTCGGCCAGCACGCGCGCGGCGTCCTGGTCCACCAGGTAGTCCCCGCCCTTGATGGTGTCAAAGATGTGCCACTCCACGCAGTCTTCCTCCACGTTGCCCAGGGAGGCGGCAATGCCGCCTTGGGCCGCTCCCGTGTGGGAACGCGTGGGATACAACTTGCTGATCACGGCGGTACGGGCGTGCGTTGATGCCTCCAAGGCGGCGCGCATCCCGGCGCCTCCGGCGCCGATGATCACTACGTCATAATTGTGCCGGTGAATCACGGAAGCCTCTTTCGCTGGAAGATGGGTACCATCGTCGTCCTCACTTCACCACTCCCCTCACCCGCAGAATGACGGGAGCAGATCAGCAGGGGCGCCGTGGGGGCAGGGATCATGCGTGAAGATCACCAAACTGCCCAGCGCTACCAGGATGGCCACCACCACTCCCATCACCAGCTTCCAGGTCAGCCGTGCCCTATCACCGCGCACGTAATCGTTGATGACCGTGCGCATGCCGTTGGCGCCGTGGCCCAACCCGGCCAGCAGGAGTAACAGGTCCCACACTTGCCAGAACGGGCTGGCCCACTTGCCGGACACAAAAGCAAAGTCCACAGAATGTACCCCGTGGCCGGTCATGAGGTTGATGGCCAGGTGCCCCCCCACTAACACAATCAGCAGGGCGCCGGTGACGCGCATGATCACCCAGGACGTTAACTCAGCACGCTGTGGGACCACCACGGCGCGTTTGGCGGGATCTCGGCGAGGAATCATCCGTTACCTCCACCCAAACGTGTTGCCCAGGTGGACGGGCAGGAATCCGGCCATCAGGATCAGGAACACCACCACCACGCCCACCAGCAGGTGTTTGTGGTACTTGGCACCCTGGGACCACGCGTCCACAATGATGATGCGCACGCCGTTGAGGGCGTGGAGTACCACGGCGGCCACCAACACGGCCTCCCCAAGTCCCATGACAGGGTGACGGTAAATCCCCATCACGGCGTTGAACGCTCCCGGGCTAATGCGAATAGTGGCCACGTCAAGAATGTGTAGCAGGAGGAAAATGAACACGGCGGCGCCGGTGATGCGGTGCAACAGCCAACTCCATTGGCCCCAACTGCCCCGGTAGAGCGTTCCGCCAAGGCCCAGTTTGGACAGCGTGGTGGTCTTAGCCGGCGTGGTGGGGTCACCGCCCCTCGTTTCAGCGTCCTTCACCAGTGTCCTCCCACCTTTGTGCTCAACTCAGACCGGCGCTGTCCCCCGGTGTCACCCCGTGAGGCCGTAGCCGCATCAGGCCCAGCGCAGATCAAACCGCTTCCGGCGTCTCCATACGCCATCGTCGCAATGTTCATACAACCAGAGCGCTGAAACGCGGAAGCGCGCCTGAAACGTCCGCATTTTCATGACGGCACGATCCAACTGATCCTCGGGCACCTCATGTGCCACGGTGATATGCGGGTGGTACGGGAAGCGGAGATCTTGACTCAGCGGCCCGTTGCGGACCTGCTGTTCCAACTGAGCGCACTTGGTGGCGCCGTCCTCAATGTTCATGTACACCACGGGGTTCACGGGACGGAAACTGCCCACCCCGTGAATCTCCACGCCAAAGGTGCCAAAGTTGCTGGCCACACTGTCCAGGTGCTCGTAGATGGCGGGCAAGTCCGTGGTGTCCACGGCAGTGGGTCCAATCACCGTGATGTGGGGAGGAACTTCATCAGCCCAGGGATCCCCCACCTGACGGCGCACCGTTTGGATGTGACCGGCCCACGGGTCCGGAACGGCAATGGAAACGCCAATGAGCACCTGCCCCGGCGAGAGCGAGGGAAGGTACATCACGCACCAGCGTTCGTCACGGGGAGCAGGCCAAAGCGGTCATACACGCGCGCCAGCACGGGAGCGGCCCAGGCGCGAGCCCTGGCTGCCCCGTCTGCCAAAATGGCATCGAGTTGCACAGGGTCATCCAGATACACCGCAGCGCGCTCTTGGAACGGTTGCAACCACGCGGTGACGGCCTCGGCGCAATCCACTTTGAGGTACCCGTAGCCGCGCCCGTCATACTCGGCAGCAATGGAATCCACGTCCCGGTCCGTGAAGGCGGAGAAAATGGTCAGGAGGTTGGAAATGCCGGGCTTGTTTTCCGGATCAAACCGCACCGTGTAGGCAGGGTCAGCATCCGTCACAGCGCTCTTGATGGCCTTGACGGCCTTTTTGGGGTCCTCCAGCAGCCACACGCACCCCTTGCCGCCAGCAGAGGACTTGCTCATCTTGGCACTAGGGTTTTGGAGGTCCTGAATCTTGGCCCCACCCTTGACAATGTGAGCCTCAGGCACCACCACGGTGCCGTCCCCAAAACGCGCGTTCAGCCTCACGGCCAGGTCACGCGTGAGTTCCAGGTGTTGCCGCTGATCCTCACCCACCGGTACCAGGGCCGAGTCATACAGCAGGATGTCCGCAGCCATGAGCATGGGGTAGGCAAAGAGGCCCACCGTGGTGCCTTCAGCGTTGCGCTTGGCGGACTTGTCCTTGAACTGGGTCATCCTGCTGGCCTCGCCAAAGCCCGTTTGGCATTGCAGCAACCATCCCAGTTCCGCGTGTTGCGGAACGTGGGATTGCACAAACAAAATGGACTGCTCAGGATTCACCCCGGCAGCAAGATACTGTGCTGCAGTCCGCCGTGAGCGTTCACGCAGCAGCGTGGGGTCAGGGTTGACCGTCAGCGAGTGTAAATCTGCGACGAAATACAGCGCGTCCAACTCGTCTTGGAGCGATACCCACTGACGCAGGGCACCGCAATAATTCCCCAGGTGCAGTGAACCGTCGGTGGGTTGCATCCCCGAGAGAATCCGGGGACGAGCAGATGTAGGCATAGGCTCCATTATGACAGGTAAGCCAGCGTTATCAGGAGACAACATCCTTCAGAGCGTTGCCCAGATCATGGGCCTCCATGGGGGTGAGTTCCACCACCAGGCGCCCACCACCTTCACAGGGGACGCGCATGACTACCCCACGTCCCTCCCGAGTTACCTCGAGGGGTCCATCGCCAGTACGCGGTTTCATGGCAGCCATATAGTCACTCCTTGAATGTCTGAGCCATCTTCGGTGAGGTCACCTCAGTGGCTGATATTCTACGGCGTGTGGCGAGCCTCCCAGTCCAGCGGACGCCTAATGCCCGGTTCCCGCGCGCTCAGCAGCCAGTTCCTCGTTGCGCGCCATCACATAGTTCACGGCCTCGGCGGGATCATCCGTGAGATGCAGCAACTGTGGATCTTCCGGAGAAATCATGGCGGTGTCCACCAAGGTGCTGGACACCCACTCGTAGAGCCCACCCCAAAACTCGGTGCCCACCAGCGCCACGGGGAAGCCCGTCACCTTGTGCGTTTGCACCAACGTGAGTGCCTCAAACATTTCGTCGAGCGTTCCAAAGCCACCAGGCATCACCACAAAACCTTGGGCGTATTTCACAAACATGGTTTTCCGGGCAAAGAAGTACCGGAAGTTCACTCCCAGGTTCACGTACTCATTCATGGCCTGCTCAAAGGGCAACTCGATGTCCAGCCCCACAGACGTGCCGCCTGCCGCCATGGCTCCCTTGTTGGCTGCCTCCATGATCCCCGGACCGCCCCCCGTGATCACGGCGTATCCGGCCTCGGCAAGCAACCTGCCCACCTCCACGGCCCGGCGGTAGTCCTCGTGGTCACGCGGGGTGCGTGCAGACCCAAACACGGACACGGCAGGGCCAATCTCCGCTAAGGCTCCAAAGCCTTCAACAAATTCCGATTGAATGCGCATCACGCGCCACGGGTCCGCGTGGAGCCAGTTGGTGTCCTCACCAGCAGTCAGTAAACGCTGGTCCGTGGTCTGCTCGGGGATTTGGTCACCGCGGAGGAGAACCGGCCCCTTCTTGTATCCAGCGCCTTTGTTTGCAACGCCCTGGTCCGTGAAGTTCTTGCTTTTCATGGTGCCAGGTTAGCGGCTGCGCACCAGCCACGAGCGCAACGCATCGCGCACCTGAACAACCTGCTCGGCACTGACCCGCTCATCATCCGTGTGCGCCAAGTTGGGGTCACCCGGCCCAAAGTTCACGGCGGGAACTCCTAGTTCCTCAAACCGTGCGGCGGAACCGGATCCATGGCAGGCGCGCATTTCCGTTCCCAGCGTGGTGGTGATGTGGCGGGCAAACTCTTTGAGGATCGGCGCTGAGGCCTGCGGCGCCCTGCCTGGCGCCCCACCCGTGATGGTCACGTCAGATCCGGCAAAGAAGGTCCGCACGTAGGCGGCGGCCGCTTCCGGGGATTTCCGTGGCGAGTAGTGGTATTCCACGTCAATCTCGCACACGTCCGGGATCACGGATCCCGTCACTCCCCCGGCAATGCGTACTGCGGAAAAGGCCTCGGTGAAAGTGAACCCTTCCAGTGTGTCCTCGATGGGCGTCCATTCGTCGAGTTTGCGAAGAAGCGGTGCGGCGGCGTGAATGGCGTTCATACCCACCCAGGACCGCGCCGAGTGACCGGCCACGCCCCGGGTGATGATGGTGGCGTTCACGGACCCCCGGCACCCCACCCTCAGATCCGCGTTGGTGGGCTCGCACACAATGGCTAGTGATCCGGCAAGCACCTCGGGGTGGGACGCGGCGAGCCGCACCAAGCCGTTAACGTCCGCTCCGGATTCGCCTCCGTCATAGAACACCCAGGTGATGTCCTGGCGCGGGGTGGGTCCGGACGGGGAACCTACCTCTGCCGCGAGCGCCAGCATCACGGCCAGCCCTGCCTTCATGTCTACGGTGCCGCGTGCCCACACCTGTCCGTCGTCGAATGTGGCGGGAAGATTGGGCGGATCCGCCAGAGGCACGGTGTCCAGATGACCCACCAGAACGATGCGGCGCGTGGAGCCCGTGTGGGTGCTGCCGATGACGGCGTTGCCAAACCGCTGCACGTCCAAGCGTGGCGCCACGGCGAGCAGGACGTCCTCCACGGCATCGGCAATATTCGCCTCGTTGCCGGTCACGGACTCCATATTGCACAGCGCCTCCAGGAGGACGGTGAGATCGGCATACCTGCCGTGGGGCCCGGAACCCGTGACGATGGAGAGCAAATTGCGGCCATCAATCGGGTCAGGACTGCGCGTAGGCGTCACCATGACCACAAGCATATGCGCGGCGCCGTAGGCTTGCCACATGAGCCATGCCAGATCTGCCTGGGGCCACGGCCTAGCCACGGTTACCATCCCCGAGATTTTAGGGACGCAGGACCCCGTCACGCTAGACGCCTGGTTCCCCAAGTTGAAGGTGAGCCTTGATGGGGAGCACGTGGCTCCCACCGGCTTTGACGCCAATGATGACTTGGCGCTGCTGCCCACGGTGGATGAGGCGCGCGGTGTGGAGACCGAAGTGGTGTCCATTGAGATTGATTTGGATCAGCCGCCAGTGGACTCCATTGACGCGTATTTGCGCCTCCACCTGCTCTCCACGCGGCTAGTGGAGCCCAACTCCATCAACCTGGACGGCATTGTGGATGTTCTTCCCACGGTGGTGTGGACGGATTATGGTGCCTGTTCGGATGACGCCTTTGGCGCCACACGCGCTCGCCTCCACGCCCGGTATGGACGCCCGGTGTCCGTGTTTAGTGTGGACAAGTTCCCGCGGATGGTGGATTACGTTATCCCGGCTGATGTGCGGATTGCGGACGCGGACAGGGTGCGGCTTGGCGCTCATTTGGCTGCCGGAACGCGCGTGACGCACCTGGGATTTGTTGACTACAACGCTGGAACGTTGAGCAAAACCACGGTGGACGGACCTATTGCTCAAGGCACTATCCTGCGCGGTGACCCGGATGAGGTCATCAAGTTCGATTAGGCTCGGGGACATTATTCTGGTGTGCGAGGCGCCGTGGCAGATGGACTGCCGTGGTGCATCCGAGGCTAAGACCTAAGGGGATTCATGCAGCTTGCTGATATTCAGATGCGTTTGCGCATTGCGCTGACCACCACATTGACCAACGAATGGGGCTTGTTTACCCCTGCCACGGGAACCTCCCACCCGTCAGAGCGCTCCATCGCGTTTCACCTGGGGTGGAACATGCGCCCCATGATTGACGCCTCCTGGGATGTGGATTGCGATTACCAACGTTCTGGTGCTGCATTGGAGCCCTCCATGCAATTTGGGGAAGGCATGTTCCGCGCACCGGATCTGATTGTGCACCGCCGTGGGCGGTTGGGTCCCGCAGACAACTTGTTATTGGTGGCACTCTCGGCAGATTTTGCGACGACGAGGGACAGGACTCCGGACATCGCTCAAGTGACCAAGGTCCAGCAACGGTTTGGATATCGCTGGGCGGCCTGGGTGGACCTCCAGTTGCGTGAGGACGGCCCGGAAGGACGCATCGATCCGCGCTGGCACTGGAGTACCCTGGAAGAAGGGCCGGAGCCTGACCCCGTGGAGGTGTACACCTCCACCGAGTTGCGCGCCATCACGGACGCCGTGAAATTGCTGTACTTAGGTTAGATCTTCTTGCCGCGTTCGGGCGGTTGAGCCATGCCACGTAGTGGCCGACGGGCGAAACCCTCGAACCCCACCATCACGGCACGGGGTATTGCCGCTCCGGGTGGCCCATATAGATCTGGCGCGGACGCCCAATACGCATCTCTGGGTCCCTGATCATCTCTCGCCATTGGGCAATCCAGCCGGGCATCCTGCCCAGGGCAAACAGTGGCGTGAACATCAGCGGCTTAAACCCAATGGCCTGGTAAATCAACCCCGTGTAGAAGTCCACATTGGGATACAACTTGCGCTCTATGAAGTAGTCATCATTCAGGGCAATCTCTTCCAAGCCCAGCGCCATGTCCAGGAGTTTGTCCCGTTTCCCTAACCGCGCAAGCACGGCATCAGCGTGGCTTTTCACAATGGCGGCGCGAGGGTCATAAGACTTATACACGCGATGCCCAAATCCCATCAGGCGGACGCCCGCAGTTTTGTCTTTGACCTTTTTCATGAAGGACTCCACGGTGTCCCCGGATTCGGACAGGTTCTGCAACATCAGCAGCACCGCCTCGTTGGCGCCACCGTGAGACGGGCCAGACAGGGCGTTCACTCCGGCGGCCACGGAGGAATACACATTGGCGTTGGAACTTCCCACAATGCGCACGGTGGCCGTGGAGCAGTTCTGCTCGTGATCGGCGTGGAGAATGAGCAACTTGTCCATGGCCGCCACAATCACTGGGTCCGGGTCCCACGGGGCGTAGGGTTCGGCAAACGTCATCCGCAGGAAATCCTCTACGTAACCGCGTGAATAATCCGGGTACATCAACGGACGCCCCACCAGTGAACGTTGCAGATAGGAGGTGATGGTGCGAACTTTGGCCAGCAGCAACACCGTGGCCAGATCCACGGCGTCATCATCCATGGGGTCCAGCGTTTCCGGGTAGAACGTGCCCAACGCGCTCATAGCCGAGGCCATGAGGGACATGGGGTGACTACTCTGCGGGAAGGCCGCAAGGAACGAGCGGAAGTTCTCCGGTACCAGCGTGTGCCGGTTCACCCTGGCGGAGAAGTTGTGCAGCGTGGTGGCATCCGGGAGTTCGCCGTAGATGAGCAGGTAGGCGGTCTCCAAGAACGTGGAGTGCTCCGCGAGTTGCTCAATGGGATACCCGCGATACCGCAGAATGCCCTGATCTCCGTCAATGTAGGTGATGCTGGAGGCTGCGCAGGCCGTGTTGGTGAAGCCCGGGTCATAGGTCACCAGGCCGGTTTGTTGCCTGAGAGTGCCTACGGCAACGGCGTCATTGCCTTCCACGGGGCGCACCACCGGCAGCGCAGCGGTGGCTCCACCCGCCGTCACCTGCGCCTTGGTAGTCAGGATATTGAGGTGACTGGTCATGGCCGGTACTCTACCTGTGCCGCGCCCCCAATGGGTGGAGTTCTGCGCATCAGACTCCCCGAACCCTCTCGTAGAGCGCTGGCTCCACGCCACGGATCTCTCGTTCAATGCGGCTTGTTGTCCATTATTTTCATGATCATCAGCGTCACAGTGTTCCGTGTCACGGTGCCAGTGATCTCGCAGGTCTTGACAGAGCGTGTAGCATGGAACCGGCAGCGAGGGATGGAACAGTTCCCCGCGCACCAACTCCAGGACCCACGTCACAAGACGTGGGTTTCTGCGTTACGCACATGCAATGCCCACGGGGAGAGCATGCGAGCCCATTTCTGGCCCACATTTTGGCCATGCAGTCCATACTAGACGGCATGCTTTTGGCGTACATCGACGAGATTGGCGAACCGGGCGCGTTCGTCGCGCGCGATCATGCCAAGTTCCGCACGAGTCCGGCCTTCGGGTATGCAGGGTTCGTCATCCCAGAAAGCTCTGCGCGGCTGTTCGCTCAGGACATGGCGGAGATGAAACGCAATGTGTTCGCCTCGGCACTACAATCAGTAGCTAATCCAGGGCAATGGGAACGCAAGGGCGCAACGATTTTCCATCGGAACACCCGTAGCAAACATCCGGAACAGATCCGCGCTTTCAGCCGCTTAGTGAGTTTGTTAGTACGACGGGGTGGGAGGCTGTTCTACTACGCTGATGAGAAAGTGCCCGGCACACCCAAGCAGGTGCTGATTAATCCAGCCGATAGAGAGACGGCGGCAATGCGCGAAACCCTCAACCGCTTGTCACGCCACGCCGATACACGGAATCAAAATCTCCTTGTTCTCATCGATCAGATAAACGAGAAGACGCGAGCAGAGCGATTGCCGAATATGTATGGTCACATTCTTGGCCGTGCCGCCGGATTCCCTGAAATGAGCCGGATCATCGAGCCACCCATGCATGTAGACAGTGTGCTGTCGGCAAACATCCAGTTTGCTGACTGGGTAGCCGCAGCCGTCACGAGGGCAATCGACTTCCAGATCTTCGACGATTCGGAGTTCGGATGGATAGCGGCTGGCTCAACCGGTCGAGCCGTGCGGGGCCACTTCACCTTTGAGTCCAAGTTGCATCTCAGTCAACGCTCCATCGCCGACCTCCACAACGATGATATTTTCGCCACTCGGCGCCCAATCCATCCTCGGGTCAATGGTCACTCTGTTGGCTCCGGGTTGGACCCGGCAGTCATTCGACGAATCAAGGCAGCCGCAGACAAAGCGCAACGCTGACCGATGCACACTGTCTAGCAGTACTTGCAGCACCAAAGGTGCCGGATCCGGAGATACCCTTCATTGGTTTCCTTCCAGCGGGTTTTCTTGGGTGGGGAGGGCGGTGATGACGGGGTGGTCTTTGGGAATGGGGCCTTGTTTGGCGGCGCCGCCGGGGGAACCGATATCGTCAAAGAAGTGGACGTTCGCGTCATAGAACGGGCGCCATTCGTCCGGCACGTCATCCTCGTAATAGATGGCTTCCACGGGGCACACGGGCTCACAGGCCCCACAGTCCACACATTCGTCGGGATGGATGTAGAGCGAACGGATGCCCTCATAGATGCAGTCCACCGGGCACTCATCAACGCAGGCGCGATCCTTCACATCAACGCAAGGTTGGGCAATAACGTAAGTCACTGCTCTAGTATCGCGGCGTGCAGGAAAACTTGGTGGATCAGCGTGCCGCGTGGCGAGAGTTGCCTGTTGGCACGCGGGTAGTGGTACGGACGCGGCTCAATGCTGCTGAGGCCGAGGAGGCAAAGGCGGCGGGGCAAGGCGCCGTGTGGTCTGATGTGATTGGCATTGTGGTGTCATCCACCGACGACGAATTAGTGCTCCGCCGAGATTCACCGCGGAAACCTGCGGACCTGGTGGTGATTGGCTGTGAGAAAATTCACACTTACCGGGAAATTCCTCCGCGTCCCACGCGCGTCCGTAGAATGGAACCATGATCGGAATAGTGGCCGCGCGGCCGGAAGAACTGGCAGTCCTGCTGGAGTCAGCCGAGCCTGCGCGCGGCGCCGTGTCCGAGGAAACGGTTGCTGGGAGGACACTCCTCTACCGCACCATCCAGGGTAAGGACGTAGTTTTTGCCGTGTCCGGGATGGGGAAAGTGGCGGCGGGTGCCACGGCGGCGGTGTTGGCAGAACGCGTATCCGGAGTCATCTTGGCGGGAACGGCCGGTGGCTTGGGGATCGGCATCCTCCCTGGTGACGTGATGGTGGCGGACCGTGTACGGCAACATGATCTGGACCTCCGCCCCATCTGCCCGCGCTGGACTGTGGAAGCCCAGGGTGCCAACTCCTGGCCGTGCGATCCCGGCTACATTGCGGCACTCGAGGCGGGCGTCCAAGCCGCCTTGGGGGCTGGCGGAAGCGCCGCCATGTGCCACACGGGCCTCCTCATCAGCGGCGATTGGTTTGTCTCCTCCCCTGAGGATGGCGATCACCTGCGCACCCTGATCCCTGACGTGGTGGGCATTGAAGTGGGTGGCGCGTCCGCCGCCCAGGTGTACTACGAGGCCGGAGTCCCCTGCGGGATTGTGCGGACCATCGCAGACCGCGCCGATGCCGACGCCAAGGAAGATTACATTCGGCACCTCGAAACGAACGCTGGAGAACTGCTAGCCAGCATTATCACTACGGCGTTGATGTGGGTGTGACGGCAATCACGCCGAACCGCGTGGTGGCGTGCGAGTCATCGCCCACGTTCTCAGCGAAGGTGTCTAAGCCGTAGAGTTCCCCGCTCAGCGCTGTTCCGAGCGCAACTTGATGGGGTTGCAGGTCCCGGCATGCTACCGCGTTCGACGATGCTGGTACGTGAGTGAGGCCGAGGCTCGTGACAAACCTGCTGGACTGGGCTAGAGCGTGAGGGTGCGCGGTGATTTCGGTCAGCGTGGTCTCAGGCAGCGTGCTCACTGACAGCGTGCTCTCACCCGGCACCACACCGTGATGCGGGCGCACAAAGGCCATCATGGTGATGGGTACCACAATCTCCTCGAGGACCTGGATTTCCGGAACCTGCGCAAGCGCTTCAGCGGTAGCGGGGACGGGCCCGGCCGTGGAGTTACTCAGCGGGACAATCCCCCACCGTGCTTGTCCGGTACGTACGGCATCCACCACCGCGCCGATGGAATCGATCGGTTCCAGGCGCGGCGGCGTTTCTTGGCGCTCGGACCAGGCCAATGCGGCCTGGTGAGCAAAGGTCCCTTCGGGTCCCAGGTAGGCGGCGGTGGACATGAGCAACAGTGTCCGTCACGCCCCCCACGTGGGGGCAATCGCTGCAGGGTGCGGGAGGAACTCAGCGCCTGGCAACACGGCGAGCGTCCGGTGTGCCACGCCACGGGAATCCAGTTCCGTGGTCAGGGCGTCCAGCACGCTGCTGCTGGGGCAGAAGAAGGACGTGAAGAAGTGGTGCGGTCCATGGGGTTCGGGTTGGGATCTCAAATGCTGCAAGTCAATCCCGGCATCGGCCACCACACCCAAGGCTTCACGAAGCGATCCACGGTAATCATCATTGGGGCCAAAGGCGAGCCACACTTGCGCCGTGGATTCACACCGCGGACGCTCGTCGCGCGATTGAAGGAGGCCAAACCACCGGGCGCCGCCGTCCGCATCATCCCCGGGCAGGTCATCATCCCCGGGCAGGAACACGCAATCCGTGAACACCAGCGACGAATCGGACGCCAACAACCCTGATTCGATCACGGGATCCGGGTGCTCGGGGTGCCCCAAATCAATCACGGCGGACAGGTCCCTAATCTGGGCCACCGTGTTGAGGAGCGCTTGCACGGAGCCGAGGTCCAACAGTTCCACGCGTTCGGGGTGCGCCGAGTCCGAGGCGGCATCAAGGCCGTCCGGAACCACCAACGTGGACCATCCGGCCTGGTGCGCCGCAAGCGCGGCACGGTCATGGGATTCGCTACTGATTCTGCCAAGCATTAGTCACACACAATCTGGTCATCGGGGCGGTAGGTCCACGTGTTGGATTCGTCCTTCACCAACTCATCCCCCACGTACACCCGGCGCGTGTTGGTGATGGTGAATCCGGCCTGCCCTGCTGCGGAGGGCACGCACCCGGCACCGGAACGGTTCTGCGTTCCGGGGGAACGAATCCCGGAGCGGCCGCTCGCCGTGGTCTCCACGCGGAAGTGAGTGGTGGACCAGATCTCCGTGTGCAGGTTGTTCCCCTCCACCCAGGAGCGCAACACGGCTCCGTAGGGCGAGGTGTTCTTGAAGCGCAGGTCTATAGAGCCCACAAAAATGGTGGCTTCACGGCCCGCGGGATAACGCGGAATCCACACGGAGTGGGGTTGGTGTTCCACGTCCTCAAAGCCGGCAAAGAAACCCACGTTGTACACGTTGGTGGCCAACTGGGACAACCCTCCACCCATCCCGGGTTGGAGCATTCCGTTGGCAATCACGCCAGCGTTGCCAAAACCGTTGGAGGCGTCAATGGGGAGCAGGGAATCCACCAGGGAGAAGGTCTCCCCCGGCTTGACGAGGACGCCCGTGATGAGTTCCGAGCCCCTGCGGAGGTTGTTGGTCCGCGTGGCGTCAGCGGTGAGCGCCGTGGAAAAACTGGAAATCACTTCCTTGACGCCCAGCGCTTCAAAAGCACTCTTGGTGTTCTCCGGCGGCAGCGTGGTCAACTCCACGCTGGCTGTCCTGTCCTCCGCAGAAAGGGCCGCTGGCTCAATGGCGGCACGGACCAGTTCCGGGTCCAGTGTGGTGCCATCGGTTCCGCCCGTCACGGTAGGTTTACCCTCGACGAATTCAAACGTGGCTTCCACCGGCTTTGTCAGCAGATGGGGTGCTCGTTCAATGATGGCAGCACTCAGTTTCTCCCCGTCAAAGGCGGGGACCAACGCATTGCCTTGGGCGTTGAAGGTAGTGGCACCCGCGAGGACGGTTTCCGGAACCCGGACATCCTCCTCACCCACGGTGACCGTGAGATAACTGGAGGCCACGTTCCGGGCGGCTCGCATGGCCGTTTCCGTGGCTTCCGCAGTGATGGTGGGGGTGGTCTCGGTTCCGGGAACGTCCAACGGCCCGGAACTCTTCAGCCACTGACTGGTGACCTGGTGGGCTACATCAGCGGCGTCCACGTCCTGCCCGTTCAGGGCCTCGGTGGATACCGCTCTGCCCTCGGAGAATCCCACGGTTCCATCCGTGGGTTCCACCGTCAACGCCTCGGCCGCCACGGCCGAGGCGGCGTCGAGCGCTTCGGAATTCACAGAAATCATGGGTTCCGCCTCGCCACCGCCAGTCAGGTGGAACCACAGCCGTTGTGGGTTCAAAGAGAACTCGGTCACCGCATCCACGGAGGCGGCGGAATCAAAGGCCAAGCCGGCCACAGCGGGATCCATGGTGGTGGTAGCCTCACCCGAGGTGAGTTCAATGGGTTGGGCAATGCGTGAGGCGAGTTGGCCGTCCAACGTGGCTGCGGCTTGCGTGGGGCTCATGGCGCCGATGTCCACACCGGCAATGGTGGTGCCCGAGGGGACACGATCAGACAGGAGCCATTGGGTTCCCACATACAGCCCGGCAAGGACAACGATTCCCGCACCCACACCGGCAAGCATCTTGGGTGCCCGGCTCGGTTTGCCGTCACCCGAGAGTTCGCCGAGGATGCTGCCCGGCTCCGTGTTACTGGTAGGTTCCACCATGGGGCGAATCATAGCCGCCGAGGAGGCGCCTATCGGTGAACCACCCGCTCGGGCAGAGGGCTACGGCGCCGAACAGTACTAGCCCGCCGTAGGAGAAGATCACTCCGGCCCAGGACCAGGGAACCTGGGCGGACGGATCCAGAACCAGGATGTCACCGCCTGCGCCTTGGAGTGAGAGGATCTGCACGGCAATGAGCCACCCCACTCCGGCGGCAGCCAGTGCGGCCCTGCCCACCCAGGCTCGGCACATCAGGGCCAGGCTCGCAGTCATGATGAGTCCCAGCACCAGACCCATGGGAATCGCATAGAGGAAAGACCGGTGTGAGGCCGTTCCCAGGGCACCGATGAATATCCCTAGGAGGAAGGACGCCGCAATCCGCACTACGGTTCCCCGGGTGGTGCGGCGGTGTGCCGTGGAATCCGGCGTGATGGACTGGGGTGTCAGGGCATCGGGCCCGGCGATTTCAGGCCCAGCAATATCAGGCCCAGCGAAACTCGGCTCACCGACACTGGGCTCACCGAAATCAGACTCAGCGGCAACGTGCGTCATGGGTCCGCTATTCACATCTCCTGCCGTCATGCGTCTCCGCGCCTCACCTTGGCGGCTCTGCGGGCGCGCTCCACGGCGTTCAATTCCACTTTGCGAATCCGTACAATTTCCGGCGTGACTTCCACGCATTCATCCTGCTGGGCAAACTCCAGGGATTCTTCCAGGGTGAGTTTGCGGGGAGGAATCAAGTTCTCAAACGAGTCCGCTGTGGAGGACCGCATGTTGGTGAGCTTCTTTTCCCGCGTGATGTTGACGTCCATGTCCTCATTGCGGGCGTTCTCCCCCACCACTTGACCCTCATACACCTGGTGGGTGGGCTCCACAAAGAAGGAGCCGCGCTCTTGCAGTTGGATCATGGCGTACGGAGTCACGGCACCGGACCGGTCAGCCACCAGTGACCCGGTGTTGCGCGAGGCGATGGCCCCGGCCCACGGCGCGTAGCCCTCGGCAATCGACGAGGCAATGCCGGTCCCGCGTGTTTCCGTCAGGAAGCGGGTGCGGAAGCCGATGAGTCCGCGAGCAGGCACGCGGAACTCCATCCGGACCCACCCCGTTCCGTGGTTGGCCATGGTTTCCATGTGGCCCTTGCGGGACGCAAGCAACTGGGTCACGGTCCCCAAGTGTTCCTCGGGAACGTCAATGGTCATGCGCTCCATGGGTTCCAGCACGGTGCCCTTGTCCATCTTGGTCACCACTTGCGGCTTTCCCACCGTCAACTCAAAGCCTTCGCGCCGCATTTGCTCCACCAGGATAGCCAGCGCCAGTTCACCTCGGCCCTGCACTTCCCAGGCATCGGGACGCGCAGTAGGCAGCACGCGCAGGGACACGTTACCCACCAACTCGGCGTCGAGACGGTCCTTCACCTGCCGTGCCGTGACCTTGTGGCCCTTGCCACCTTTACCGGCCAGAGGTGACGTGTTGATGCCGATGGTCATGGAAATGGCCGGATCATCCACCGTAATGGGCGGGAGCGGGTGGGGATCTTCCAAATCCGTCAGCGTATCGCCAATCATGATGTCCGGGATTCCTGCCACGGCAACAATATCGCCCGCTCGCGCTTCCAGGGTGGGGACGGAATCCAGGGCTTTAGTTTCCAGGAGTTCAGTGACTTTCACATCCGAGATGGTGCCGTTGTGATGACACCAGGCCACGCGCTGGCCCTTGTGAATGCTGCCGTTGTAGATCCGCAGGAGTGCCAGGCGCCCCAGGAAGGGCGAGGCATCCAGGTTGGTCACATGCGCTTGTAGGGGCATGTCCTCGTCATAGGTGGGTGCGGGGATGGTCTCCAGGATTTGCGCAAACAGCGGTTCCAGGTTCTGGTTGTCCGGCAAGGCGCCGTCCGCTGGTTGATTCAGGGAGGCGTACCCCACCTTGGCCGAGGCGTAAATCACGGGAACGTCCAGCACCAGGTCAAGGTCCAGGTCCTCATTTTCCACGGACAGGTCTGCTGCGAGTCCCAGCAGCAGGTCCATAGTTTCTTCAACCACCTCAGAGATGCGGCTATCGGGCCGATCCACCTTGTTGACCACCACAATGACGGGTAACCCTGCGGATAACGCCTTGCGCAGCACAAATCGTGTTTGCGGCAATGGTCCCTCGGAGGCGTCCACCAGGAGCACCACTCCGTCCACCATGGACAGTCCGCGCTCCACCTCGCCGCTGAAATCAGCGTGACCCGGAGTGTCAATGACGTTGATGGTCACGCCATCCGGCTGGCCAAAGGCGGCGGCTGACGGTCCCGTGTAGCGCACTGCCGTGTTCTTGGCAAGGATGGTGATTCCTTTTTCGCGTTCCAGGTCACCCGAGTCCATGACACGTTCTGCCACCTGTTGGTGAGCCCGGAAGGCTCCCGCCTGCCGCAGCATGGCGTCAACCAGGGTGGTTTTCCCGTGGTCAACGTGCGCAACGATTGCCACGTTACGCAGGTCAGAACGTACAGCCATGAAGGACACTCACTTTATTGGGCGACGATAGAACGGGGTCAGTCTACGCCTCCGGGTAGCAATCCGTGGCACCGGGCGCCCGTGGTTCCTTCACGGGCATCCCAGGTTCACCGGGGGTTTCTTCTGGGGGTTTCGACCGACGCGCCTACCGGCGCTGGCTCAACCACCCGAAGACCCGCGCCTACCGACGCTGGCTCAACCACCCGAATGCCCGTGGTGGGTAGTTCTACTTCGCCTTGGTGGCCTTGGACGTGACGTCTACGTTCTTGTACCCGCTCTTGGTGGCGGTCACCTTCACGGAGATCTTCTTGCCCTTGTCCTTGGACGTCACCTTGTACGTGGACTTGGTGGCACCGGAGATCTTCTGACCATTCCGCAGCCACTGGTACTTGTACGTGGGGGCGGGGCTGAAACTCTTCGGCTTGGCCGTCAACTTCTTGCCCACCTTGAACGTGCCAGAGATGGTGACTGAACCCTTCTTGAACGTCTTCACCGTGTTGGTGGCCGTTGCTGGCGGGTTGGTGTTTGCTGCCGGGGGCTTAGGGGCGGCCGCCGCTGGCTTGGGCGCAGCGATGGACGAGGCAATGGACACCTTGGCCGTGGACCCGCTAATGGAGTCCACCTTCACTGCCAACTTGCCCGAAGTTCCGGTCATGATGGCCCCGGCCCCAAAGGACGTGCTCTTGTACCCGGAGGCCATGGCGGCCTTGGGGTTGGTCACGTACACCGTTCCACAGTAATCAAACACCACGCCGGAGCACAGGTTGGAATCAGACTTCACGCGCTTGGCAATGCGCACACCGTATTCCGTGAGGTACTTGTTGCTGCCAATGGGCAGGTACCGGCCAGACATGTTCTTGTCATAGCCCGCGTTGGCCCGCAGTTCTACGTAGTATTCCTCTCCGGTTCCCGGGTCCGTGACCTTCACACCGCGAGAACCTGACGCGTCAGACAGGGCGTTCAACGTCACCGTTTGCGCGGTTCCGGAAGGCTTAATGGTCTTCCAATTGTTGCCGAATCCCAGCAGGTCAGCGGCAGGGGCTGACAGGGAACCGATGTTGGAGCGTCCGGATACGGACATCACATCAAACAGGTCTCCGTAGGGGTACACCGAACACCGTGACTTGGAGGAGGACCAACCGCCATCCGTCCGAGCATCAGGAGAGCCAGAGGTGCAGTTCAGAAGGTTAGCGTGTTCCAGCCCAAGGTTGTGGCCGAGTTCGTGCGCCATCACATCCGATTGCGGGCCTTCCCAGGACAAAGCGTAGGCAATGTTGTATCGCTGCGAGTTGGCGGTGAACCAGGTGGAACCAATGGTTCCCACGCCTGTAGGAGATTGACCGGTTCCACATCCATACACAATCACCATCAGGTGGGTGTTGTTGTTCCAGGACCCCAGGTCAGCGTTGGTGGTTTTCAACTGCGGGAACGCAGCATTCCAAATGGGCCACGGTTGCGTGCGGTTGCAGGCAGGAATAGTTCCAGGTGCTGACACAACCTTGCCAGCGCTGAAGGTCAGGGCGTTTCCGCTTTGTGCTTTCCAGTAACTGTTGACGTCATTGACGGCGGCGCGGGCTTTGGTGGCAGCGTCACCGGGGATGGCGGCGCCTGCTGGGGACATGATGACCACGTTGACGGTGTGGTCACCCTTGACGGTGGGTTGGCTGACAGCGTTACCCAAGGGGACTTGCTGCGCGGTCTGCGTGATGCTGACCTTGCCGAGGTCATCCTCGGTGGCTTGTGCGCCAACCTTCACCACGTCACCAAGGTCTGCCTTATCCAGGATCTCCTCGGGAACCTCCACGGCGGCGTCATTGCCCACCACAAACACGCCCTTGGAATCACTTAGGTGCTCGTCATCATGGCCAATGTCAAAGGACTCGGGGTTGTCATTGACGTGCGCAACTACAACTACTTGACCCTTCACGGCGCCCAGGTCCGCTAGATCCTCTACATCAGTGCTCTCCGTGGGGAGCGGCGCCTCAAGGAGGTCCTCTACCAAATCATCGGGGCCATTGCCTGTTTGATCGTCATCGCCAGGTGCGTCATCCGGCCCCACGGTGGTGTCACCAGTGGCGTCATCGCCAGGCTCGCCAGTGGGCTCGTCAATGGGTTCGTCAACATCTTCGGTGTCATCAGGGTTGAGGATTTCATCAATGGGACCATCGGCCTCGTTGTCCGTGCCGGGATCCTCCTGCTCTTGGGAATCCTCTCCGGGGCCCGTGTGGGCGAGTTCTGGGTCCACCACGCCACCACCGTGAGCAAGCACCAGAATAATAGAGCCAGCAATCACCAATTGCCCAAACTTCCAACAGGACCGCAGGCCGCGCCGATCCTCCGTGGTCTTTTCATTCACGTCATCGTGAAGCACAATGTGACCCCTTTGGTCCTTCGAGACTTTCGGTACCAGCCTCTTGCGTAGGTTCTTCATCGAAGCCCACACCCCTTTTGAGAATTCTAGGAACTAGAGCAAAGCGTCGCGCACGCTTCTCCCCCTAGTGTGCCTTGGATTCATGTGATGCGCAACACCTTTTCTTCCAAGTTTCTATCCCAATTTGGTCACAATTTGCCAAGGATTGGTTTGCCCCTGGTTGTCATCACGGTCAGCCAGCACCCACTGACACCTCCACCCGCACCCTGGACACCACAAAGCCCCGGTGGGCCTTCATGAGGCTCACCGGGGCTTCCGTCGTCGGTTACTCGTTCATGCAGAACAAGTGGACCGCATCACCTACGCCTGACGGTTGATCAGACGATCCCGCTCTTCGCGGCGTTCCTTCTGCGCGGCCGGGTCCGGAACCGGAACAGCGGCGAGCAGACGGCGGGTGTAGTCCTGCTGCGGGTTGGTGAGGATTTCCTCACGCGGACCCACCTCGTCCAGGTACCCCTTGTGCATCACGGCAATGCGGCTGGAAAGCATTTCCACCACGGCAAGATCGTGAGAGATGAACAAGCACGCAAACCCGTGCTCTTCCTGGAGTTCCTTGAAGATCTCCAGCACGCGGGCCTGAACGGACACGTCCAGAGCGGAGGTGGGCTCGTCCGCAATGAGCAGCTTCGGCTTGAGGGACAGAGCGCGGGCAATACCCACGCGCTGGCGCTGACCACCGGACAACTCGTGCGGGTAACGGTTACGCATGGACCGCGGGAGTTCCACTTGGTCCAGCAACTCGTCCACGCGGGCCGTGATGTCCGCCTTGTTCCACTTCTGCAAGTGCATCGGCTCACCAATGGACTCACCGATGGGGATACGCGGGTTCAGGGACGAACCCGGGTCCTGGAACACAAAGGACACGTCACGCCGGATTTGGCGCATGACCTTGGGCTTCACGCCGGACAACTCAATGCCGTCCACCATGAGCGAACCGCCCGCCACAGGAAGCAGACCCACCAGGGCGCGTCCCACAGTGGTCTTTCCGGAACCGGACTCCCCTACCAGGCCGAGCACCTCACCCTTCTTGATGAAGAGGTCAATGCCGTTGATGGCGCGGAAGGCGGGCACGCGGCCACGGCCCGGGTACTCGATGATGAGGTCTGTGGCGTCCATGATCAGGTCCTCCACCGGAGGCTTGACCTGGTTGTGGGTTTTGACCACGTGGTTGACGTTGTCAATATCCGTGTACTCCACACGCGTGGCGCCCGTTTGGGAACCCAGGTGAGGAACGGCCTTGAGCAGCGCCTGCGTGTATGGGTGCTGGGGTGAGTAGAAGATCTGATCGGCAGAACCGGCCTCTACTACACGCCCATCCTTCATGACCATCACGCGGTCAGAAAGGTCAGCCACCACACCCATATCGTGAGTGATGAGGATGATACCGGCGTCCACACGGTGACGAAGGTCACGCATGAGCTGGAGGATTTCCGCCTGAACGGTCACGTCCAACGCGGTGGTGGGCTCGTCCGCAATGAGCAACTTGGGCTCACAGGCCAGGGCCTGGGCAATCATGGCGCGTTGGCGCTGACCACCGGACAACTGGTGCGGGTACTTGTCCACGGACTTGGCCGGGTCAGGAATCTCCACCATGGTGAGCAACTCGATAGCGCGCTCTCGGGCATCCTTGGGACCCATGTCAAAGTGGGTCCGCAGGGTCTCGATGATCTGGAAACCGATGGTGTACACCGGGTTCATGGCCGTCATCGGCTCCTGGAAGATGACCGCCACCTCGTTACCGCGCACGTGGGAGAGTTCCGCGTGGCTGAGGCCCAGCAGTTCCCGTCCAGCCAACTTGGCCGAACCGGTGGCGCGGCCGTTGGGGGGCAACAGCCCAATGAGGGACATGGAACTTTGGGTCTTACCGGAACCGGACTCACCCACAATGGCGAGCACCTCACCGGGGGCCACGTCATAGTTCACATCAATGGCGGCGGGGAACCACTCGCCGTCCACAAAGAATTCCACGCCAAGATTCCGAACCTCAAGAATCGGCGTTGCGCTTGTGGTTTCAGCGCCAGTTGTGGGTTGTTCAGTCACTTCAGTGATCCTTCCGTGAGGCGATATGCTTTCCATCTGGAAAGATCATCACCATGGTGTCTCAAGAGACGATGGTTTACAGGCCGGGGTTCGGCCGAGTTCTAACAATTGCGATTGGAGTTTTAGGGGCTGCTCTCATCCTACTCAGCCTTGTTCACAACCCTCGCGCCACAGTGCCATATATCGCACCGGTGGCATTCGTGGTGTTGTGGGTGTGGGCGGCCTACTGGAGACCGGCCGTGATAGTGAGCCCCGCCAGTGTGGAGATCCGCAACGTTCTGCGAACCATCGAACTGCCGTGGCCCACCATCCAGCGGGTAGAGACGCGCTACGCGCTGACTCTCTACACCGCCGTGGGGGATTTTTCCGCCTGGGCCGCCCCGGCACCGGGCCGAAACACGGTGACCAAGGCGTCCAAGGCCGAAACAACCGGCTTGCCGAGTTCCACTTATCAATCGGGAACCATCCGGCCTGGCGATCTCGCGTCCTCGGCATCGGGTCAAGCCGCACTCATGGTGCGGACCCGGTGGGAGGAACTCCGAGACGCCGGCCTTCTGGACAACCCTCAAGTGGAGTTCGCCGCGCCGCGTGTCCAGTGGCACACCGTCACACTGATCGCTTTGGCCGTTCTGGCCGCTGCGAGCGTTGCGACGATAGTGCTGCTCTAGACACCCCGCCGTGAGGCGGTCGTCGGGCTGGGTAGCCCGTGAGCCACGCACAGCGTGAGCCGCCGTGGCCCTGGAGCCGCTAGGCCCCGGTGCTACCCTGCGCAGCCGCTGCCGGAGCACTCACCGCGGGGATGGCGCCGGTCTTGGCCGAGTTGGCCAGGGCCTTGGCAGCCTTTGCGGTGCGCTTGGCTTCCGCCTTGAGCAGGGCACGCTTGGTGGGGATGCGGCGCTGACGCGGGTCAAACGCGTCACGCAGACCGTCACCAATGAAGTTCACGCACAGGGCGATGGTCACAATGAACACACCGGGCCACCAGAACAGCCACGGGCGGGTAGCAAACGCCGTTTGGTACTCGTTGATCAACTGACCAAGCGAGACCTCCGGGTGGTTGATACCAAAGCCGAGGAAGCTCAGTGCCGTTTCCAGCAAAATGGCCGAAGCCATCAGCAGGGTGGCGTTCACGATGATGACACCCACCGCGTTGGGCAGGATGTGCTTGAACATGATGCGGGCGTTGGAGGCGCCGGCCACACGGGCCGCGTCCACAAACTCCAGTTCACGCAAGGCGAGGAACTGAGCACGGACCAAACGGGCCATGGAGGTCCACGTCACAAAGGACAGGGCGATGGCCAAGGTCCACGGGTTGGCACCGCCAACCAGCACACCGAGGATGGCACCCACCATGATGACAGGAACGGTGATGATCATGTCCGTAAAGCGCATGATCACGTTATCCACCCACTTGCCGAAGAACCCGGACAGAGCTCCCAGGAGCACGCCGATCACCGTGGCAAGGATGCCGATGACCACCATGACCGTCAGGGACTGTTGGGCGCCACGCATCACCAGAGCGAACACGTCACGGCCAATGTTGTCCTGACCAAACGGGTGGGTTCCAATGTGGAATCCGCCATCATAGAAGCCCATGGTGGGGGCACCACCAGTGCGGGCAATGGGGCTGATGTCCCGGATGCCAAACTGCCACCAGCCGGGGATGGGACCCCAACCGATTGAGGTGGCCACCAGGAGCACCAGGAGGATCAGCACGGCGGCTGACACCATGGCACCACGGTGACGCAAGAACCGCCGCATGACGATGGTTCCTTGGGAGAGACCCTCAACCTCTTTGAGCTCGATGGCGTTCTCCACGTTTTCACCGAGTTGGGCGTTGTCCACCACGGCCTCGGTGTCTTTTTCAGTGTCAATAGTCACAGTATTCAGTTCGTTGCTCATGAGTCCACCCGAATTCGAGGATCAAGGGCCGCGTAAATCACGTCCACGAGGATGCTGGCAATCACGAGGAGCGTTCCTGTCACCAGGAAGTACCCCATGATGGGTGCTGCGTCTTGTGTGTTGAGCGCCTGAATGAACATCGAACCCATACCGCTCCAAGAGAAGATGCGCTCGGTGATGATGGCGCCACCGAACATGGCAGCAATGTCCAGCGGGATGATGGTGGCCAGCGGGATCAGCGCGTTACGGAATGCGTGCCGCACCGTCACCACTCGCTCCGGCAGACCCTTAGCACGAGCCGTACGGATGTAATCCTGGTTCATGACCTCCAGCATGGACGAACGCGTGTAACGCGTGTACGCCGCAAAGGAGATGAGGATCAGGGTCACGGTGGGCAGGATCAAGTGCGTGAACTGGTCCAGCGTGGTGACCCAGAAGTCACCTTGCAGACCGGGGGTTTGCGCACCCATGGTGGAGATTGGCCGGTTGTTGATTTGGGACATGGCGTTGTACTGCTGCCACACCTGCATCACGCGGTCAATGAACACAAACACGCCCACGGCTACTGCCGTGATGGCAGCGCCACGCATGGAGACCATGCGGTCAGGACCGCCAAAGAACCAACCGATCACGCATCCTACAATCGCGGCTACCAGAGCCAGCAGGAAGATCATGAGCCAGGTGGCCCGGCCGAGCATGGCCTGGAGCGGGAAGTAGAGGATGGCTCCTACCACTACCGCACTCAGTGCGGAGTACAGGGCGCGCCTGTTATCCAGACCAGCCGTCAAGGCGGTGAGGCCAAAGGCCACAATCGCACCCAGAACGGTGATTCCCACAATGCCCAAACCGGGGTTGAGAATCCAGTCCGTCACGGAGATGAGATACATCCCCAGAGCCGTGGCAGCCGTAGCAGCCCCAAAGATGATCCAGCGCATGTTGCGGGTTCCACCAATCACGGCGGACCACAACGCACCGAAGATCAGCGCAACAATCACAATGGTTGGCCAGGTGAACTGCGGATCTCTGAGGAAGTTGTTGAAGCCAATGGCACCCCAGAGTTTGAGGAGCACGGCCACCCAGAAGGAGGGCAGGGAGAAGAGCACAAAGCTCATAAAGGTTACGCCGTAGTCAAAGCGGGTGTACTGGCGCAGAGCCGAGACAATTCCCACCAAGATACCCAGACCGATGGCGATGAAAATCGCCCCCATCACCAAGGTGACGGTGCTCGGAATCGCGGAACTCAGCATGGCGGATACGGATTGACCCGTACGCCAACTGGTACCGAGGTTCCCGGTCAGCACGTCCCGAAGCCAGTGCAGATACCGCAATGGAGCCGGAGTGTTGAGATCGAGCATCTGAATACGCGCAGCCATCAAGGCGTCACGGTTAGGTGCCGTACTCGTGCGGAGGTCCTCAAGAGGGTCCACCGAGTAGGACAGGAGCATGTAGACAATAAAGGTGGCGCCGAGAAGCACGAGCAGGGACGAAAGGATTCGCCGTGCTAGGAACGTGAGCGTGGGTACTGCACGGCGAAACACTGAAGGTTTCTGCGGTACCGCGGCCTCGCCCGTGGTGTCTGGCGGCGTAGACGTATCACGTACGTCAATCGCTGCGGAGGTGGCCATTGGGGTCCTTGCCTCGTAGGGATAGTTGCTTGCAGTACCAATCCTGAGGCATGAACCGGGGGTCCCTACTCATATTGAGTGTTGTGTGAGTAGTGAGCATCGGAAATGAGTACCCCCGCAGTTTACCTGTGGTAAATGGGGGATGTACTCCTTCTTGTGGGTGAGTACCCTGAGCGCCATCGTCGAACATCAGGGTAGGGGAATTGGGGGGTACAGATCAATGTACGACGAATGTGGGGGCGGGATTACCCAGTGCGGGATTACCCAGGGCGGTATTCCCCAGGGGACGACGAAAGCGGGGGTACTGACCCTTTCGGTATCAGTACCCCCGCTTTGCGATGGGTGAACTATTCTGCGTTCAACTACCCTGCG
>JAIRQO010000024.1 GCA_031256435.1 Cellulomonadaceae bacterium
ATGACGAGCAGGCCGGTGAGGACAAGGGTGGCGGGCTTGCGATGCGTGTGCTTCTTCATGATCTGTTTCCAATTCTGAGTGTAGGGTGATGGTGGGTTGTGTGTTTGATTCGGGGTCTATGGCAGCTGTTTTCACTTAGGCTGGGGCTTGCAGTGCATACACTGAATTTCAGGTGGAGGGGGTGGCGGTTCACCTCCCGTATTGACCACCAAGGTGGGAGATATGAGGAGGAGGGTGGCGAGTATGACACTCATCCTGCAATCCTTTCGACTGGGTGTTGGGTGCTGACATCACGATTGTCTACCCGTCACATTGAGGCTGTCCTGAGTTAGTGGTGACCGGTATCCTTCATGAGGGAAATCACCCACGAGGAATGAGTTTGATGTTGTCAGGACATATAGACATTCTCAGTGAGTGAGTTCGAGACTTAGAAATTGACAACGAACTGGCCGTACCCCGCTTGTGGACATAACTCGGCAAATCTCAGGAATTCCTCTTGGGTCACCGCGGTAAATATCTCTTCGAATGGATTCCAGGGGTGAGCGCTTTCTGCCCACGTTTCAAAACTTGGAGCCTCGCTGACGCGTGCCCCGTGAGCAACGAGACAGCCACGAACATCGAGAGTTCTCTGGTAGGAAGCACTGTCAGGAACAGTCACCCAATGACGAGGTTGTGCAACTCGTTCAGAGCACTCGGTTCCTGCCTCATCTACTATCGTGCTCGCTCCGGGTAACGGTTCATCGTTCGCGTCTGAGGGAATTTCGATCCCGACGATTCCTCCACCTACCCCCACAACGCCATTCAGGCCGAACTCGGATAGGCACGTCAGATATTCTTGTTGGTATTGTTCTATCTGTTGTCGCGCCATAGTCATCCAACCAGGTTCCGTCCAATTCTCTGGCGCAGAGGACCCTTCATCAACACCAGTGCAGCCCACAAGGACTGCCGCTAGTGAAATAGTTGCAACAAAGGGTACGGCACGCCGGGTTCGGCATTTCATTGGCTCAGTAGCAGAAACCGTAGGCGGAAGTCATATTCGTTCCCGTGGCAGACCACGAGCCTGAGGAAGACCTCCCTAAGTCAGAAACCGTAAGGGTCCCACCCGTCCAATAATACGTGTGTGCCGACTGTCCAGGGACTTTTAGTGTGAAACTCCCTGCAGTGCTTCTCGATCCGTGTGCCGATACTCGCGCACTGCTGGGGCAGGTGAGGTTCCCGCTTGCTGCAGCGGCAGGTTGAGCGGCGATGGTGCCGCCGATGACGAGCAGGCCGGTGAGGACAAGGGTGGCGGGCTTGCGATGCGTGTGCTTCTTCATGATCTGTTTCCTACTCTGAGTGTAGGGTGATGGTGGGTTGTGTGGTTGATTCGGGGTCTATGGCAGCTGTTTTCACTTAGGCTGGGGCTTGCAGTGGATACACTGAATTTCAGGTGGAGGGGGTGGCGGTTCACCTCCCGTAATGACCACCAAGGTGGGAGATATGAGGAGGAGGGTGGCGAGTATGACTCTCATCCTGCAATCCTTTCGACTGGGTGTTGGGTGCTGACATAACGATTGTCTACCCATCACATTGAGGCTGTCCTGAGTTAGTGGTGACCGGTATCCTTCATGAGGGAAATCACCCATATTTGACGGGAGTAGAGATGGAATCTCAGGCGATCACACCTTCGGATGTCTATAACGTCATCGTTTCCAAGGAATCGGCAACGATTGCCGAGGTGGCACGTGAACTAGGTACCCGCAATGCGGTGGCAGTTGAAGATGCGGTGACACATCTCCTGGGTCTGCAGTTGATTCAACCATCCCCTGACTCCGCAGACGTCTACCGGGCACCAGCGCCTTCTAGCGCCTTTGAGCGAGCCTTGAAGGCAATCGCGGAGAGGTTGACCGAGGAGGCGGCGATAATGACCAACGCCGCCTCCCACGCAGGTCTGCAAGGCTCGAGCGATGCAGAGTCACACTTTGAGCATTTCGACAGTGACGACGCTTACCTCAATCGGCTCGCAGCAATCTTGTCCCAAGCCCAGTGTCAGATTGATTGCGTGCTTCCTGCTCTTCCGTCCCCGGAGGGGCTCGCGTCTGCCTCAGTGGAGGACTTGACGTTGTTGCGGCGCGGTGTGAAGGCTCGTTCAATCTATCCCGAATCAGCAAGGCAGGATGCGAGTGCCGTTGCCTATGCTGCAACTACGGCGGAGTTTGGGGGAGAGGTGAGAACCTCTACGTTTACCCCGGCACACCTGATTGTGATTGATTCGCGGTACGTGGTTATCGATACTCCGTTGGTCAATGACGGGCGGAGTTCAACGATCACGAGCCGCCCGGAAGTTGTCACAGCGTTTGGTGAGACCTTCGAGTACCTGTGGAGCCAGGCAAAGCCCCTACTCACCGGTTCTGACAGGTTCATCTCACTCACCGTGAAGGAGCGAACGGTCCTTGCGAGGGTAGCCAGAGGAGAGACCGACCACGCAATCGAACATGCCACTAAGATTTCGAGCTCCACCATCGGCCGCATCATCAAGTCCCTCCAGGAGCGCACCGGTGCGCCTAATCGATTCGCTCTAGGAATCGAAGCCGAACGGCGCGGCTGGCTAAAGCCCAACCAGAACTAGGCGGAGGCTGAGTGAATCTGTGTCACAAGTAGCGACGGCGGTGACAGGGTTGCCGGAGCGGGTATGACCGGTTATACTGGCACTGTGAAAACAGCAATCTCGGTGCCAGATGCTAAGGCTGAACGCTTTGAACGGGTGGCCGCCAAGCATTCGATGAATCGCTCAGAATTCTACGTCCGTGCTGGCGATCACTTTGCCGACTCACTTGAAGACAATCGTCGACTCACGCGGCTGGCGAATGCTGCTATTGAAGCAAGCGGGCAGCCCAGCGTGGATAGTGCGGATTTCAGACGAGCAGCGAGGACCATCATTGAAGGGAACGAATGGTGATTCAGCGGGGTTCTGTGGTCTGGGTCGATTTTGGCCTTCCACGGGGGAGTGAGCCAGCAAAGCGCCGTCCCGCCGTGGTGATTCAGGAGGACTGGTTGACGGATTCTCGCATCAATACTGTTGTTGTGGTGCCGCTGACATCGAACACCCGCCTGGCTGCATTTCCTGGAAATGCTCTTATCCCATCCTTAGCGTCCGGCCTCCCCGCCGATTCGGTGGCGGTGGTTTCACAGGTAGGTCCAGTTGATAGAGAGTTTATTGAACCCTTCGCCGTCGGAATACTGCCGTTTTACCTCATGCGAGAGATCAGCGAGGGCGTTCGGCTCGTTCTAGGGTTTTAGGTGGTTACTTGTCAAAGATGCCGATTCCTCCAGTGCCGCCCTGTGGGCAGGCTTCCATGAGTTCACGGAGGTCCCCGTGCTTAGTCGTACATGATTCCGTAGCGTGGGCCTGGTGCTTGGGGGCAGGTGATGGTGAGTTCCTCTAGTTGCTGTCTGGTGGGTTGCCGGTCCTTGGGGGTAATTGTGGGATCCATGAGCACGGTGTAGGGATTCCAGGCGAATTCCTCTTGCTCAAGCCACACGTCAAGGGTCGGTGGCTCGGGAAGTTCAAATCCATGTGCAATAACACAGGCGCGAACCTCAAGGGTCTTCGCATAGGCCTCGGGGGTAAGGCTGCTGGCTCGCGAAACCGGAGGTTGGACGCGTTTATCGCACTCTTCCAGTGCAGTATTGATGAGTTCTTCCTGCCCGGGCGGATAGTTACCGTCCGCGTCAAGGGTGGTTCCTGTAGCAACGCCACCGCCAACGATAGGAAAACTCTCGACACCAAACTCGGTGAAACATGCAGTCAGGGAGCGATCATACTCGTCGGATTCTTGCCGAGCGCGAGCCATCCAGCCTGGTTCCTCCCATCCGGATGTGATAGCAAGCGTTGAATCCGGGGAACACCCGGCAGCAAGAAGCAGTGCTGTTGCTGCTATGACTGCCGGGAAGATTCCTCTCAGCACTCGAGACATTTCGCGTGTCATCCGCAGTATCCGCTTCCGGCTGATGTTTCCCATCCTTCAATCCTTTCGTCAAGGTGACGAGGGCTGACATCACGATTGTCTACCCATCTCGTTCGCACCGTCTTGAGTTAGTGGTGACCGGTATCCTTCATGAGGGAAATCACCCACGAGGACTCGTTTGATATTCTCAGCAGATATGGACCGTCGCGCGGGTTGCGTGATTGTGTGGCATCTATCATGAGGTGTTCATATCATTGGGGAAAGGGTGTGTGATGGATTCACGGAAGGTAGAGATTGAACTTCCCACGGCGTCGGTGTATCAAGCGGTCAGAACGTTGGGTTCCGCTACCCCGGAGGAAGTGGCGAGACATCTGCGGGAATACCATCTGGGCAAGGTTGAGGAAGCATTAACAAGGCTGGTCAGTGCGCATCTCGTCGAACCTTCGACGACGGTTGCCGGCAGCTACCACGCATACGCGCCGGGGTCAGCGTTCCCCAGGGCATTGAGTGAGATTGTGCAGCGACTCTGTGACGATGCCGAGTTGCTGACCGCCACAGCGGCAACCCTGGACCCCAGTTCCCCGGCAGCAGCGCCGAGGCTGGGTAGTGATGTGGGGATATCGGTGGATCGATCCATTGACGCGATCACGGGACTGTTGGCTGAGGCGCGTCATCACATTGACAGCCTCCTTCCGGGGGTTCCTGCCCGCACGATGCTCCGCGCTGCCATTGACGCGGATCAACAGTTGTATGGCCGTGGGATCTCGGGACGAACCTTGTATCCCGAGGCGGCGCAAAGCCTGCCACGGGTTCACGAGTATTCCGCAGCGATGGACGGGTACAGCCTTGAGGTGCGCACGAGTATGCCCTCTCCGGTGAGGCTGCTCATCATTGATCGTCGTATCGGCTACATCAGCCACCGGTCCGCCCACGGCGCCCGTAGCGCCTGCGTGATTCGGAACCCCAACGTCCTGGTCACCCTCCAAGCGTACTTTGACCTTCTATGGGAGTTTTCCCAGCCCCTACGAGCACTCGACGATGATGATGAGCACCTGTCCACCAACGAACGAACAGTGCTGCGCGGACTCGCCCACAACCTCAGCCTCCAAGAAATCGCGGATCACAATGCCATGTCCACGGCAACCGTGAGCCGAGCGGTCAACAAACTCGGCCACCGCATCGGCACCACCTCCCGATTCACCCTCGGAATCGAAGCCCAACGCCGAGGCTGGCTGAGGCCCTGACGCGATGCGAGGTGACAACTGTGTTGTCAAAGATCCCGGCGATTCAATGAGAAATGCTCTAAACCATACGGTAGGAATGCTCCAAACCATACGGTAGGAGTGCTCTAAACCGTGCGGTAGAAGTGCTCTAAACCGTGCGGTAGAGGCCGCTGACCAGGTATGACGTCAGTGGTGAAAACAGAGATGTTGTACATGTAGAACGTTGGTGATACCGTGGGTTATATGAAGACGATTAATCGGCGAACCTTGAATCAGACGTTGGCATCGGTATTGGATTCTGTGCTGGATACTGGTGAACCGGTGCGCGTGGAAGGGCGCGACGGCCGAGCGGTGATGATTGAACGTGCTAAGGCGGAGACCACGTGGGAGCGCTGGCAGCGGGAAGGAAAGATCCGACCCGGGCGTCAAACCAGTGCAGCTGAGTGGAGATCCCGGCCCAAGATGACCCTTCCTGAAGGTGAAACTGTGGAATCCATTCTCGACGAGATTCGAGGCGAATGGTGACCGCCTGCCTCTACATTGACACGTCCGTTGCCATGCGGATCGCACTGAGAGAACATGATGGCGAGATGTTGCGAGCAACGGTGGAACGCCTTCAGCGGTCGGGATACCGATTAGTGTCATCTAGATTGCTCGAATTGGAGTGTCGCCGGGTTGCGGTGCGGCTTGCTCATGAGGGTAGGGATGGAGGAAGTGCAGAACAACTCGTAGCCGATTGCGATCTTCTGGACATCGACGAAGACATCTGGCGCGTGGCAATGGGTATCACCCAGCACGTCAAGACCCTCGATGCGCTTCATCTCGCCACGGCTGCCCTCATTCCTGAATGCCTTTTGCTCACTTCCGACGCTCGCATGCGCGAGGTTGCGGCCTCGTTGGGGATCCAGTGTCTGTGAACGAACGCTTGCCTCCCAGGGTACACCCGCCGAGGCATTGAGTTTGCTAACATGGTGAATACTAACAGATTGGATACTACCATTGTGTTAGTATTTTACGTGTGAGTATGATGGGAGGGGATAATGGTGCGCTTCATTGGGCGGGAACGGGAGTTTGGCCTGCTGGATGGACTACTCAAGCAGGTGCAAGCCGGAGGTTCCGAGCCAGGCAGAGCAGTCTCGATTAGGGGGCGGCGCAGGGTGGGGAAGTCACGTCTTCTACGTGAGTACCTGGCACAACGGGATATTCCCGCTGTGTATTTCGATGCCCAACACGGCTCCACAGAAAGGGAAATTGCGCGATTTGCCGAGGAAATTGCCTCGTCAACGCTACCCAACCGCGATCTCTTTACACCTGGTCTCGATTGGTCTCAAACGCTGCGCAATCTTGCACTCGTTCTGCCGCGAACCAGTCCAGCAGTGGTAGTGATTGATGAGGTTCCTTACCTCATGCGAGACGATCCTGGTTTTGAAGGTGCGCTCCAGGGTTCGTGGGATCGCGTATTATCCACGTTCCCTGTACTCCTGATCTTGGTGGGTTCCCATCAGTCCGAGATGCAGCGGCTCACCTCATACAACCGTCCGTTCTATCAGCGCGGCTCCGAGATGGACGTTGGGCCGCTCACGGTGGAGAACGTGGCGAGTCTGACCGGCCTCGGCGCAGCCGACGCCATTGATGCCTACCTTGTCACCGGCGGTCAACCCATGATTCTGAGAGATTGGGAAATCGGTACCTCGGTGGCCTCCTTCCTCAGCAAGGAGGTGGCGAACCCGTTGTCAGCACTGCTGGTATCAGGCGAGCGGACTCTCAGCGCTGAACTACCCGTTGAAGCCAACGCCCGCGCAGTGTTGACGGCAATCGGTACCGGTGAAGTCTCGTTCTCCCGCATCCAAGATAGGGCTGGATTGAGCGCAACACCGCTCGATAGGGCGCTGCGGGTGTTGGTTGACCGAGGTCTGATCAGAATTGACACTCCGCTGGCAACCCGTGCCTCACACAACAAGCGGTACCGCATCATCGACCCCTATCTTCGTTTCTGGCTTGCCTTCCTGGCCGATCAGATTTCCGTGGTGGAGTCTGGGCGGGCCGATCTGGTTCTGGATCGCGTCACGAGCCAATTCACCGCGTGGCGGGGAAGGGCCGTGGAGCCTGTGATCCGAGACCTCCTGTGGCGAAGCAGGGACCTGGTTCATCCCGTGGGCGCGGTAGGTGGATGGTGGAACCGCACCAACAGCGTGGAGGTGGACATTGTGGGGGCTGATCGCGCGCCGGTGGCCTCAACCGTCTCATTTATTGGATCGATCAAGTGGCGCGAACGTGCCCCATTCGGCGTTGCCGACCTCGCCGCTCTGGATGCTGCACGGTCAGTGATCCCAGGAGCGTCACACGCCACACTCGTCGCCATCTCACGGACGGGAAGTGAGATTACTGCACCAGAACTGATAACGATTTCTCCAGATCAATTGGTGGGAATGCCGCATACGTGACTCGGCACTCACGGCTTGTGCTCACTTCCTGCGCTGGCATGCGCGAGGTTGCGGCCTGCTTGGGGATCCAGTGTTCGTAGCGCCGCGAGGCTCCATCCGCGTTCCGGGGCGTCGCACCAGATAAACCGCCAGGAGAATTACTGCCACGGTGCCGAATCCCACTGCCCCAATGAGGATTGCGTAGGCACCGCTGTAGTGGTGGGAGGATAACTCGTAACCCAGGGTGGAATCCGCTGCGCTCGCGGCGGCAAAGGCCATTCCCACGTGGTAGCGGTTGAGAGAAACGAACATCAGCATGAGCGCGGCGAGGGCGCTGAGCGCACCTGCCAGGGCAGTCCCATGACGTGTCAACATCGTCATGACGGTGCGACGATTCCGCTTCTTGGGTTGTCCCAGTCTGCTGGCATTGCGGTGGCACCCTGAGGAATGCGCCGACTCACGGCGTTGACCTGCAGCGCCGCAGGTGCTCCCGTCACCGGACGAGAACCGATGCCGATCACGGTTCTTGCTAAAGGGTGATTGGTGATGATGATGTGTCATATTGTCCGTTTCCGCCCCTAGAGTACTGTGTGCTGTGCAACCGCTGAACGGGTTCACGCACTTTGTGACGCGGATTCCCGCGCCGCCGCGAGTGCGCTCATAGCAGGGACGTGTACTGCGGTATGACTGGAACGTGCCTGCCAGCGCGAGACCAGGCCGAAAATCGTCCAAATTGTCAACCGGTAGTGATAAAGTGGTTCCAGTTAATCAGACTTTAGAGATTATGTGGAAGGAGTCATGATGCGCCGCAAGTTGACCGCCGAACTTCATCAGTGGCGAAGCAAGAGTGATCGCCAGCCGTTGCTCTTGTTCGGGGCCCGTCAAGTGGGCAAAACGTACACGCTACGTGAGTTCGGGAAAACGTACCCTCACATGGTCTACTTCAATTTCGAGACAACACCCGGCTTGTCTCAACTCTTTGATGGCGATATTGATCCCCGCAGGATTGTCCATCTCTTGGAAGTGCAGGCGCGAGACCGGATAATTCCTGGACAGACGCTCATTATTCTTGATGAGATTCAGGCGTGCGAGCGCGCCGTGACATCCCTCAAGTATTTTTCAGAAGGGGCACCAGAGTTCCACATCGTTGCCGCCGGAAGCCTCTTGGGAGTGGCAGTCAACCGACAGGAGTACTCCTTTCCTGTGGGTACCGTGGACTCGCGGTACCTGCATCCGCTCGATTTCGAGGAGTTTCTCTGGGCAGCAGGAGAGGAAGGCTTGGCTGGTGAGATACGCACCTGCTTTGCGCACCACGAGGCTCTGCCTGTTGCACTCCATCACCGAGCTCTGGACCACTACCGCAACTACCTTGTTACCGGTGGAATGCCGGCTGTGCTCAACGTCTATTTCACAGAACAGAGCCTCATTCACGTTCCTGAGGTCCAGAGCCAGATTCTGCGAGGATACGTGGCCGATATGGCGAAGTACACCACGGCGGGTGAGGCCGTCCGGGTGAGGGCAGCATTTGAGTCCATACCGGCGCAATTGGCCAAAGAGAACCGCAAGTTCCAATACAAAATTGCTCAGAAGGGTGGAACTGCCTCGTCATTTGGAGCCGCTGTAGCGTGGTTAACGTATTCAGGTACCGTACTGAAGTGTCAGCGCGTTGCTCATGCCGTCACGCCGCTGGCTGCGCATGGTGATGCTGCCGCATTCAAGCTCTATCTGAGCGATGTGGGGTTGCTTGCCTCACTCAGCGGACTGCCTCAGGCCATGCTCCTAGCAGCGGACACCATGGACAACACCTTCCTTGGCTCCGTGGTGGAGAACTATGTGGCTCAAGCATTGGCAGCCAATGGAGTTCCTCTGCACTACTGGACGTCCCCAGGAAAGGCGGAAGTAGATTTCGTCAAGCAGGACCAGGCACAGGTACGTGGTCTTGAGGTGAAAAAGGGCTCGCGAACCCAATCGAAGAGTTTGGGTGTGATGATGACTCGATATCATCTTGAGGATTCATTCCGGATATCCTCCAAGAACTTTGGGAAAGCGAACGGAATAATCTCGGTACCGCTGTATTCAGTGTTCTGTATTGACTAGGGCGTGGGGATGGGGGCTGCGTGTGTGAGAGAATAAGCGGGTGACTGATTCTCATCGCGAGCGCAAGCCCCGCCAGGATGCCCCCCGCGGGCCCCGCTCTTCTAGTTCTGATGGGCCACGTAGGGACGGGCCGCCGCAGGGAGGTTTTCGCCAAGGTGGTCCCAGGCAGGATGGCCCCCGACGAGAGGGCGAGTGGAAACCCCGCAGGGAGGGTGAGTGGAAGCCTCGGCGGGACGGTGAGGATCGTCCGCGGCAGGGAGGTTCACGCCAAGGTGGTCCCAGGCAGGATGGCCCCCGACGAGAAGGCGAGTGGAAACCCCGTAGGGAGGGTGAGTGGAAGCCTCGGCGGGACGGTGAGGATCGCCAACGCCGTGACGTAGGCCAACGCCGCGATGATCGTGATGAATACCGCGAACCACGTCCGCGTCATGATGATCCTGAACTGCCCGAAGAAATCCATATGCGGGAGCTGGATAAGCCGGCGCGCGAGCGTTTACGAGGGCTCAGTAAAGAAAACGCCGAGATTGTGGGGGCGCACTTGGTGATGGCCGGGCGCCTGCTGGATCGCGATCCCGAGTTGGCCTGGAAGCATACGCAGGTAGCGGTACGGCGCGCAGGCCGCGTTGACGTGGTGCGTGAGGCGGCCGGAATCGCCGCGTACCGGACGGGTCGTTACACCGAGGCACTGCGTGAGCTGAGAACGGCTAGGCGTTTGAACGGATCCTCCGAACACTTGCCCCTCATGGCCGATTGCGAGCGCGGCCTAGGCCGCCCCTCCAAAGCGCTTGAACTTGCGGCAAGCCCAGAGGCGCGGACGCTGACCCGCGAAGGCCGGGTGGAGTTGGCGCTGGTGGTTGCTGGCGCACGCGTGGACATGGGTGACCTGGACACCGCGTTGGCAATCTTTGACCGCCTGCCACAGCAATCCGGTGATCTGGCGCTCCGCGTGATTCAGGCGCATGCCGGCGTATTGGAGGCAGCGGAGCGGTTTGACGAAGCAGCGGCGTTACTCACCGGCATTGACGAGGATGACCTAGAGCGAGCCGCCGGGAACGATCTTCCGGACGAGGACATCGAGATTTTCGATACCGTTGATGAAGAGTTAGAGCGCGAGCTAGAAAGCCCCGAACTTGATCCCGAACCAGAGGCTTCCGGACGGTTGAGCCAGGGCGCACTGCGGCCGACGGTCGAAACCCCGGCAGCCGAAACCCCTGAGCCCAATCAGCCAGACGAACCCAAGGAGGACCCCTCATGACCACCACTGGACTCCTGGGATGCGAGCGTCCACTCGCCGAGGTCTATGACCTGGCCCTCGTGGACCTGGACGGGGTTGCCCGCCGTGGTGACCAACCCATTGAGTACGCCGGTGAAAGCCTGGACCAGTACCGCAATGCTGGCCAACAGGTGGTGTTCGTCACAAACAACGCAGCCTTGGCACCGGAAGATGTTGCTGCGCAACTCACGGGTATTGGCGTTCAGGCAGCCCCGGATGAAGTGATGACCGCCGCTCAGGCGTGTGGCGCGCTCCTCAGAACGCAGTTGGAACCCGGCGCCAAAGTGCTGGTCATTGGTGGGAAGGGCTTGGTCCAAGCCATGGAGGCGGAAGGGTTTGTGGTGGTCACCTCCGCCGAGGACAAACCGGATGCCGTGGCCCAAGGGTTTGCCCCTCACCTCGCCTGGAAGGACTTAGCCGAGGCAGCCTACGCCATTGAAGCGGGCGCACTGTTTGCGGCCTCCAACTTGGACAAGTCCCTCCCCACGGCACGAGGGTACGCACCCGGAAACGGCGCTCTGGTGGGGGCCGTTCAGGCAGCCACAGGCGTGACTCCGCAAGCGTCCGGGAAGCCCTCCCCGGCCATGTACCAACTCGCCGTCACCCGGGCGGGGGCAACCAACCCCATCGTCGTCGGGGATAGGCTCGATACGGACCTGGGTGGCGCGCGTGCCGGGGGATTCCCCGGGCTTCACGTCCTCACCGGTGTGTCTTCTGCGCGTGATGACGTGTTAGCCGATGCTGCGTATCGCCCCCACTTCATCAGCGCTGACCTGCGCGGATTGCTGGAACCTCACCCTGAGCCGCGCCTCGGCAATGACGGCTGGTGGGAGGTGGAAGGCCGCCGCGCCCGCGTCACGAACGGCACGTTGGAACTCGACGATGAAGGCCCCACCGGCATCAACAGCGTCCGGGCCGCCTGCGCCGCCGCCTGGGCCTCAACCGACGCCGGACACCCCGTGGACCCCACAACGGTCCCGGAAATCACCGTTGAGGCATGACCATGGTTGAACCCGAATACCGTGATGAGTCCGAGGAGAATCTGGGTGTCACTGTTCCCTGCGACGATGTTGCGTTGAGTGATCATGCTCGGGCGTATGAGGAGATTATTGAGACCCTGCAGGAACGCCTCTCTGCGTAAATGGCACGGTGCATGAATGACGCGGTAGGTGGGTGGCGCTGCGGGCGAGTACCTCCAGGCATGAACACCTCCGCTCGTGAGATAGTAGGGGCATGAGCGAGGAGCGAGGTCCGCAGCGTCTCGATGCGGCCATGGTGGAGCGGGGTCTGGCACGCTCGCGCGGCAAAGCCCATGCCCACGTGAAGAATGGCCGAGTGACGGTGAACTCCTCCGTGGTGACCAAGCCGTCCACACTCGTCGAATGTGACGACGATATTGCCGTGACCGAGGACCCTCTGGATGCCAACTATGCCTCCCGAGCAGGAACGAAACTTGCGTGCGTGCTCGACGAACTGTCCGACGACAAAGCCACCACGGTGAGGGTGCGCGGTGCCTGGTGTGTGGACCTGGGCGCGTCCACTGGCGGCTTCACAGACGTGCTGCTCCGGCGCGGAGCCGAGCATGTGGTGGCACTGGATGTAGGCCATGCGCAACTGCTCGATAGATTGCGTGAAGATCCGCACGTCACGGTGATGGAAGGGGTCAACGTCAGGGACGTCACCGAGGCTGATTTTGCTCAACCCGCTGACGTGATTGTGGGGGACCTCTCCTTCATTTCGCTGACGTATGTGATTCCCGTAGTAGTGAAACTCCTGGCCAGGGATGGTTTGGCTCTTCTGCTGATCAAGCCCCAGTTTGAGGTGGGAAAGGACCGGTTAGGGTCCGGGGGAGTGGTGCGTGATCCTGCACTACACCAATGGGCCATTGACAAAGTGACGGCGTGTGCCGTGAAATACGGCCTGAATCCTCGGCGTGTCACCCCGAGTGCGCTCCCGGGAAGCACCGGGAATCAGGAGTTTTTCATCCTCTTGGACCGAAGTCAGCAGACGCCAGACTGACTCATATCCCACCCATGGGTCATACTGTGACAGTTACATCACCGATCAAAGGCACGTCATGAAGCGCAAGGTTCTCATTGTCACCCACGGGGGGCGCCCGGCTGCTGTTACTGCCTCCAATGATGCAGTACGGGAACTGACGCGGGCAGGCTTTGAAGTGGCCTTGCATAATGATGCGTTGGTGCGGGACTTTGGTGAGGAGATGGCGGCGGCGCGCGTGCGGGAAGGCGTGGCCTCATGTGACGTGGTGATTGTGCTGGGAGGGGACGGTTCCATCCTGCGAGCCACCGAGCTGACGCACGGCACCGGGGTACCCATCTTGGGGGTGAACCTGGGGCACGTGGGATTCCTTGCCGAACTAGAGCCGGGAAACATCACGGAAATGGTGAAGCGGCTTGATGCCTGTGACTACACCGTGGAAGAACGTACCGTGGCGGCCGTGACGGTGCATCGTCCAGGTGAGGATGAACCCATGACCGGCTGGGGCCTGAACGAGGCCACTATTGAAAAGGCCGAACGGATGCGCATGATCGAGGTGGGCATCGAAGTAGATGATAGGCCCTTGTCCAGCTTCGGCTGCGATGGCGTGGTGATTGCCACCTCCACCGGATCCACTGCCCACGCCTTTTCCGGCGGCGGTCCCGTGATGTGGCCGAACACCGATGCACTCCTCATGGTTCCCCTCGCCGCGCATGCCCTGTTTGCCCGTCCCTTGGTGATTGGTCCGCAATCGTCATTCTCGGTAACCATCCTGGACACCTCGGCGGTCCCCGCTGTCCTCACCTGTGACGGACGACGAACAATCGATCTCCCCATCGGATCACGCGTAGACGTGAAGATCAGTGACCAGCCCATCCGCTTTGCCCGGCTCTTTGACGCGGCGTTCACAGACCGGTTGGTGTCCAAGTTTGCGCTGCCCATTAAGGGCTGGAGGCAAACCGCCAGTGAGGCCATGGTGGCCTCGGACGCGCCCGCCTCCGAGTTGCCCCATTCCGACGGACCAGCCTCGGATGTGCCCGGTGACCCCACGCCAGTTCCTACCAGCCCCGAGGCAGGATAGCGTGCTCAGCGAACTTACTATCGAGAACCTAGGGGTCATTGAACGAGCCGATATTACGCTCGGTCCAGGCTTGACCGTCATCACCGGCGAGACCGGGGCGGGGAAGACCATGCTCCTGACAGCCCTGAGCATGCTCTTGGGCAAGAAAACCGATGCCCAGATGGTCAGGGTAGGGGCAACATCCGCCGCCGCCGAAGGCCGGTGGAATATCGCCGCCAATCCCACGGCACAGCGTGTGGTGGATGAAGCCGGCGGCCTGGTGGATGATGACGGCACTGTAGTGGCCGCCCGGACCCTGACCAAGGCCCGTTCGCGCGCACATCTGGGAGGCCGTTCCGTACCAGCTGCTGTGCTGACGCACCTGGGCAGTGAAGTGGTCACCGTTCACGGGCAGGCCGATCAAATGCGGCTTCGCACGCCGTCGCATCAACGGCGGGCTCTGGACACGTTTGCCGGGGCTGAACACGGAGCGCAGTTGTCCATTTATGCTGCCTACTGGTCACAACGCGCGGCGCTCGCGGCAGAGTTGGACGCCATTTCTGCTCAAGCCAGGGATCGCGCCCAGGAAGCCGAGTTGCTGCGGATGGGGTTAGGCGTCATTGAAGGCGTGGACCCTCAGCCGGGCGAAGACGTCCACCTTCAGGCGCTGGAGATGCGGCTGAGTAATATCGATTCGCTCCAGCGCGCCACGGGCAAGGCCCGCCAGGCACTCGTTGACGAGACGGACCATGGCGAGTTTGCAGCGCTGACCATGCTGGACTCGGCACGGCGCGCCGTGGAAGCCGCGCTCGGTGAGGATCCTGAGCTTGGGGCTTTCGTCACCCGGCTCAATGAACTGACGTATCTCACCACGGATGTGGCCACAGATCTGGGAGCGTACCGGGATTCCTTGGCTGCAGACCCAGCAGCACTGGAGGCCACCCATGAACGCCTCGCCGCGCTGGCTCAACTCACGCGAACGTACGGTCCCACCGTTGATGACGTGCTCGCGTGGGCCAGCCGCGCTGGGTTGCGCCTGATTGAACTGGAGGACACTGGGGACCACGCTGCCGATCTGGAAGCACAGATTGCCCAGCTGGACGCGCAGATCAGCCAATCAGCTGCGGTCATCTCGGCTACTCGCACGGGTGCGGCTCACGCACTCGCGGAAGCCGTGACGTCCGAACTGCACGGCCTTGCCATGGCGAATGCCGAGTTGAGCATTGACGTGACTCCTGCCGTTCCCACGCGCCACGGGGCCGATGACGTCACATTCCGCCTCACTCCGCATCCCGGCGCGCCCGCCCGCCCGCTCGGTCAAGGCGCCTCGGGAGGAGAGATGTCCCGCGTCATGCTGGCTATTGAGGTGTCTCTCGCGGCGGTGGCTGCTGGGAGTCTCAACGGCGCTCAGCGTGATGATACTGGCCAGACTGGAAACACCGTCCGGAACGATAAGACCGTCCGGAAAGATAAGACCGTCCGGCAAGACGACATTGAACACCCGGCAAGCCACCCTACCTTGGTGTTCGACGAGGTTGATGCCGGAGTGGGAGGGAAAGCAGCAGTTCAGGTGGGTAAACGGCTCGCTCACCTGGCGCAGTCAGGGCAGGTGATTGTGGTGACACACCTGGCTCAAGTAGCGGCCTTTGGAGATCACCACTTGGTAG
>JAIRQO010000001.1 GCA_031256435.1 Cellulomonadaceae bacterium
CGTACTCCACAGCCCCTTCCCGTGGTGGGCGGTGATCTTTGTTGCCGGTGTAGGAGTTGCCGTTATTGCCGGGCGAGCCCTCTTCCTGCCCAAGAAGCCCGGCACACCGGATCAGACCCTGTCCGAACCAGTAAGTCCCAGTACAGCCCTGTAAGACCCAGCACAGCCCTGCAAGTCCCAGCAAGACCCAGCACAACCCAGCAAGACCCAGCACAACCCAGTAAGACCCAGCCCACACCCGTCCGTCCTGCCCAGAGGAATGACACCATGTTCACCATCCGCCGCAGCGCCGCCATCATGGCGCTAGCCATGCCACTCATTGTTGGCATCGCTGGACCAGCCACCGCGCTGGCCCTGCCCACCCTGGCCCTCCCCCAACTGTCCCTCCCCACGCCGGATGTTCCCGGCACCCTCACCGTGACCAAGGATGCCGAATCCGGCACCACCCAGGCGGAATTCACCGCACGCCGGGTCACCGCAACGTCCAGTGGAGTGGTAGACGTCACCACTGCCGCTGGTTTGAAGGGTGCGGATGATCTCGTCGTCGCGCAAAACACCTCTGGGCTGGTGTTTGCCGACGGCGGGATCACCGCACACACCAACGCGGCGGGAACCGCCACCTTCACCGGACTTGCCCAGGGCGTGTACTACGTGACTGAGTCTGACGCAGCCAAGCCCACCTCGGTACCGTTCCTGGTGATGATCCCCATGCTGAGCGACGATGGCACCACGTGGGAGTACACCGTGCAGGCCGATCCCAAAACGGAAGATCCGGCAGCCGTCCCCACAGCAACGCCCACCCCAACTCCCACGCCCAGCGCCACACCGTCCCACGGGCCTGCGCATCACCACGCCACCAAGCACAATCACAGCAACGGCAACACCGGCGGCCACGGCAATGGCGGCAACGGCGGCTCATCGTCAACTCCCGGTGTGGACGAAGCGCACCACGCCGCCATGACCATCACGGGAACGCGAATCACCCTGCTGGCTGCAGGGGTGGCCCTGCTGACCCTCGGCGGTGTCCTGGTGGCCCGCCGCAACAGCAATGATGAAGGTGATGCACGATGAATACCGCACGTACCATGCAAGCGCACCCTCTGTTCCACCGCATTGTGGCGGGTATGGGCGCCATGGCTCTCATTACCGGTGGCGCGGTCCTCGGCATTGAAGATGACGCCGATGCCTCCTCCGTGGTGCTGAACGCTGACGGCCAACCGGCACAATCAGGTATTCCCGTAGACCCCACCACGGTGTTCCTGGAAGATTTCAGCGCCACGCATGCTGATGGGACCACGGCGGTAGTGACCGCGAACGCGAGCAGCAGCACAGTTCCGGGAACGTCCCCCATTCCGCTGAACAACTTCCGTCACAACAGCTCCACCGTGGCGTACAGCGCAGCACCGCAATGGCTACCATCCGCTCCGACCAGTGCCTGCAACGGCTGGATTCTTAACTACAACTCAACGAACCCCAGCGCTATTGACGCCGCTTGCGGCAGCGGTGGTGGAATTGCCGGTGGATCGGATCTCAACGGCACCGGCGCTACAGCGCCCACGGCATCATGGGCATTCCTCCGGTACATGGCTAACGCCATCGGCCTGGCCGAGGGAATGAGCACAGCGGCTGCACAGCAGAACAACGTGGTAGCCGCTATGACCAACAGTGGCAGCCCCCAGGCTGCTGGTGAGCAGATCATCATGACGGGCCTTCCCACCGTGTCCGGCCACTACTACACCACTGCCGTAGTGGTGGGTGCCACGCACTGTTCTGGTGACGTGGCAAATAAGACCTGGTTTGACCCGGAAGAAAACCTCTGGATGATTGTGGACGGGCAATCCACGTTGGTGGGTTCAGCGTTGGATCCCTGTGTGATGCCGAACGTTCCTGGCACCTACAACACGCTCATGTCCGGGGCCACCGGGTGGACCAACGGCGTGTATGACATGCAAGATGCCCTGTTCCCCCAAATCAGCAAGAAGAATCAGTACGGCGGCAAGGTCCACATCTCCGATCTGATGGGCACCTCTGCGGTGCAAGTTCCCAGCACCGGAACCAACCACATGGGCTTTGCCATGCAGAACCTCCAGACCCAGTCCTCTGGTAATGACGTGGCCTTTGACAACCCGCAAATCCTGGACGTCACGCCGCGCATTGACAAGACCTTCTCACCTTCGGTGATCCACCCAGGTGGTACGTCCACGCTGACCTTTGTGATCACCAACACCAGTGATCTCCTGGCCAAACCCGGTTGGACCTTCACGGACACCTTGCCGTCTGGAACCAACACCACCACTGGCGCGGTTGCTGCCAGCCTTCAGGTGGCCACAAACCAGGTGACCTCCACCTGCTCCAACACCACGGCCTCGGCCTCGGGAACCACCATCACTGTCACCGGTGACCTCAACGTGGGACAGTCCTATTGCACGGTATCGGTACCCGTCACGGCCAATGACACCAACATCCTGGACGTGAACCAACAGGTGGTCTACAACAACGCCATCAACACGGACGTGCTGGCAAACGGCAACTGCGGCGCGGCCTGCGGCCTGGTGGGCGCTCCGGCAGCAACGCTCACCGAGCAGAGTTGGCCCCCGCCCGAGGCTGAACTCAAAGTTCACGTCACGGAGCCCACGCTGACCTCCTCCGATGGCAACACGTACCTCACCTGGACACTGGAAGCGCTCAACGCTGGGCAACCCGGTGATGCCGGCGCGGAAAACGTCATCATGACGGGAACCCATGAACTTCCTGGCCAAGCAACCAGTGGCTTGGAAAACGTCATCTTTGGTGACTTGATCATTTATGATCCCCAAGGCAACGTGGTGGTGGACATTGCCCCGGACGGCACTGTGGTCCAGGACAACACGCAGTACTACCCGGAAAACGAGGCTCCGGCAGGCCTGGTGGATTCCCTGGCGGACCTTCCCCTCGGCGCGGACTGCACCACCGTCAACACTTCCGGTGACCCGGTGATCTGCGGCTCTCACAGCATCACACCGATTGGTGACGGCAACGCTGAAGGTGGCGAATGGGACATTGGTAACCTGCCCGCTGGCTATGAGGCCAAAGTCATCATCACCACCCAGGTGACGGATCCCACGGACTACACCTCGGAGTTGTCCACCACCATTGCCATCGGCGGAGACAGCGTGTACAAGGACACGCTCAATGACGGGATTGTGGTGTCCACCCCCATCCCGTTGCCGAATGTCAACACCTACCCCGGCCTGGCTAACGTGGATGTCAACTCGGACACGGACCAGTGGGACCAAGCACTGTTCCAAATGGCCAACCCGCACATGGCCATCACCAAGGTGGCGGACGCTTCAGCCATTACGGACCCCAACCAGGTGGTCACCTTTGACGTCACCGTGTCCAACACGGGAAACACGATTCTCACCGATGTTGCCGTAGCGGACGCTGTGGATGGAATGGACCTCACGTGCCCGGATGACATCACGCTCTATCCGGCTAACGATCCGCAATATCCGCTCCCGGATTACCCCAGCACCGCGCACTGCACCGTGACCTATGACGTGAGCGCCTCGCCGTACCGCACCATTGCCGCGCTCACCGCAGCCACCCTCCAGGCGGGTGGAACGTCCGTCACCAACGTGGCCTCCATCACGGCAACACCGCAGGTGGATGACGGTACAGGCGCCATAGTGACGCTGGACGTCACCCCCACCTGTGACAGCCTTGTATCCCACCGCAACGTGTGCTACGCCTACGCATCGGTGCCGATCGAGTACGCGCCGAACCCCAAGTTGCAAGTGGATGTCACGTCACCGGACGTCACCGCCTCGGCCAACAACTCCACCGAGGTGCTCACCTGGACCGTGACAGCGCAAAACGCCGGGAATTCCACCGCGGATGACGTGGTGATGACCTCCACGCTGGGCGATGGACTCGGTGCCATCACCGCCGTGACGGCGAGCGACGGAACGCCGCTGACCTACACCCCGGTGTGTGTGGATGCGTCCGGTAACACGGTATACGTGAACGGTTCCGGAGTAGTGGTCACGGCTGATCCCACCACGGATGCGTTACCCGACGATGCCGCTCCCATGCCGGACTCGCCCACGGGAACCTGTGCTGCGGCTGGATATTCCACCGGCTTGGACCTCGGTTCCATGGACACCCTGGCTTCCGATGGCGTGCCCCTGGTGTTCACCGTATCCGCCGAGGTGGCGTCCACTTACGACCCCACGGATTTGACGGCATTGACCAACACGGTCAGCATCACTGGTGATTACACCGTGGCGGGATCACCCTCCACCACCTACGCCATGCCCGTACCGGACTCCAACAACATCAATTCCAACGGCGTCAACACCGATGATGATCAGTGGGATCAGGCATCCTTCACTCTTCCCACCGCGTCCATCACCATGACCAAGCAGGTCAACCAGGTGAACGGTTCACCGGCGGTAACAGGGACCACCGTCACCTCGGCGGGTACACCCGTCACGTACTCGTTTGTGGTGACGAACACGGGAACCACGTGGCTGGTCAACATTGACATTAATGATCCCATGTTGGTGGACCCCACCACGGGAGAATCCACGGTGGTGTGCCCCCAGGCACGCCTGGCCGCTGGTGCGCACATGGTCTGCACGGGCACCTACACGGTCACCGATCAGGACATGACCGGTAACAGCGATCACGATGCTAACGGTGGGCCCACGGGAACGGTGCTCCACAACAAGGCGTCCGTGGCCAGCAACTTTGCCTATCCCAACCCGGACACCACCACGTGGTCCGGTGCGGTGGATCCGGTGTCAGACACTGCCAACGTTCCTCTGGTTCCGGTGGCACCGCCCACCTACCCGGCTAACCCGTTTGCCATGCCGGCAACGGGTGGCCCAGGGACCAGTGCAGTCCACGTACCGTGGCTCGCCCTGGTGGGCGTCGCCTCGCTGGTGGCTGCCGGTGGTGTAGTAGTAGTCACACGGCGGGAAACCCTGGCGGGCTCCCGGTAAACAGTCCACAGAATCGAAATGAATACCATGAACATCACCAACTGGGGCCACGCCTGCGTCAGCCTTGAAGCAGACGGGACACGCCTGCTGGTAGATCCGGGCAACTTCACGGACGTTGCTGCGGCAATGAACGGCACGGCAAAGGATAGCGAGGCAAAAGACGGCGCGGTAGAAAGCGGCGCGGCGAAGACCAGCCCCACCGCGTTGCTCGTCACGCACCCCCACCGGGACCACTGCGACACCACACCCGTGGTTGCCGCGTTACGGTACCATCCCGAATGCGTGGTGTGGGCCGATGCCACCACCTGCGCTTCCCTGGTGGAGGCCGGCGTGGAGGCGAACCGTGTTCACGAGGCCGTTCCCGGCGCCACCTTCACGGTGGGTCCGTTCACTGTCACGGTGGGCGGTGGGAAGCATGCCAAGATTTTCCGACTCATCCCGGTAGGCATTAATGTCACGTATCTGATAAGCGCGGACGGCAAGAGCGTCTACCACCCGGGCGATTCCTTTGACGTACCAGCGTCCACCCCGGATGTTGTGCTGACGCCGGTATCCGGACCGTGGCTGAAACTCGGCGAGGCCATCGAGTTTGTGCGCACCGTGGGCGCCTCCACCGTGATCCCCACGCATGACGCGCTCAACACCCGCTCTGCCAACATCATGGTGGATGCACGCTTGAGCGACCCGGACTTGGCGGGACAGCACACCTATTGCCGGTTAGCCAAGGGCGAGAGCATGACGCTCTGACGATTCCCGCGCTGAATCGTCGAACACTGGCGTCACTGCTGGTCCTAGGTGCGCTGCGGGTACCGACTGGCTGATGGCAGGCTCCTCCCCCGCTTCAAGAAGCCGGAGCCGAGGCAGTTCCATCCGCCAACGCACGGCCACCAACGTCAGGGCGGCACCCCAGGCGATGGGCGCGGCCAGGGCCACCCCCACAATCCCCAGTGACGCCACCAAGGTGAAGCCCACCACGGTGCGCGCCACCATTTCCACCACACCGGAGGCGGTAGCCACCACGGCGTGACCCATCCCCTGCAGAGCACTGCGATACACGAACTTCAGCCCCAACAGGCCATAGAGTCCGGCGGCAATGAGCAGATACGTTTGGGCCATGTCCACCACGTGCGGATTGTGGGACCCAATGAACACCGTGGCAAGTTGCCGGGAAAACACCAGAATGATCACGGAGAGCGTGATACTCAGGCCCGTCACCACCAGGGCCATGCGGAACACACCGATGCGGATGCGTTCCCATTGCTGCGCCCCACGGTTCTGGGCCACAAAGGTCACCATGGCCACGCCGATGGAGGCCAGCGGTGCCACGGCAAGACCGTCCAGCCGCATGGCTGCGGTGGTGGCCGCTACGGCATCCGCACCAAGATTGTTGATGGCCACCTGCAACACCATGGCTCCCAGCGCAATGATGGACACGTGGAATCCCATGGGCAACCCGGTGGCGAGCACTTCCTTGACATGACCCAGGCCCGCCCGGAGATCGTCGAGCGTGAGATGCAGGAGGGGCATGCGTTTCTTGATGTAGATGACACACCCCACGGCGGCGGCGCCGTGGCCGATGATAGTGGTGGCGGCCGCCCCCGCGAGCCCCTGATGCCACACGCCAACAAAGAGAATCACTAACAGGGCGTTCAGTACGGACGAGGCAATGAGGAAGATGAGCGGCGTGCGCGAGTCCCCCAGCGCCCTCATGGTGGACGCAAGGTAGTTGAAGGCTACGGCGGCCATTTGCCCCGCGCAGATGACCACCAAATACGCCGTGGCGTCATCTAGCACCTCAGCCGGGGTGTTCATCAGCGTGAGGGCCGTGCGCGCTGACAGCATCCCGACGACGGTGATGATGAGTGCCATGGCCACGGAGGCGTAAAGACCTGCTGCGGCTGTAGCGCGAACTGTGCGATGATCTCCCGCGCCGAACGCACGCGCCACGGGGATGGCCAGGCCGGACCCTGCTCCCCAGGTGAAACCCACCAGAAGAAACATGATGGAGGCGGTGGCGCCCACGGCAGCAAGCCCGGACAGGCCCAGGAACTGCCCCACTACCGCAGCGTCCGTGAAGGCGTAAACCTGTTGGAACAGGTTGCCGAGGAGGAGCGGAATGGTGAACACTACGATGCGCCGTGTCACGGGTCCGTGGGTGAGGGATTGCACCGCAGATAGGGTAGTGATGATTGTTGCCGTGGTAAACCACCTGGCTCGTGCGGTTGGGGTGGTGGTGCACAATGCGAACGGTGGGGTGGTGGAAGAGTTCCTGGTGGGATGGTGGCGGGATGACCGCCGTGCTGGATGTGGACGCCCGGCGGGCCACGCGGGTGACGCGCTGTACGGTAGGCGCCATGGACATCACGTACCGCCCCTACCGCGAGACCGACGCGCCAGCCCTGATGGACGTGGGCCTTGATGCCTTTGCCATCGCGAGTTTCTCCGGGAGCGAGCGATTGGCTGCCCCGTGCAGCGCGGTGTATATCCGCGAATGTTTGGCGGGCTCCACGTGGGCCTACGTGGCCGTGAAGGACGGCGCCACAGAAGAGGTGGGTTGTTACCTCTACACCGGGACCCAGCCCGGAATAGACGGTTGAGCCGGGATGAACGAGGTACAACCATGACCCAGACGTTCCGTAAAACCCGGCGCGGCGCGCCCGCAGGATTTTTTGCCACAGAGGCAGCCGGGTTGGGCTGGCTGAGTGTGCCCGGTGGGCCGCGGGTTGTCCAGGTCCGCGCCGTGGGGAGCGATTTCCTTGATCTCGAGCGGATACAGTCCACCCGAGCCACACCGAAGGCTGCTCGCGCTTTTGGTGCTGCGTTGGCAAGAATGCACACCTCCGGCGATCCCGGCCCCTGGGGCGCGCTGCCACCTGGGGTGACCCACGGATTCTTCGGCCCCCTTGACGATCCCCTGCCATTGGTCTCTGGGACTCTGGCATCTGGGCCTCTGGAACCTGGGCCGAAGGCGTCTGACTCACCCGTGCCCGGACCGTCCCCACACACGCCCTCCCCCGCTGCCCCGGCTCCCTCCCGCGGCTTCGCCGCTTGGCACACTTTTTATGGCGAAGCACGGTTGCGGGCCATCATGGAGCAGGGGCGCGAGCGCCGAACGTTCACGCGCAGGGACGAGTCCGCCATGGCCGCCGTCATCCGGCGGTTGCCCCAACTGATCGGCGAGGCTGGCACCGACCGCCCCGCGCGTCTCCACGGAGACCTGTGGAGCGGCAACGTGATGTGGACGCGGGTTCCCTCGAGAGATACCGGCACCGTGGAGGCCGTACTGATTGACCCTGCCGCCCACGCGGGGCACCGCGAAGCCGACCTCGCCATGCTGGCCCTCTTCGGCGCCCCGCACCTCGGCGAGATGCTGCGCGGATATCAGGACGTCCACCCGCTGACTCCCGACTGGCAGGACCGCATCCCGCTGCACCAGTTATACCCGGTGGCCGTCCACGCCGTCCTCTTTGGAGGCGGCTACATCGACCAGACCCGCGCCCTCATGGCCATACTGCTGGGATAGCGCTGTTCACTCTAGGAAATGACGGGTGTTCAGTCTAAGAAATGACGGTCATTGAGTCTAGGAAATGATGATTAGCCATGCTCATGCCTAGGCGTGTTTGTTACTGCGCTCCGGCAATACCGCAGTTGGCCTCGGCAGACCCCGCGCAAGCGCGGGTCTGCGCTCGGCCTTCCTAGGCGTGAATCTCGCGGCTCTCGTGCTCGGAGTGGAGGACGGAGTGACGCACCAGGCGGTTCTTGAACTCGCGCCGCTCGTTGATGCGCCCCGCCAGTTTCCCAAGTTCCGCCACAATGGTGGGCACAATGCCCAAACCAATAATGAGTAGCCAGTGCATTCCGCCAATGGGCGTGAGGTCAAAGAGGAACCGGAACGGGGGCAGCAGCACAAACGAGGCCACCAGCGCCATCATGGCAAAGGCGGACACGGTCAACGGCCAGTTGTCCAAGAAGCTCTTCTTGAAGATGCTGGCCCGGGTCCGTGCCGTGAAGATGTGGAGCACCGCGCAGAAGGCGAGCGTCACAAAGGCCACGGACTGGCCTACGCCGTGACTCGGGGCCACGCCAGAGGAAATCACCACGTTGGCAGCCAGGTAATAGGCCGTCCACGTAGCCGCCACAAAGGCCAGCACCTGCTTGCCAATCACAAATAGCAGCCCACCGTCAAAGAAGCTCTCGGTGCGTCCAATCGGGGCACGCTTCATGATGCGCGAATCCGAGATTTCCTGCGGCAAGCGCAAACCCGGAATACCGTCAGCCAGCACGTTGATCAGCAGAATCAGCACGGGTGTGACAATGGCACCCCAGCCAAAGCTGAAGGCTCCCACAATGATGATGACCTCGGCAAAGTTGCACGTGATCAGGAAGTAAATCAACTTCTTGATGATGGAGAACACGTTACGGCCCTCCTGGACGGCGTCCACAATGGTGGCAAAGTTGTCATCAATCAGGATCATGTCCGAGGCGTTCTTGGACACCTCCGTCCCCGTGATCCCCATCGCGATGCCCACATCGGCTGCCTTCAGCGCAGGGGCGTCATTGACACCATCGCCAGTCATGGCCACAACTTCGTCGTGCTCCTGCCACGCCTCCACAATGCGGATCTTGTCCTCAGGGGACACGCGGGCGTACACGGAATAATCCGTCACAATCTCAACGAGCCTGTCATCGGAAATCTCTGCCAGTTCAGCACCCGTCATCACGGGTCCGTTGTCCTGGATGATGCCGAGGTCCACGGCAATCGCCTTGGCCGTGGTGGCGTGGTCACCGGTGATCATGACCGTGCGAATACCGGCGTGGCGGGCGCGCACAATGGCGTCCCGAGCCTCGGGCCGCGGCGGGTCAATCAGCCCAATGATCCCCACAAAGTCCAGATTGGACTCAATCTCCTCAGAGGGCATCGCCTCGATCTCGGCCAGCGACACGTCCAGGTGCTTGCGGCCCAGGCCGAGAACACGCAACGCTTGCGCGGCCAGCGAGTCATGCACTCGCACCCGCTCGTTGGCTGCTGCCTCGTCGGGCATGAAGGGAAGCCGGTCCATGGCGCCCTTGGTGAGCACCAGATACCCACCCTGCGGGTCCTCGTGGATGGTGGTCATCATCTTGCGCTCCGAGGAGAACGGAATCTCCCACACGCGCGGATACTCGGCCTCCAGTGCGGACCGGTCCACGCCCTTGCTGGTCAGCAGGCGGTTGATGGCCGTCTCCGTGGGGTTCCCGAAGTGCTCCAGGGTGCCGTCATCGCCGGGCTTGATCACCGCGTTGGATGCCAGCGAGAACTGCTCAATGGCCGTCCTGGCCGGGTCCGTGAACATGGCTTCAGCCGCCAGAGGCTCGCCCTCCCCCAGCCACAGGCGCGTGATGGTCATCCGGTTTTGCGTGAGCGTGCCCGTTTTGTCCGAGCAGATCACCGAGGTGCTGCCGAGCGTCTCCACCGCAGGAAGTTTGCGGATGAGCGCGTTCTTCTTCACCATCTGCTTGACACCGTGAGAGAGCGTCAGCGTCACAATGAGCGCAAGCATTTCCGGCACGGCGGCCACAGCGAGCGCCACCGCCAGGAAGATGATGTCCCACGTGTCCGTACCCTGCACCAGGCCAATGGCCAGCAGCATGAACGCTGCCGCCACGGCAATGAGCGAGATGGTTTTACCAATCTTGTCCAGGCGGTTCTGCAGCGGTGTTTTGAGCTTCTGCGTGTTGTTGAGGTATCCGGCAATTTTGCCCATCTCCGTAGCCATCCCCGTAGCGACGACGACGGCGCGTGCGCGCCCGGAGATGACCAGGCAGGAGGAGAACACCATGTTCTTTTGGTCACCGAGAGGGACAATCCCCTCGCCGAAACCAGGGTTCATCTCCTTCTCGGACGGCTCGGATTCACCGGTCAGGGAAGCCTCATCCACGGCGAGGTCCGTGGACTCAATCAGGCGTGCGTCCGCGGGGACCAAGTCCCCGGTCTCCAGCACAATGATGTCCCCCGGAACCACGTCCGTGGCGTCAATCTCCACTTGCTGGCCGTCGCGGATCACCTTGGCGCTCGGGCTGGACATCTTGGCCAGTGAGGCTAAGGCTTTCTCGGCGGATGCCTCCTGCGTAATGGCCAGCGTGAGGTTCATGGCCACAATGAAGAAGATCACGCCGGGTTTGATGAAGTTCCCACCCTGGGTGATATCCATCACGAGGCTCAGAACCACAGCGAGCAGCAGAATGATGACGGCGGCGTCCTTCAAGTGGTGAAGAATCTTCTTCCACAAGGGGACGGGCTTTTCCTCATCAAACTGGTTGAGGCCATACTCCTGATGGCGCTCAGCCACCTGAGCGGTGGTCAAACCCTCGGCGGGGTCCACCTGGAAGTTGTTGAGGATAGTTGCTGGTGTTCCTTCGAACCAACGCATGAATTTCCCTTTGGTGTCACGGTCACGGGCCACCCCGGAATCGAAATTCCGGACGCGGCAGAGTATCCAGATTGTGACCGAGGCAACAAATGCCCGTCTCCCAAACCGCTACACCTCTGGCGCGCTGGGCGATAGGGCTGGGCGGTGGGCTGGGTAGAGATTCTGCGAGGCGCTTGCCGCGCCCGCAGAATGACGGAGGGGGTGGTGGGGGTGCGGTCGTTGCGCAAGATGGCCGGGGGTCCCGCAGGATGACGAGCGGGGCAATCCCGCTGGATGACGAGCGACTAGCGGAGCAATCAAGCGGCGGTCACGGGATGGCGCGGCAATCAGGCGGCCTGGAAGACTTCGTCTCGGACAAATCGGCTGGGAGGATCATTTTCGAGATCCACGGCGGCGAGCACCTTCATCCACTCCGTTGGTTGCTTCTTGAGCCTTTTGCGGGTGATCATCAGAATCTGGGCGCATTTCACTTGCTCCCAGGAGACCTCATACTCCCTACCGTGGTAGGTGATCATGTAGTACTCCATCACAGGCCCTCACTTTCGATGCCATTCCCTTGTGGACTCATTGTATCCCAGGATGCAACGAGGCCCACATGCGATTGGGTCACAGCATCAATGATTCCTGTTTCGGTAGGCCCAGCCAGTTGACTGGTTGCGAGAGTTTCCAGAACCGCATACCCAATTCGGCGCCGGGCACGCGTTGACGATCCACTTTCCTCCAACGCCCAGCGGTAGCGGCGCCACCATTCCTCGCGCCTGTCTGTGCGGGACCTCTGTACCAGCGTGCCGATCCCCACAATGGCAACAGCGGCCCCCGTGGCTGCTCCGATAATCGCTGCTGCCGCCGTGGCAGTCCGTGTGAACGATTCACCCGGCGTCCAGTCCCACGGATGCCACACCGCCAGCGTCACCACCGCTGTGACGGCAATGACAATGAGAACTGCCCTAATCCAATACCCCGAAATCCACTTCATCTGTTCCCCCTTCCGTGGTCCTGGCACCAAGTAAACACCACGGTGCTGACATTGCCGGAACCTGTCTCACCATGTGAGATTCGGAAAATCGAAATCCGCTCGTGCTCCCATGACACATGCTTGGGGCTGGATAGAGATTCTGCGAGGCGCTTTCACCGCCCGCAGAATGACGGACGGGGTGGTGTCGAAGGTGAGCCCGCAGGATGACGCAGGGGGTTGGGGTGGGGTCATTACTCCGGAGGGCGAGGGTTTCCGCAGGATGACGGATGGGGGTTGGGATGGGGGTCCCGCAGAATGACGGGGTTGTGGAGGGGCGGGGTGGAAACCTAGCCGAGGATGGCCCAGCCGTGGGGGGCTATGGATTGGCCGCCGTTGGCGGAACGAGCCCAGGTGCGGGTCACGTCATCGGCATCGATGGTCTGGGTCAGAGCATGTTCGCCGCTGACAAAGAGGTTCTTGTCATCCAGGTTCAGTGCCAGGGTGAGGCGGTCCGCTGCTTCCCCTACCTCGCCAAGTCTCCCAGCCTGTTCCGGTTTCTTGGCCTCGCCTGGTTCCCCGGAGCCCCCAGCCGTCCCCGTCAACGCAATCACGCATTGCGAGTTGGTGAGGGTCACCTTGGCGGTCCTCGCTGAGTGGAGCCAGGGGTGCCTGCGGCGTAAGCCGAGGAGCCGTTGATGCAGGGCCAGCGTCTGCGCGTTGGCATCGGCAAACATTCCTTGCGTCAGCGCGGCGTTCCCGCGCTCGTCCCACAGGAGATCCGGCGTGGCAGGGAATTGGGGACGCACAGCGTCGTCGCCCCCTAAACGATCCTCCTTGAGGGCCCGCAAACCAAACTCGTCTCCGGAATAGACCGTGGGCGTTCCCGGCAAGGTGGCGAGAAGGGCGAGCGCGTGTGGGAGATGGCGTTGGTCGCGGATTTGCGAGGCGATGCGCGTGGTGTCATGGTTGCCCAGGAAGGTGGCGGGGATGAAGGTGTCCAGGAACTCGTTGTGCGCGGTCAGAGCCCAATCCAACTCCCACCAGTTAGCGTTGTCAATGGAGGACCAGATGGCTTTCCAGAGCTGATATTGCGTGACAGTATCCACCGTGGATTCGGCAACGAACCGCGGATAGTCCCCATGGATGACCTCGCCCTCAATGCATACGTCCGGGTGGGTTTCCCGCACTGCGGGAAGCACCTTGGCCCAGAACGCCGGGGACATGCGGTAGGCGGCATCAAGGCGCCAGGCGTCAGCGCCGCGATCCAGCCAGTGGCGCATCACGTCAATGATGTACTCCACCACCAGATCTGATTCCAGATTGAGTTCCACCAGATCACTGTGGCCCTCAAAATAGTTCACCCACACGGTGCCTTCGGCATCCGTGGTGGTGCGGAACCACTGGGCAGCTTCGGCGTCAATCACGCGGCCATCCCCATCACCAATGGCCTTGTGGACCAGTTCATGCCCGCGCGCCAGATGATTAAACACCCCATCGAGTTGCACCTTCATCCCGCGCTCATGGGCGGCGGCCACCAGGGTGTCAAAATCCTCATCAACGCCGAGGCGCGGATCAATGTGGTAGTGATCCAGGGTGTCATAGCCGTGACCGCGTGAGGTGAAAATGGGGTTGAGTGCCAGGCCGTTGCAGCCCAACTGCGCGGCGTGATCCAGCCACTCCACCAGGTGCAAAATCTTGTGTTTCTCCGGCTCGGCAGGCTTCCCCCAGCCCCACGGATGCACTCCCGTAAACCCCAGCGGATACACCCGCCACCAGATCATGTGCTCCACCCAGGCCGGTTCACTCATGGCTTCACGTTTCCACATTGCTGCACGTGGCGCCGGATGGGCGCGGCAGCAGCGCCGCACGAGCGCTGCGCGGGCGGAAAGGTGACGTTCTCCTGCCCTCTATGCATCACCACCGTAGTGTCTGGAACATGAACGCATTGCCTCTCTTCATGGAAGCAGCGGCCACGGGACCGCTGGGGATGCCCCCGTGGCTGTGGCAGGCCCTCGGCTGGCTGGGGTCCATCCTTGTGGTGGTTTCCCTCATGCAATCACGGGTCATGTGGCTGCGATTTCTCAATATGAGCGGGTCCGTGATAGGGACCGTCTGGAATGCGGTAGAAGGCATATGGCCGTTTATGGCTATGAATGCAGCCATTGTCCTTATCAACGTGTACTGGCTGATCCGGATGCAGCGAGAAGCCACCGATGGCAAAACGTATCAGGTGGTGGACGTGTCCCCCGATGACGCGTTCTTGGACTACTTTGCCACAGCGAATGCTGCGGACATCATGGACAAGGCACCGCGATTCACACAGGCTCGCAAAGACAAGGAACTGAGGCATGCCTTCTTTGTGATGAACGGCGCCGAGGTGGTGGGCGTGGTGGCAGTGGGTCACGATCCTTCCGATGCCCCGGCCACGGCAAACCTGCTCTTGGACTGGGTGTCCACCAAGTACCGCGATTACACGCCCGGGCAATACGTGTATGACAACTCGCACGCCTTTGCCCAACTGGGCTTTGACCACGTGATTGTCCGCGAACCGCTGCCCGCGAGCGCCACCTATCTGGAGGCGATGGGATTTGTTCACAACGGTGACGTGTATGAGCGGGATGTGAGGTAACCCGCCGCTACAGCGGAGCCGTCACGGGGTATCAGGCGACACCAAGGAGATGAAGGCGCTGAGTTCTCTCAGGCGCTCCGCGTCATACGGGACGTGGTCCATGAGGTACGGGGAATACACCACCAACGCAGCCCATTGAGCGCGGGAAATCCCCACATTGAGCCGATTGCGATTCAACAGGAACTCCATTCCCCGGGGAATCTCGGACGCATCTGACGCGGCCATGGTGAGGATGGCAATCACGGATTCCTGTCCTTGGAACTTGTCCACGGTCCCCACCGGCACATCAGACAAATCCGCTGCCGCCAGGTGCTCCTCCACCTCAATCCTCTGAGCGTTGTACGGCGTGATCACCATGAAATCCCACGCATCCAACGGACGCACCCGGTGGCCGTCATTCCACGGCGTCCCCATCAAGGAGATCACGCAGCGCACCACTGCTTCGGCTTCTTCCTTCGACGACGATGCGTTGCCGCGATGCGGCACGGGAACGCCATGCACCCCGGGGGCTATTCCGTGATGGTCCTGCGTTGGCAGTAAAGCACGCGTGCCGGTGACGGAGTGCGTGTGAAGTTGCCCACCGTAACTCAGCGCTGACACCTTGGCTGTCAATGCTGCGTCCATGCGCCGCGTCTCAGCCAGGAAATATCCCAAACGATCCGGGAGGACGTCCGCCGGATCACCCGTGTCATTCACCGAAATCCACCGCAGTGCTGCCGTGGCAATCTCCCCTGGGTGTTCGGCCTGGGAAACTTGAGGCAACTGTTGAGGGTCCCCCAGGAACAGGACCCGCTTTGCCCGGCCCACCGCAGCAATGGTGGAGGGCAAGGAGAACTGGCCTGCTTCGTCGATCACCAGCAGATCCCACTCCACGGGCACCTGCCCGCGCCGTTGGCTGGCGAAACTCCAGGCCGTTCCACCAAACACGTACCCGCTGTGAGTATTCATCCGCTGGAAGGCATCAAGGGTCATGTCAGCCCCGTCCGCCGCGTGACCCACCACGGTGTGCGGGTAGAGGACGGCGGGATCTCGCTGCTCGGAAAACCTGAGGGCTTTGGCGATGTACTCCGTGCGGAGGCCCGCCTCGTGGGTGGCGGTGAGAGCATTGCTGATCCCGGCGTGACTTTGGGATGTGACGCCAATACGCCACCGATACTCCGAGACCAGCCTGGCCATCACGTGACCAGCGGTGTACGTTTTGCCCGTCCCAGGAGGACCCTGCACGGCGAGGTAGGACTTCTGCGTCATGGTCACGAGGGATTCGACGATGGCGCTGACCGTGTCCGGCTCTGAAAGGTTTGGCGCCGTGCCTCCCGGGTCCGTGGTGACCGGATCACCGCGACCGGTCACGCTCGGATTCGCTGGGCGTGTCATCTGAACTTCGGCCCGTCCCCCGCTACCCAACCGAGGTGGGATGCGCCGCAGGACATCGAGCATGATATTGGGCGGGGCCGTCTGGAGATTCCCTCCGGTACGATCCAGATGATCCGCGAGCGCCTCAGCCCATCGCACTACGGCGTCGCCCAGTTTTCGGCAGTCAACGGGCGGTCCTTCCACGAGGGCAACGGGCATTGCCTGATAATCGAGGCGATCATTCCCTGACTGCCATTCGGTGAAGGTCACCGCGTCCTGATGAGGGCCCACTGCCACGTGGGTGAGTTGGGCATCGGTGTAAGGCGCCAAGTCATTGCGGGGACGCATTCCTCGGATCGCTCCATCGCGGTACAGCACGCGCACGTCTGTACTGCTGGCACCTTCCGAATAGGTGCTACCCGGCGACCACCGGCCGGACAGGGTGAGGCGCCGCCCTCGGGAGGTAGCGTGGGAGAACCCGCGCTTGAGGTCCTCCCATTGCCCGGGCTGCACTGGTGAACTGGGCAGCGCTATACCGCCTGATTGCGCCGTACCACCGGACTGCGCTGGTGAACTGGGATTCGCCGTTGACCTAGGCCGCGCTGAGTCCCCGGATTGCGCCTGATCCATGACAAAGACGTTCCGTACGCCTGCCAACTCCTCTACGGAAAGCCCTCTCAGATACTCAAAGTTTGCTCGGTACAAGCGCTCCTCTCGCGGAAAGTACTCCACGGCAGCGGCAGCCATGGCGAGGGCTCGTGCATCCTGAGTGCCCTGTGCATTCTGAGTGCCCTGCTCACACTGACCACCGTGCACATCCTGACCACCGTCCGCATCCTGGCCACTGTGCGCATCCTGACCACCGTGCGCATCGAGTGAACCCCCGGATCCCCGAGCGGTCCCAGCAAGCACCGCAGACCACCGCATCAATCGCTGCACGAGGCGCGCGCGGCGCGTGCCTTCCTCAGGTGCGTCATACCACGGCGGAGGGGGCGCCGTCTCGGTAGCCAACACACTGGGGTCCACTGAGGCCACGGCCTTGCGCGCTTCCAACCCTCGAATCCACGAACCCAGGTTCCTCAGTGAAGTGTTGCGATACGCCAGGCGCCCCTTGAGTGCAGCAAGCATCTCAGCCCGCTGATCCCTGTTCTCTGGAAGCAGGGCCTCGGCCCACCGATCCCCTGGCGCAGGGTCATCACTGATGCCGTCATGCACATCCGTGAGGTACACCGGTTCGATGGAGCCCAGCGAATACTCCTCCACGCCGATGAGCGCGGCCTTTCTGGTGATCAAACGTAAATCCAGAAATACCCCATCACGCAGCATCGCTTCCACGTGGTCGATGCGCTCACCATGCCGTCCGGCCAAGGCCCGCAGTTGCGCCGGGACCTCGGGCCCGTAGTGATAGACGTGGAATGTTGGCGTTCTGGCCCAGCGCCGCCATAACAGATCCACCAATCCCACAAAGGTGGAAAACTCCTCCGAGAGTGACCCCGAGAAGTGGGCTTCAGTAGTACCGGCACCAGCACCCTGCCCACCGGCGATCCCCGATACATCCACGGCGCTGTTGCCGTCCACAAACCCGGCAAGGAACATCAACCCCCAATCCTTCCCGCCATTCTCGCTGTATAGCGGGTCCTGCCACAGGGTCAGATACAGGTCATCAGGCGTGGGCTGAGGAAGCAATGCCGCAGGATCGTCCGACACCACCTCCACCACGGGCACCTCCCCCGGCACAGACTCATGCTGGACACGTGCCTGGGCCCGCAACGCCTCGAACACCCGCGCAGGCATCCCCTCCGGTGTCACCGTTGCTGCTATCAACTCCTCCACCGTGCGCACGCCACTAGCCATCAACATTCGTCTGCGCCCCGCCGTCACCCCAGCCACGGTCATCAGATCCTGCGCCTCGGCCATCGCCTCGCGGCACTCGTCACACCGTCGGCAGGCGGAATACTGCTCAGCGCCGAATGCCACAGCGTCCGAGTCCGCAGCGTCGAACTTCACTCCACCCACGTCCACGCGCAGGAGTTCCTGCAACCGATCACGCCGGGCGTGATACACGGGGTTCACCACGTCCAGAGGAACGGCAACGGTTTCCCGCGTTCCCACAATCACCTCAATGTCTGGGTGAACAGGAACGCCCAGCCGCTGAAACTGATCGGCGTAAGCCGCCAACTGAATCAGAGCGCCACCCTTGGCCGCCCGTGCCAGTTTGGTGTCCTGGATGCGATACGTACCGTCCTTGTCCAGCACCATGAAATCGGCAAATCCCACAAAGCTGTCCGTGAGGCATACACCTTGATACACCACGGGCACCTGAGCCTGGAGCGCGTCCAACGTCTGGCTCGCCCTACCGCGCAGTTCTTCCCGCGAGAACTGCCACGGCTCGGTACCTTCCATCACGTCCACCACACCGCTAGGGAACTGTGCGTGATACTGCTGGAGTTGCCATTCCTCATGGGCAAGTCCGAGTTTCATTGCTCGCGTCTGAGGAAGTAGTGGGCGCTGATACCCGGCCTTGGCCCGTGCTCGGCCACGCAGAAAGCCAAACTCACAGGATGATGCGTGGACCAGCATCGTCGGGGACCAGCGAAGTTCTTCCATGCCCGTACTGTAACGGGAGGCTCTGATATGAAAGTCCAGTGCGTGTCCATTCAGCGATTCCCGCGCGTCTGATCAACCATGCCCGCGCGTCTGTTCGACGATCCAGTCAAGACCCACCGGTAATTAACGCGCGCGTGCCCCGAACGCAGGCCACAATAGTGACATGACATCCAGCGCCGCTCCCAAAGCCCTCAGCACCAAAGTATATGAAAAGGCCCTCTTTGATCTCCAAGTCAAACTTGCCACCATGCAAAACTGGGTGCAGGAAACGGGGCGGCGCGTGGTCATTGTGTGTGAGGGACGCGATGGCGCTGGTAAGGGTGGTGCCATTGCCCGCCTCACCGGAGCGATGCCGCCGCGCTGGGTGCGCCACGAAGCCCTCCCCACCCCCACCTCGCGCGAACGCGGACAGTGGTATTTCCAGCGGTACGTGGACAAACTGCCCACCGCGGGAGAGATTGTGATTTATGACCGCAGTTGGTACAACCGTGCGGGTGTGGAAAAAGTGATGGGATATTGCACGCAGGATCAATACGAGGCCTTTATGCGGGCTGCGCCCAGATTTGAGCAATTACTCATTGATGACGGCATCATCCTGTTGAAATATTGGTTCTCTGTGTCCGACGAAGAACAGATGAAACGGTTCCGGAAGCGTGCAGCGAGCCCGTTGAAGCAATGGAAACTCAGCCCCACGGACCTGGAATCCATTAACAAATGGAGGGAATACTCCGAGGCCAAGGACGCCATGTTTGCCCGGACGGACACTCCCGATTCACCGTGGTGGAGTGTGGAGAGTGATGACAAAAAGGCGGCTCGGCTCAACTTCATTTATCACGTGCTCCACTCCATCCCCTATGAGGAGATCCCCCATGAGACACTCGTCATTCCTGAGCGCGTCTCATCGGGCGCGGTAGTTCGGCCGCCTCGGAATTACAATCGGCTCGTGCCGGACTACGCGGCGAGCCTGATGGGCTAGAGGGTCTGGCGGGCTGGAGGGTCAGACGCGCTAGAGCGCCTGCACCTCGGCCATGATGGCGTCTACTGCTGTGGTCACGTCCAGGGTGGTGGATTGACCGGCACGCGGACGCACCTCCACCACGCCGTCTTTCAGTCCGCGTCCCACCACCACAATCAGGGGAACCCCCAACAGTTCGGCATCCTTGAATTTCACGCCGGGTGACACCTTGGGGCGATCGTCATAGATGACTTCCACACCCCGTGCGTCCAGCTCTGTGGCGATGCGTTCGGCTTCATCAAAGACCGTCTGCTCCTTGCCTGTGGCCACGATGTGAACCTGGGCTGGTGCCACCTGGGCGGGCCAGGCAAGACCCTGGGCATCATGGTGGAGTTCGGCCAAAGCGGCAAGGGCGCGCGTGACGCCAATCCCGTAGGAGCCCATGGTCACGGTGACCTGCTTGCCATTCTCGTCGAGAACCTTCAGGTCCAGTGCTTCGGCATACTTCCTGCCGAGTTGGAAAATGTGCCCCATCTCAATCCCGCGCGCAAGGTGCAGCGTTCCTGAGCCGTCCGGTGCCAGGTCACCTTCGCGCACTTCAGCGGCCTCAATAGTGCCGTCCGCAGAGAAATCCCGGCCTGCAACGAGGTCAACCACGTGCTTGCCTGCCTGGTTGGCACCCGTGATCCACCGCGTCCCCGGAACAACCCGAGGATCAAGGAGGTAGCGGATGCCGTTACCCTTCTCATCCAGGCCAAGAACTTCCGGACCGATGTAGCCGCGCACCAACTCCGGGTGGTTCACAAAGTCTTTGTCCGTGGCTGGTTCAGCCTCGGCAGGGGCCAATGCGGCTTCCAAGCGTTTCTCGTCAATCTCACGATCACCCGGGACCCCAATCACCAGCAGCGAGCGGTGGCCAGCAGCATCCGTGACCGCATAGACCACGTTCTTTAACGTGTCAGCACCGGTCCACGGGCGGTCTGGCCGCGGGAACGTGGCATTGGCGTAAGCCACGAGTGCCTCAATGGTGGGGCAATCCGGCGTGTCCTCCACATGCGCATCCGGGGCATCGTCCCAGGTGAGCGCATCAGGGACAGGGGTGGTGACGGCCTCCACATTCGCGGCATAGCCGCCGGGTGATCGAACAAAGGTGTCTTCACCAATCGCGCAGGGCACCAGGAATTCTTCAGAACGGGACCCACCCATGGCTCCCGCCATCGCGGACACAATCACGTATTCCAGGCCGAGGCGAGTGAAGATACGCTCGTAGGCGTTGCGGTGGTCCAGGTAGGCGGCGTTGAGGCCGGCATCGTCAATATTGAAGGTGTACGAGTCTTTCATGATGAACTCGCGGCCACGGATGAGGCCGGCACGGGGACGCGCTTCATCGCGATACTTTGTTTGGATTTGGTAGAGGGTGAGCGGGAGGTCTTTGTACGACGAATACAGGTCTTTGACTAGAAGTGTGAACATTTCCTCATGCGTGGGTGCCAGAAGCATATCTGCCTCTTTGCGATCCTTCAGGCGGAATAGCCCCGCTCCAAACTCGTCCCACCTGCCAGAAACCTCATACGGTTCGCGGGGTAGGAGTGCCGGGAAATGGACCTGCTGTGCGCCGATGGCCTGCATTTCCTCGTGAATGATGGCTTCAATCTTTGCCAACACACGCAAACCCAGCGGCAGCCAGGAGTAAATGCCTGGAGCCGCACGGCGGATGTACCCTGCCCGGAGAAGCAGTTTGTGGGAATCCACCTCAGCGTCGGCCGGGTCCTCACGCAAAGTCCGCAGGAAGAGGGAGGACAAGCGCAGAATCGAGTCACGCTTCAGGGTTGTGTCAGCAGGCATGGCTCCACCTTAGAGTGTTGCAGGGACCGGGCCACCCATTTTGCGCAAACACACAGGTATCGCGCAAACACACAACCCGGCTAGGATGTTCACGGCCAACCTAGCCGGGTGATGTGGAGCGAGTGCGTGACGGCGCACTCGCGGGTGGGGGAAATCAGAACTTGATGGGAGTCAAGCGTAGGTAGTCATCCAAGGTTGCTGTACCGGACATACAGGTTTCAATGATTTTTCTTCCCAGCGGGGAGAGATCCTCGGTCAGGTACTGCGGGAGTTCCTGAACAAAGAAGTTATCAATGATACTTGCACCCTTGTCATAGGCATCGAATCCCACCTTGGACTGCATCTCCGGGTGGAGAAGTGTGGGTTGGATGACCTGACCGTCAATCTTCATCTCCTTCAGGGCGTAGCCAAACATGGGGTAGCGCGCGGGTTCGAGGTCCCGCTCATTCACGCGGCCCTGACCGCGACGAGCCAGGTACTCCCGGGTCAGCCATTCGGCGGCAAAACCAATCCGGTACGCACCGCAGTGTTGGTTGGGGGTCAGAATATAGCGCGTCCGAGGGGCGGCGAGGATCTGGTCCAGCAGCAAGTTGGCAGCGCCCACTTTGGTGCCAGTGGAGAATGGCCAGAACGAACCGACTCCCTCAGCGACCATGCCCCCACGGGCAATCACTTCCGCTTCGGCGCCCGTGGCCTCGATGGACGGGTTCTTGTCACCGCGCGGTGTGGTCAGGCGCCACAGCCAGGCCAGTGCCGGAGGAATGACGTGCATCAAGCCCATGATCCCGTAGGTGGGCGCTTCCCGGGTACACGGAGGCATCCGCACACCGAAGGTGCGGACATCCACCTGCTGCGGTTCGTTGACAATGCCGCGGATTTGTTGGCGGCTAATCACCACGCGCGGGTTGGAACACGGTTTGCCGTCCGGGCCGATCACGTGCTCCCACGGGAGGCACGTGGCACCCGGGTTACCTTCAATGTTCAGGAACAGGAGCGGACGTGTGGGGTGGATGATCGCCTTTTCTAGGCTGGGATCCACGGCGTAGTGGGTGAGGCCGTCCACGCGGACAAACCATCCGTCTTCAGCGTCAGCAACCGTCATGAGACCCGAATCTGGATCTTGAATGGACGGGTGGCACAGCGTCATATCATCCGTCACCGGTTCCAGGCGTGACGATTCAGACAGCGTGATGGGGTATTCCAGACCCGTCACGGTGTTGACACCCACCATGACGCGTCCATCCTCTTCACGGTGCAACTCCTGCACCATCTCGGACTTCCCACCACCGGAAGCACCCTCGTGCATGATGACGGTTTCGTTCTCATAGGGCGTGGTGACGCGCACCGAGGAGGCATGGGCGGTGATCCATCCTTCTTGCTGGCCAATGTCCAGCAACGCGGAGAACACACCCTTCTTCGCTGACGGCCCTGGATAGAGGTTGTAGGCGTAGATCTCGTGCAGCGTTTCGGTGCGATCATGCACCACTACCTGCTTGGCGTTGAAGTGCGTGTGGCGGAAGGGGGGTGCCAAGTACAGCATGGACCGCGGCGTGAACGCTCCGAGTTTGTCCAGCGTGATAAACCCTTGCAGGTCCACCAGTGCGAGGGCAAAGAACCCGCAGTTCTTGGGGATGAGCGCCAGTGACGGCGATCCGTAGACCAGGCCACCGGCCTTAAACGGCACCACAATGAGATCTTGGGTGGCGAGCCAGTCCAGGGTTTCCTTCTTCACGGGATCAAAGGGACCCCAGTCATCCTTGAAGCGCTTCTTGTCCGAGGGCAACTCATCGGCAATGCGCATGCAATCCGGATCACGGCGCCGCAGGTAATCGTCGAAATAGTTGACGGCTAAACCGTTGCGGCACCGCACCACATTGGCTTCTTTCACCACGGTGCCTGAGGGCAGTTCATACTCGATGTCAAAGACCCAATCCTCGGGATTAGGAATGACCATGTCATAAACTTCTTGGCGCGATTGAGGAATAGTGATGGACGGAGCCTTGTTGAGACACTCAACAACATAATCAGGCAGGTCCAAAGCGGCGAGGCGTGAATCCATGGGTGATACCCAACACTGGGTGAGGAATGACCCCGTCAATCCCCGCCCGCTTCGACGCCTAACGCTCAACACGGCGTCGCAACACGGGCCACAACAGCACAGCCTGATAACAACACAGCCTGATAACAACACAGACTGATCACAACACCACGTCGGAACAGCACGGAGTCAAAGCGCAACGGCATCAGACCAGCAGAGCGTCAGAACAATACCGTGGCAAAGGTGCCCACCCGTTCATATCCCACGCGCGCGTACGTACGCAGCGCTGGGACGTTGTGAGAGTTGGCATAGAGGCATAGAGTTCTGGCAATGTGGGCGCGGGTGTGGGCCACCACGGCGGCCAACGCTGGTGCCGAAAGCCCAGTTCCTCGCAGGTGAGGAGCCACCCATACTCCTTGAACCTGGGCAACGTCCAGTGCCACTGCGCCCAGTTCTGCGGTGAACTCCACGGCGCTCTGGGATCTGGAGTTGGCCCCGGCGAACCGCGAAAACGAATAACCTCGTTCCACGATGGACGTGACGTGGCCAACGTACGCGGTAGATTCCTCGGTGATCGGTGAATATCCCACCTCATGGGTGAACATGGCAACGCAGGCGGGCAGCACGAGGGGAATTTCACTGGGGGCGGTGATCCGGACCCAGGGATCGGGTTCTACGTCAGGGTCTCGATTGATGGCCAAGAGGGGTTGCCCTCGGCGAATCTCTCGCGCTGCAGGCCACTGGCCACTGAGATGGGACCAGAGAGTGAGCACGGAGGATTCGTCGCCCGTGAGGGAGGCGAACCCGGACGCGCTCCCCACCGCCTGGGCAAACGCTCGGAGGGCAACTCTGCGGTCATGGACATCAAGATCCGGAGGCACCACGGGGACAATATTGGCCCCGGCCCAGCACAGCGCTCTGGGTGGACCCTCGCTCGGCCATCCCCACAGGTCACCGGCAGGGGACTCGCCGTACTCGCCCAGTGTGCGCTCTATCTGAGCAGCAACAAACACGGCAGATTCGGGCACCAAGGCGCACAGGGCGAGGACGTCCCTCCGCGAGCGCGGATCGATGAGCCTGGCAGCGTGACCCTGGCAGGCGTCACTCATAGCGCTGGTTTCTCATGGCAGCGTGTTCTTCACAGCCGGGTATTTCGCATCGCACCGTGTGACCCTTCTGGGGCTACCCGAGGTCAGGAACAGCGGTGACGATGGGGCCGCTTGATCCAGCGCCAGCCGAGTCATAACTATCCGAGCCAGCGCCACTCAAGCCAGAACCATCATCCCCGTCTGGACGGGGCATCGTGGCGGCAATTTTACGCGCTTCCTCAAGGAGAACAGGCACAATCTCGGCCTCGGGAACCGTTTTGATCACTTCACCCTTGATGAAAATCTGACCCTTGCCGTTGCCTGACGCCACACCAAGGTCCGCTTCCCGTGCCTCGCCGGGACCGTTGACAATGCAGCCCATCACCGCCACCCTCAGGGGAACGTCCAGGTCCTGGAGTCCGTCAGACACGGCGTTGGCCAGGGTGTACACATCCACCTGAGCCCTCCCGCATGACGGGCATGAGACGATTTCTAGCGTGCGCTCCCGCAGCCCCAAGGACTGCAAAATGGCGATGCCCACCTTGACTTCTTCCACCGGGGGCGCCGATAGGGATACGCGAATCGTGTCACCGATCCCCTGGCTGAGGAGCGCGCCGAAGGCCGTTGCGGACTTGATGGTCCCCTGGAACTGCGGGCCAGCCTCCGTGACGCCCAGGTGGAGGGGCCAGTTCCCTGCTTCGCTTAGGAGTTGGTAGGCCCTCACCATGGTGACGGGATCATGGTGCTTCACGGAAATCTTGAAATCGTGGAAATCATGTTCTTCAAAGAGCGAGGCTTCCCACACGGCGGATTCCACTAAGGCCTCGGGCGTGGCTTTGCCATACTTGCGGTACAGCGCGGGTTCCAGGGACCCGGCGTTCACACCAATCCTTAGAGAGACGCCGGCATCGGTGGCGGCGCGGGCAATGGCGCCCACCTGATCTCCAAATTTGCGAATGTTTCCCGGGTTCACCCGAACCGCAGCACATCCCGCGTCAATGGCGGCAAACACATACTTGGGCTGGAAATGGATGTCCGCCACCACGGGAATCGGCGAACGCGAGGCGATGGCCGCCAACGCGTCGGCATCATCCTGGGACGGCACCGCCACGCGGATGATTTCACAGCCTGCTGCCGTGAGTTCCGCAATCTGTTGCAAGGTGGCATCCACGTTGCTGGTGGCCGTGGTGGTCATGGATTGCACGCTGATGGGGGCGTCACCACCCACCAACACCTTGCCAACACGAATCTGACGCGTAGGTTTGCGGGGGGACAGAACCTGAGAACTCACAGAGCGCAACTTACCGGATACCGGGCGGCTACTGGAAGATGGACACAGGATCGATCACATCGGCGAGCACCAGAAGTACGGTGGACAGCACCAACACCACCACCATCACGTACGCAATGGGCAACGTTCGGGCCACATCAGCGGGCCCAGGTAGAGGCGTTACTCCCCGAACGCGCGCCACCGTACGCTTGACACCCTCGTAAATGGCGTTCAGCACATGACCTCCATCGAGAGGAAGCAGAGGAACCAGGTTGAACACAAAGAGCGCCATGTTCAGCGAGGCCACCAGGGAGAGCATCACTGCAACACGATCCAGCACATCCACATCAGCACTCGCCACGTCCACGGCTGCTCGGCCCACCCCCACCACGGACATGACGGAGTCATCTCCGCGAGGTGTGCCGGTGAACATGTCATGCGCCACGCGATACACCTGAACAGGGAAGGTCACCACCATGCCGGCGGTGCCCGTGAACATTTGCCCCACCTGACTCGGGACCTCCGCCATGGGAACGGATTGCCGGGCAAAGGTGGGGGCTAATCCCACAAAGGCACTCGTGACGGTCTCAATCTGTCCGTCCTGGGTGACGGGATTCCCCTCGGCGTCAAGGACGGCCCGCGTCACCTGCTGAGGTGTGACCGTGAGGGTCAACTCCTGCCCGTCCCGTTCCACCACCACGGGGACAGCGTGCCCTGCTGTGCCGTCAATCGCGTTGGTCATGTCCGTCCACGACGACACAGCGTGGCCATCAAAGCTCACCACGCGGTCTCCCGGTTGCAGCCCCGCAGCAGCAGCGGGTGCCGGATCCGTGGCGGCGTTACACGGAGTGCCGTCCGCCGTGGGGATGCAGTCCGAGATGGCGGAAACCACGGGAGTTGCCTGAGTGAAGCCAATGGAGAAAGCCAGCACGGTGAACAGGATACTCATCAGGAAGTTGGCAAAAATCCCCCCCGCCATCACCACGATCTTCCGTGGAGCGGACAGGTTGAAGAACGCGCGGTTCTCCTCCCCCGGAAGAATTTCCTTGACGGATTCCTCGCGAGCATCCGCCATCACATTGCCAAAGAAGGTGTTCTTTTCCACCCTGCCCTCGGGCGCTGGTGGCACCATGCCCACCATGCGGCAGTACCCACCGAAGGGCAGGAGTTTCAGCCCGTATTCGGTCTCTCCGATGGTCCTGGACCAGAGCATGGGGCCGAAGCCAATCATGTATCGCGGAACGCGGACGTTGAAAATCTTGGCTGGAATGAGGTGGCCGAACTCGTGCGCACCGATGGACAGTCCAATGCCCGCCAGGATGACCACAATCCCCACTACGGCGGGAATGAGCGCGGTCATGGGGCAGCAACCCGGGCGTAGAAGGCGTCCACCACGGCGAGCATCTCCGGGGTGAGACCCTGGCGCGCTTGATCTGCAAGCGCCGGGTCAATGCCAAAGAAGGCTTCCGCAACGGACCCGGCAATGGCTCCCCGAGTGTCCGTGTCAAACCCGAGGGATACGGCTTTACGGATGGCGTCCTCAAAGGAATCAGCAGCAAGGAAGCAGATCAGCGCTTCGGGCACCGTGGCCTGGCAGGACACGGGTGGCAAGGATTCATCAACACAGGATTCCCAGGGTGTTGATAAATTATAGGAATAGTGGCGCTCCACGTAGTCACGAATCTCGTCACGGTCCGCGCCGGTACGCGCTAAGAAAATGGCTGCGGCGATGGCCTGTGCCCCGCGCACACCCTCGGCGTGGTTGTGGGACACAATGGCTGTCACGGCGGCCCAGTGCTCGGTGCGTTCCCGCGTTTCAAAGAGCCAACCGGCGGGCGAAACACGCATCGCTGCGCCGTTGCCAAAGGAACCGTAGGGCTCGGGTCCCTCGGTGTCCAGCCACCGTTGGAACCCTCTGCCGTACCCGCCGCGCGGGAGCCTTGTGGTGCGCGCCCATCGTTGCATCGATTCGATGAGCACCGCTTTGATGGCCGTGTCTGAAACGTCCGGGTTGGACAGGGCGTGAGTCAGCAGCGCCTCGGCCACCGCCACGGTCATCAGCGTGTCATCGGTGAACGCGGCATCATTACTGAGGATCCGGACTGCGTCCAAGGATTCGGCCTCGCGCGCGAACTCAAAGGGACTCCCGGCCATATCGCCAATTATCGCTCCAAGCATGAAGCCTCCAAAATCTCATCGGCCCGGCGCCGCGCCCAGGTTTCCGCGTGTTCTACATCGCTGAGCGTCACTTGTGAAAAGGCTACACCGTCATGCTGCGCGAGCACTTCTGCCACCACAGCCGGTATCTCAGAAAAACGCATGGCTCGGCGTAAAAAGGCGTCAACGCATTGTTCGTTTGCGGCGTTCAGGACAGCCGGGTGGGTGGCCGACGCCCGGACGGCCTCCCGGGCCAGGTTCACGGCGGGGAAAACCTCCTCGTCCAGGGGCTCAAAGGTCCACGCTGTGGCCGTGGACCAATCACACGGAGGGGTCACGGGGTCCAGGCGATCCGGCCAGGAAAGGCCCAGCGCAATGGGGAGCCGCATATCTGGCGGGCTCGCTTGGAGAATCGTGGAACCGTCAACAAATTCCACCCCCGAGTGAATCACCGACTGAGGGTGGACCACCACGGTGATGTCGCCAGGATCCACGTCAAACAACAGGTGCGCTTCAATGAGTTCCAGCCCTTTGTTCATCATCCCGGCAGAGTTGATGGTCACCACGGGTCCCATTGACCACGTGGGATGGTTGAGGGCTTCAGCGAGCGTGACGTGGGCCAACTGGTTGCGGGAATACCCGCGGAAGGGGCCTCCGCTTGCCGTCAGGATGAGTCTGCGGACCTCACCATGGGTTCCGGACCGCAGGCATTGCGCTATGGCGGAATGCTCACTATCCACCGGGACAATCTGATCCGGGTGCTGGACAGCCTGCTTGACCAGGGCACCTCCGGCAACCAAGGATTCCTTATTGGCTAAGGCCAAGGTAGAGCCCGCCTCCAGTGCCGCGAGGGTGGGGCGCAGACCCACCGAACCTGTGATGCCATTGAGGACCACGTCTGCCCCGCGTCCGGCCACCTCGGTGGCGGCATCGGGTCCGGAAAGCACCTCCGGGAGCGGACCACCAGCAGACTCTAACCGCTCCAGGCATTCGGTACGACGATCGTCGTCGGAAATGGCAACCGCGTCAACGCCGAGACGGCTGGCCTGAGCCGCGAGAGCAGCCACATCATGGCCGCCAGCGGCCAGAGACACCACCTTGAAACGCTCGGGATGCTGGGAGATGACGTCCAGTGCTTGGGTGCCGATGGACCCCGTGGAACCCAGAATCGCGACGCTGCGCTGGGTGACCACTATTCAACGCCGAGAAGCACTTCAGTGGCACGCCCCAAGAAGGCGTCCACGGGACCTTCGGCGTAGCCGTCTTTCACGCGCGCTTTGGCAAAGGTGGACGAGCGCAATTCTGCGGCGGTCAGCGGTTCGCCGCGGTCAAAATACCCCACAAGCCGATCACAGACGTCATCAACATCAGCGCGGAGGTAGCCCGGTTTGCCCTTGTCCGGCGGGGAGAAGCGACTCCCGGCGGGTCGGCTAAGGCGCGGGTAGAGGGTTCTTGCTTTGTCAGCCAGAGCGGTCATCCAGGCGTCGTTGCCGTTGACGGCGATGAACTGAGCGCGGGTGCGCGCAACGAAGGCGGCTTCGAGCCGATTCAAGGCTCCGTCCACGGCGGCGGTTTCATAGCCGCCCCGCACCAGGTCAAATGATGCATTCTGGATGTCCGTGGCAGTGACATCATCCACCGCCGTGCCCTCGTAGGCCTGACGGGTAGTGGTGAAGAACTCGTCCACCTGGTCCTTGGCGTAGCCGGTCTTGAAACGCGAGACCGATGTGAACATGGATTCGCTCATGATTCCTCCTCTGCTGCCAGCTGTCCGCAGGCGCCGTCAATGTCACTTCCTCGTGTATCACGAATTGTGGTGGGAATTTTGTGTGCGCGCAGACGCTCGACGAATTTTCGCTCAACCTCCACATCTGAGGCGGTCCAGATGGACCCCGGTGTGGGATTGAGCGGGATGGGGTTGACATGAACCCACCCGCGGCCGCGCTTGTTGAGGATGCTTCCCAGGAGATCGGCACGCCACGGTTGATCATTCATATCCTTGATGAGCGCGTACTCAATGGACACCCGCCTCCCCGTGGCTTCAAAATAGCCGCGGGTCGCATCAAGAACATCATCCACGCAGTAGCGTTGGTTGAGAGGGACGAGTTCACTGCGCAAATCATCATCCGGCGCATGGAGGGAGAGAGCCAAGGTCAGGGGAAGACCTTCAGACGCCAGACGCGTGATGGCGGGCGCCAGACCCACGGTGGAGACGGTGAGATTGCGCGCACTCATCCCAAAGCCGTGCGGAGGCTCCGCCGCAAACATCCGAATAGCCGCCATCAACGCTGTGTAATTGGCCAGACCTTCACCCATCCCCATGAAGACGATGTTGTTGAGGCGCGTGGGACCAGGAGGAATCTCGCCGTTGGCCAGGGTGAGCATGGCTTCGCGCACCTGCTCTACCATCTCGGCCGCTGACAGGTTGCGCGTCAGGCCCAGTTGTCCTGTGGCGCAGAACGGACAGGCCATTCCGCACCCTGCCTGGGTGGAGACGCACAGCGTGGTGCGCTTGGGGTAGCGCATCAGCACGGACTCTATCCGGGCATCGTCGAATAAGTGCCACAGCGTTTTCACCGTGGTACCGCGATCCGCCGTCAACACTTTGGTGCTGCGGAGTAACGGCGGGAAGAGCGCGCTGGCCATAGACTCCCGAGCCGCGGCGGGCAGGTCCGTCCACGTTTCTGGGTCCACGGAGAAGTGTTCAAAGTAATGGGTGGCTAACTGGCGTGCGCGGAACGGCTTGTGACCAAGGGCCGTGACGGCATCGGCGCGTTCCTCCGTGGTGAGATCCGCAAAGTGGCGCGGCGGGGCATTCCTGCGTCGCGGCGCCAGTTGAATGGGGACAGCGGGTGTCTCATCCGAGGGGCGGACTTGGGGTGCCCGTGATGCCTGACGGGGTTGCGACGCTTGGGGTGCCTGTGGCGCTTGGCGAGGCTGTGACGCAGTCCGCGTAGAGGCGCGACGAGCGGGATTGCGGGGACTCATGCGGCAATGACGAGCAGCAGGTAGAGGAACGGTGCAGTGATGAGGATGGAATCCACACGGTCAAGGATTCCTCCGTGCCCCGGAAGGAGGTCACCCATGTCCTTCAGTCCTAAATCGCGCTTGATCAAGGATTCGGCCAGATCCCCCAAGGTGGCGGTGGCGGCCACCACCACGCCGAGAATCAACCCCAGAACGAGGGACGATTGGAGGAGCGCCCCACCCTCGCCAGGCAGCCATGGGAACCCCAAAATGAAGTGCGAGCCCAGGAACCCGGCCACCGCCGCCAAGATCACTGACCCAATGAAGCCTTCCCAACTCTTCTTGGGGCTGACCGAAGGAGCCATCGGGTGTTTGCCAAAGAGCACACCGGCAATGTAGCCACCGGTATCGGAGGCAACCGGCAGAAGGATGAGCATGACCACCCGCCAGTTCCCGCGATCCTGTGCCAGCACCAAAATGAGGAAGCAGGCCAGGAATGGCAACCAAGTGGAGGCAAACACCGAGGCGGCAATGTCCCGGCCAGCAGCCCTGCCTCGCTCACCGGGAAGCATCTCGGCAATTCTCCACACGCAGGTGACAGCCACGGTCAGCACAAAGGCGATCATGAGCGCCTGCGCTCCACCGGCAAAGGTGGACACCGCCATGCCCACACCGCCCACCAGCAGCGGCCAAATGGGGAGTTTAATATCTACCGTCTCAAAGGCGCCGCGCAGTTCCCACAGTCCCCCGCCAATGGCCACCACCACCAGCACCACAAAGGGCTCCGGCCTAAAGGCGAGCGTGAGCACCAGCAAAGCTATCAAACTCAGTGCCACGGTAATGGCAGCCGGGAGATTTCTTCCCGCGCGGGACGTGCTGGCCTGAGGTGCCGGTGCTGGCTCAACCGGCGCTGATGCCGGGGCGGTGGAGGAGGATGGAGTGGACATTAGACCTCGAGAAGTTCGGCTTCCTTGGCGTCGAGCAACTGATCGATGCTTCCAGAGTACTTCCTGGTGAGGTCATCAAGTTCAGAAAGTGACCGTTTCCCCTCATCTTCGCCACAATCGCCATCTTTGATGGCCCTGTCAATGGTTTCCTTGGCTTTTCTGCGAATGTTTCGCAGCGAGATCTTCCCGTCCTCGGCCTTGGTGCGCGCAAGTTTCACGTACTCTTTACGGCGATCCTCGGTCAATACCGGAAGGTTCACACGGATCATCTGCCCGTCATTGGACGGATTGACTCCCAGGTCCGAGTCCCGAATAGCCCTCTCGCACGCTGCCATGGAGCTCTTGTCAAAGGGATTGATGAGCACCGTGCGAGCCTCCGGGATGTTAAAGGAGGCGAGTTGTTGAAGTGGGGTGGGTGCTCCGTAGTAGTCCACCAGAAGCTTGGAGAACATCCCAGCATTGGCACGGCCAGAGCGGATCCCTGCAAAGTCCTCCTTGGCAACCTCGATTGCCTTTTCCATCTTTTCTTCGGCTTCAAACAGAACCTCGTCTAGCACGGTTCCCTACTCCTTTGTGGTGTGGTGGTTGTGGTGATCGCGTTGGCGTGACCGGTAGTGGTGGAGTCAGGCTATCGCATGAGGTGACCCAGAACGCCGTGATCACCTAGGACGCCGTAATGAGTGTCCCAATGTCCTCGCCCTTGAGGGCTCGTGTCACGTTCCCGTCCCCATCCATGCCGAACACGCGCATGGTCACGTTGTTGTCTCGCCCCATGGACAGGGCAGTAGCGTCCATGACGTGCAGGTTATTGACCAGTGCCGTCTGGTAGGTCAACGTGTCAAGTTTGGTGGCGTTGGGGTTGGTGCGGGGGTCGTCGTCATACACACCATCCACGCCGTTCTTCCCCATCAAAACCTCGTCGCAATAAATCTCTAGTGCCCGTTGCATCGATACCGTGTCCGTGGAGAAGTAGGGAAGGCCAGCACCGGCTCCAAAAATCACCACGCGGCCCTTTTCCATGTGCCGTATGGCACGCAGCGGGACATAGGATTCGGCAATCTGTCCCATGGCGATGGCGGTTTGTACGCGTGTAGGAGTGCCGTACTGCTCCAGGAAGTCCTGCAACGCCAGGCAGTTCATCACCGTTCCGAGCATGCCCATGTAGTCGGCACGAGCCCGGTTCATCCCCGCTTGGGCCAAGGATGCGCCCCGGAAGAAGTTTCCACCACCCACCACTACGGCCACTTGAACGCCATCATGGACGGCGTCACCGATCTCATGGGCGATGCGTTGCATCACGGCGGGGTCCAGCCCTATGGATCCCCCACCAAACGCTTCTCCGGACAGTTTCAGTAAAACACGACGAACATTCTGCCCCGTGGCGTAGTTGAGAGCCATTTCCACTCCTCATCGGCTGTGTGCGGGCACCCCCTCGGTACCCACCATCCACCGTACACGCACCCTGTGACACGAGGCGTGACGATGGCCTTGCGGGACACGGACAAGGGCTTTCGGACATCCGGTGCCAGCGGCGTGTTCTTTGCGCCATAACCCCTGGAAACTCTTCAATTGTGACTCACGTGGGCATAGTGTGAAACTGGACGCAGCGGGCGTCAAGGGAGATCACCATGTTCTGTCCACGCAAGGGGTCGCAAAGACGGCGACACGCACGGATCATTGCCATGTCCATGACCGCTGTGATGGCTATCTCCGGCTTTGCTATGGCCGACGATGATCCGCCTGACCTCATGGAGACTGGGTACAATCCCGCGTACCGCACGGATCCCAACCGCACCGAAAAAGCCACCGATGAGCATGACGAG